>JAWOFF010000062.1:0-2571 GCA_046482325.1 Desulfosalsimonadaceae bacterium
CCCCCCGGGCCGCGCCCGGGACCGAGCACTGCAAATAACTTTTTGCCGCATGCTTAAAAGCTTTGATTTTATTTTTTGAACCTTGCACCTTGCACCTTGCACCTTTCTGCTTATTGATGCCTTGATTTATGTCAAAAATCATTATATTTCCAGGAGAAACCCCTTTCAGGAGCCGTAGATGCGCACCGCCAAACAAATCCTTTCCCAATCCATTCTTTTTGCCGGTCTTCCGGAAGCAGACATCGATGCCCTGCTTGCCATTGCCGTTGAAAAACCCGTGACCGCAGGCGAACTCATATTTTCCGAAGGCGATCCGGGGGATGGTTTTTACGTGACCATCGAAGGCCTGATCAAGATCTACAAGCTTTCCACGGAAGGAAAAGAGCAGATCCTGCACATGTTCGGCCCGGGCGAACCCTTCGGGGAGGTGCCGGTATTTTCCGGGCAGGCCTTTCCCGCCACCGCCGAAGGGGTGAAAAAGGGGCGCGTCCTGTTTTTTCCGCGCCGGGCCTTCAGGGACCTGATCGCCCGGAATCCATCCGTGGCCATGAACATGCTGGGCGTGCTGTCCCAGCGGCTGCGGCATTTCACGGTCCAGGTAGAGAACCTGTCCTTAAAGGAAGTGCCGGCAAGGCTGGCCGGATATTTTCTGCTTCAGGCAGAAGAGCAGAACAACCCGGAACGCATCACCCTCAACATATCCAAGGGACACCTGGCCAGTTTTCTGGGCACGATCCCGGAAACCCTTTCCCGGATGCTGCGAAAGATGAGCCAGCAGGAACTGATTTCAGTGGAAGGCCGGGAAATCCGCCTTCTGGATCGGCAGGGGCTGGCAGATCTTGCCGAATTCGGAAAAATGGAAAACGAATAAGGCGATAGGCAAACTAAAGCCTATCCCCAGCTCCGGGAAAACACCCCAAAGCGTGCATTTTTTTCTCACCCCGGCCTCCGGACAGGCGTGTGCCTGTGAAAATTTTTCCCGCATGTGCGGATCTAACGGCATTTTTCCTGACAGAACCCGGCAAAGCGATTATTTTTTATAAAACACAGCAAAACAGATCCCGGCCGGACAGGACCCCATAAATGACCGGACAGAAAGCGCATAAATGCGGTAATATTTTCCGCTCCGGCATGCATCTTGAATTCCTTCTGAATCAGGAGGAATTATCCGGTCACGGGAAACGGCCGGAAAAAAGCCATGGCCAAACCTTTTCAGAGACTTCCGGGAGACAGCCGATGAAACCTCCGCCACTCGACGGAAAAAAATGGATGCTTGCCGCTGCATTGACCCTGCTGCTGATCACGGGTCACCCCGGGGCCGCCCGCCCGGCGGAAATGATATGGGCCCCGCCTGGTTTGCAGCAGCTTATTGACGAAGCCCTGCAGAACAATCACGCCCTCCGGAGCCGGGCCGCACAGGTCAAGGCGCTGGAAAGCCGCACCCATGCAGCCGGCACCCTGCCCGACCCCAAACTTGGGTTTGCAGTGCAGAGCCTGCCCACAGACAGCTTTGCATTTGACCAGGAACCCATGACCCAGAAGCAGATCTTTCTGGAACAGACCGTGCCCTGGCTTTCCAAGCTGGATCTCAGATCCGAAACCACGGCGCAAAACGCCAGGAAGGAAAAAGCCGGGCTCGTGGCAGCCCGCCTCGAACTTGCCAGGGACGTGGCAGACGCCTGGTATGAACTGGGCTACGTGGCAGAAAGCCAGCGCATAAATGACGAGCTGATTGAACTGCTCGAGCGCATACGCCGGGATGCCGAGAGCGGATACGCAGTGGGCGAGGGCCTGCAGCAGGACATCTTCCAGGCCGAGGTTGAAATCTCAAGACTCGAAGACGAGGCTGTCAGGCTTGAAAGCCGAAGAAGCACCATAGAAGACCGGCTTCATGAACTCACAAACAGGCAGGACCGTAAATCCATTGATCCGCCTTCGGATCTGCCCGAACCGGATTTCTCGTTTGCAACAGAGGCGCTGGCTAAAAGCGCGCTGGCCAGAAACCCGGATTTAAAGGGAATGCAGGCTGCAATCAAGGGCGCGGAGGCTGAAACCCGGCTGGCGGAAAAAGATTATTACCCGGATTTCAACATCCGCCTGACCTACGGACAGCGTGACGAAGACCGCACCGGAAGGGATCTGCCGGATTTTTTCTCTGCCGCAGTGGCAATGGACATCCCCCTCTGGCACAAAAGCAAACAGTCCAGCGAGGTTGCAGCAGCAACCGAAAATCAGCGTTCCGCCCGCAACCGGTACAACGATCTCAAGACCCGCCTGCCTTACCGCATCAGCTCCCTGGCCGCTGAGATCAAAGACAGCCGCCGCAGATACGAGCTTTATAAAAATGAGCTGATCCCCCAGGCCGGCCAGTGGGCAAGGTCCGCGATTGAGGCATACGAGGTGGACAAGGTGGAGTTCGACACCATGATCGAGGCCCGAATTAAGGTGCTTAATTACAGAAGGGAAGCCAGCCGGCTTTTCTACAATATATACCAGAAACGAGCCGAACTTGAGGCATGGACCGGCGGGGCCATGCAAAAAGGGCAGCAGGAAACAGTACATAAATCCAGA
>JAWOFF010000069.1:0-28018 GCA_046482325.1 Desulfosalsimonadaceae bacterium
GGTAAGGCTGATGTGGTGGAGATTAAGAAAAAGGATACGAGTTGAAAGAAATTGAATTGGCCGAAAAAGTTGTAGCGTGGCTCGAATCACAACATTGGGACGTTTATCAGGAAGTGCAGCCCAACGCATTTGATAGAACCGCTGATATTGTCGCTCTTAACGATAACTTGTTGTGGATAATTGAGTGTAAAACATCATTAAGCCTCGCCCTGCTTGAACAAGCTATTAGGTGGCGCGGATATGCAAATTTTATATCAATCGCAATTCCAAGCCCGAAACGTCACAACAGGGGGAGTGATGCGGCCCGAATGTTTTTGCGGCATTTTGGTATTGGCATGATCCATGTCCGTAACCGACAATACGATCCTGTAACAAATTTTCACCTATGCCCGCCAAAACTTCAACGAAAGCGAAGCGACAAACTTTTTAACGCCATAACTGAGCATCATAAAACTTGGGCGAAAGCTGGGAATAGCGAAGGTATGCGCTGGACACCGTTTCAACAAACTTGTTTTGAATTGCGCCGGATAGTGGAGAGTGACCCCGGTATTTGCTTTAAAGACATGATGGATCGACTTGAACACCATTACAACAAAAACAGCACGGCACGGGCTTGTATGTTGAAATATCTCCATATGGGTGTGGTTAAAGATATTCAAGTTGAGCGCGACGGTAAATATTTAAGGTTTTATCCCCCTGGGAAAAACCCGGGAAAAGAAATTCCCACCTCCGACGATTCGAAAAGCCCTGTTTGTAAGGAAATTTTGGAGGCGGCATCCGGATTCGAACCGGAGAATATCGGCTTTGCAGGCCGTTGCCTTACCACTTGGCTATGCCGCCATCACAACTGGAGCGGGAAACGAGATTCGAACTCGCGACTTCAACCTTGGCAAGGTTGCACTCTACCACTGAGTTATTCCCGCTCAAAAATTTTGTTCTATACCTATAAATTTTTGGCCGGCTTGTCAAGCGCAAATTTTATCAAAATTAGCGGGGGATAAAATCGCCGGGCCGCACCTTCTGCAGACTGATCGGCTTTTCAGGGCAGGCTGGCCGCCAGAGTCTTCAGACCATAAACTTTTCCCCCATTAGCTTCATGAGAGAGTCTTCATCATAGGGATCAGCAGAGATAACAACGTTAGAACAGAACTCAGCCCCTGTTCATCCACTCTTTTACCTAAACTGAGCGTTTCAAATTTTTAAACCTGTTTATTTCTGAGTTATTTTAAGGTAGTTAAGTCTTTTTTAGCTTTAAAAATTAATTTCAAACCCTCCGGGGATTTTCAATTTTTAGTATTTCAGCAGCTTTCGGAATTTCATAAAATAATCAATACCCGACCAGAGGGTTATCACCAGGGCGATCCACAGCAGGACAGCGCCGATTATCTGAAAATTAATCCCGAAAAAGGAATAATGAATCAGCAGAGGAATGATCGCGGCAATCTGGAAAACGGTTTTGAGTTTTCCCAGCATGGAGGCGCCCGCATCCTCGCCGCTTTCGGAGACGATGTTGCGCAGCCCGGTTACGGCGAGTTCCCTGCCGATAATAACACAGATCATCCATGCGGGCACCCGCTGCAGGGATATCATCATAATAAAGGCAGAGGAGACCAGCAGCTTGTCAGCCAGCGGGTCCATGATTTTTCCCATGTTGGAGACCAGGCCGTAGCGCCGGGCCACGTATCCGTCAAAATAATCCGTGATCGCGGCCACGCTGAATACCAGTGCGGCCAGTATGCTGCAGGCCCTGTTGTCAAAAAGCAGCAGAATGATTAAAAGCGGCACTGCAGCCACCCTGAACAGGGTCAGACTGTTGGGGTGCCTGATCCACTCAATGATTCTGATTTTGCGGTCCATGTTCCGATCATCCTGATTAATTGCCGGATTTTTCCCAATCCGCCAGAAAAGCTTCAATGCCTTTATCCGTCATGGGATGGGCGGCGAGTTTATCCAGCACCTTGAAGGGAATAGTGGCGATATGAGCACCCATAAGGCCCGCGTTTAAAACATGGAGCGGATGCCTTACGCTGGCCACAATAACCTCGGTTTCAAAGCCGTAGTTAGTATACATGGTAAGAATCTGCTCCACCAGACTCATGCCGTCCTGGGAAAGATCATCTAGCCGGCCGATAAATGGACTGACAAAGCTTGCTCCCGCCTTTGCCGCCATAAGGGCCTGCAGCGGAGAGAACACAAGGGTGACATTGGTTCCTATCCCTTCAGCGGAAAGGGTGCGCACAGCCTTCATGCCTTCTATGGTCATGGGGATTTTAACCACTATGTTTTTGTGGATCCTGGACAGACTGCGGGCCTCGCCTATCATACCATCGGCCTCCAGGCTTATCACTTCCGCGCTTATGGGGCCGTCCACAATATCACAGATCTCGGTAATAATCTCCCGGAAATCACCACCTTCTTTTGCAATAAGGCTGGGGTTGGTAGTTACGCCATCCGCCATGCCCATGTTCTTGGCTTCCCGGATTTCTTCCACATTTGCCGTATCAATGAAAAATTTCATGCACTGACTCCTTTTGCTTTACAACTGTTGACTTTTACGGCTTTATAAAAAATCGCGACTTAGCTCTGTCTCTCAGGGATTAATTAAACATCTCCGCCATTGGAATGCATTTTTCATGGCAGCCCTGCATCTGCTCAAGCAGCCGGCACGCTGTTTTCCCGAATACCGGATGCTTCCATTCCGCGGCAATCTCGCACAAGGGCCGGAGTACAAAACCCCGCTCCTGCATCCGGGGATGAGGGATAACAAGCTCTGCGGTTTCAATCACCTGGTCATTGTAGAATATAATGTCCAGATCCAGAATGCGCGGCCCGTTTCGGATACCGCCCGGCCTTCGGCCAAAGCGGGATTCCATCTGCTTTAACCGGCGTAGAAGCGAGAGCGGATCAAGCCTTGTTCTGACCTTTACAGCCGCATTGACAAACCAGGGCTGCCGGGCATACCCTACGGGTTCGGTTATATAAAAACCGGAGCAGGCAGCTATCTCCAGATCTTCTGTCCCGGCCAGCGCGGCAACTCCCTGCCTGCAGTTTGTCATCGGCTCATCCATGTTAGAGCCGATCGCAATGATAACCCTGTTGATCAGACCGGCAGCGGCATTCATGAGACTCATCCATTTGGTTTAGTAATTTAAACGGACAATATTGGAGGCGCTGCCCTCCAGCCCCGTATTGGTATAGGGCGCAACCTTGTAGCGGTAATGAAACCCTTTCTCCAGATCCTCCGCATAGTGAAGATCCAGGCCGAAGGCAGCGTTCATGTCATCGACACCTACCCTGCCAACCCGCCGAAAAGCGACCGGACAGCCCTCACAGGCCTCATCCGCATCCACCTTGGCCCGGTAGACAAAAAATTTCGCAATCCGCACACCGACCGGCGTCTCCCAGTCGGGCATCGGCCAGGTCAATGTCAACCTGCCATCCTCCTGAGTGGCTTCCAGATCACGGATTTCCGGCAAATTGATTTCTGTCGGCGGATGGGGCGGGGCCTTTTTTCCGCAGCCTGAAAAAAGCAGAAGCGCAGCCGCTGCCAGAAGCCCCGGCAGCAGGATTTTCCCAATCAGCATTGCAGTGCGCATGGCAAGTTCTTTCGTTTCCGTAAAGGATGCTTCTGATACCCCTGTCAGGCTTTGCCTGACTCCCCGTCCAGCTGCCGCACGGCTCTTTGCATCTGGGCCTGCACGTTCTCCGCCGCAGTGCCGCCCTGGGATCGTCTGCGGCCGATCATGGCTTCAGGTGCCAAGGCTTGGTAAATATCATTTTCGATCAGGGATGAAAAGGATTTCAATTCCTCCAGCCCAAGTTCGTGCAGCTCTTTTCCCCGGGAGAGCGCATAAGTCACCGCGCGCCCGGCGCATCCGTGAGCTTCGCGAAAAGGCATGCCGCGAACGGCCAGGTAATCGGCCAGATCCGTTGCATTCAAATAACCGGTATTGGCCGCATCCGTCATTTTGCCGCGGTTTACGACGATGTTGGGAAGCATCCGGCAATAGACATCAACACAGGACTTCAGCGTCTCCACCGCGTCCAGAAGCGGCGCCTTATCCTCCTGCATATCCCGGTTGTAGGCCAGAGGCAAAGATTTCATAAGAGTAAGCAGCGAGACCAGGCTGCCTATTACCCGGCCGGATTTGCCCCGCACCAGCTCAGGAATATCAGGGTTCTTCTTCTGCGGCATGATACTGCTGCCGGTGGCGAAAGCATCGGAAATTTCAATAAAGGAAAACTCGGCGGAGGACCAGAGCACCAGTTCCTCCGAGAGCCTGGAGAAATGAATCATGCATATGCTTGCCGCAGAAAGAAATTCCATCATAAAATCCCGGTCTGAAACCGCATCCATACTGTTTTCGGAGACCCTGGCAAACCCCAGGAGCTCTGCGGTATATGCCCGGTCAATGGGATAGGTGGTTCCGGCAAGGGCGGCGGCGCCCAGAGGCAGGACGTTTACCCGTTTCAGCACCTCGCGCAGGCGCTCTGCATCCCTGGAAAACATTTCGTAATAGGCCATAAGGTGATGGGAGAAAAGCACCGGCTGGGCCCGCTGCAAATGGGTATAGCCCGGAATCACGACATCGGAATGGGACTGGGCAAAGGATACAATAGCCTGCCGAAACCGGTGCAGTCCCTCCAGGATGGCATGGATTTCCTCGCGCAGATAAAGGCGGGCATCGGTGGCGATCTGATCGTTTCGGCTTCTGCCGGTATGCAGTTTCCGGGCCAGTGTCCCCACATGGGCAAAGAGGCGGTCCTCGACGTGCATATGTATATCTTCGAGCCGGTCTGTAAATGCAAAGGATCCCTGCTCGATTTCCGCCCGCACCTTCTCCAGGCCCTCCACAATGGAGGCTGTTTCGGCTTCACTTAAAATGCCGCACCTGCCAAGCATCCGGCAGTGAGCGATGCTTCCGTTGATATCGTGCTGATAGAGGCGTTTGTCGATGTCAATGGAGGAAGTAAACCGTTCAACAGCCTTGTCTGTTGGTTCCGAAAACCTGCCGTCCCAGGGTTTGTCCGCCATTTAAAGGCCTTTCCATCAAGTTGTTGCAAGCTTTGCCAGGCACGGCGCCTCAGCCCCGCTTCTCCATCAGCTTTCGGATTCGCAGGCGCAGGGCGTTCAAGCGGATAAAGCCTTCGGCATCCTGCTGCCGGTAGACCGTGTCGTCTTCAAAAGTAGCAAAGTCCTCGCTGTAGAGCGACTCCGTTGATTTCCGGCCAAGAACCCGGCAATTGCCCTTGTAGAGCTCGAGACGCACCACCCCGCTTACATTTTCCTGGCTCTCGTCGATCATTTTCTGCAGCATCTCGCGCTCCGGGGAGAACCAGAAGCCATAATAAAGGATTTCCGAATAACGCGGTACCAGGGAGTCCCGAAGATGCATCACCTCGCGGTCCATGGTGATGGACTCCACAGCCATATGTGCTTTTCTGAGTATTGTTCCGCCGGGGGTTTCATAAACGCCGCGCGATTTCATTCCAACAAAACGGTTTTCCACAATGTCGTCCCTGCCGATGCCATGGCGGCCGCCGAATTCATTGAGCTGGGCAAGAAGCGCCGCGGGCGGGAGGCTGTTGCCGTTTATGGCCACGGGGTCGCCCTTTCTGAAGGCGATCTCCAGCTCCTCGGGCCTGTCCGGGGCTTCCTTCGGCGATACCGACAGGGTAAACATATCCTCGGGCGGCGGATTCCAGGGATCTTCCAGGATGCCGCCTTCGTAGCTGATATGCAGCAGATTGCGGTCCGTGCTGTAGGGCTTCTCCCTGCTCGCAGGCACCTGTATGCCGTGTTTCTGCGCAAAGGCCATCAGGGCATTGCGGGAATTTAACTCCCACTGGCGCCACGGGGCGATGATGGTAATAGCCGGATCAATGGCGTAATAACAAAGCTCAAAGCGCACCTGGTCATTGCCCTTGCCGGTGGCCCCGTGACTGACCGCATCCGCCCCTTCAAAGCCTGCAATCTCCATCTGCCGCTTTGCAATAAGGGGGCGGGCAAGCGAGGTGCCGAGCAGATACTGGCCTTCATAAATGGCATTGGCCCTAAATGCGGGGAAAACAAAGTCGCGGACAAACTCTTCGCGAAGATCGTCGATATAAACGTTTTTCGCGCCGGTCTTTCTGGCTTTTTCATCGAGATGGTCAAGCTCTTCTCCCTGGCCGATGTCTGCCGCAAAGGCCACAACCTCGCAGCCGTAGGTCTCAATCAGCCATTTGAGAATCACAGAGGTATCAAGTCCTCCGGAATAGGCCAGAACCACCTTGTTTACATGTTTATCCAAATTGAGCTCTCCTTGGGCACGATTTAGGGTATAAGGGAAATTTCTTACTGCTGCAGCAAAACATCCAGTATCGCTTTGTGCATGTGCAGTTTGTTCTCTGCCTGGTCCCATACAACGGACTGAGGCCCTTCCAGCACTTCCCCGCTGATTTCTTCGCCCCTATGAGCGGGCAGGCAGTGCATGACCACGGTATCGGCGGAAGCACCTTTCAGCAGTTCGGCATTGAGCTGATAGGGCTGAAATACTTTTTCACGCACGCTTTTTTCTTTTTCCTGTCCCATGCTGGCCCACACGTCTGTGTTGACCACATCAGCCCCGGCAACCGCTTCGCGTGGATCCCGGGTCAGACAAATCCTGCCGCCCCGGGCCTTTGCCGCCTCGAGCACCCCGGGATCCGGACCGTAGCCCTCGGGGCAGGCCAGGGTCAGATCCAGCTCCAGCGCCGCCGCCGCATTAATCCAGGAATTGGCCATGTTGTTGCCGTCTCCCAACCAGGCTATTTTCATCCCCCGGCAGCCTCCCTTTTTCTCGATTACCGTCAGCAGATCGCTTAAAACCTGGCAGGGATGATACAGATCCGTCAAAGCATTGATAACGGGAATTTCGGCAGCTTCCGCGAACTCTTCCAGAAAACTCTGGGAATAGGTACGGATGGCCACAATATCCAGGTACCGGGATAGCACGCGGGCTGTATCCCGGACCGGTTCGTCTCGGGCCATCTGGGTATCCCTGCTGCTTATGAAAATAGGCACCCCGCCCAACTGGATAGCGGCTACCTCAAAGGAAAGCCTGGTTCGGGTGGAATGCTTGTCAAATACAAGGCCAAGAGACCTGCCCAGCATCGGTTGATCAGTAATGCGCTTTTTCCTGCGTTCCTTCAGCTCCGCCGCCCGTTCAAAAAGCAGCTCCATATCCGCGCCTTCAAGCGCAGCCAGGGTTAACAGGTTTTTATTCAATGGGTACTCCTTTTTCCTTTGCTCTCAGCGATAACCGCTGAAAATGGCATCCAGGCATTCGATCAGGGAGTCAATCTCGCTTTTGCTAATAACGAGAGGCGGCACAAAACGCAGCACCTTCTCCTGTGTGCAGTTAATCAAAAAGCCCCGCTCCATGCAGGCGTCCACAACCGGCATGCCCTCAATGGAAAGGCTCATTCCGATCATCAGCCCCATGCCCCGTACTTCTGTAATTACCGCATGCCGCTTTTGCAGGTCAAGCAGCTGCTCCATGAAATACCGGCCGGTTTCCCGGCAGTAGCTCAGCACGTCCTCACGTTCCATAAGGCGCAGTCCTTCCAGGGCTGCCGCTGTAATAACCGGCGTACCGCCAAAAGTCGTGGCATGCACTCCCGGTTGAAAGGCTTTTGCGATTTCCTCGCGGGCCAGCATGGCGCCTATGGGAAGCCCGTTGCCCAGCGCCTTGGCAAGCGTCATGATATCCGGGGTAATGCCAAAGTGTTCATAGGCAAAAAGCCGTCCCGTGCGGCCGATACCCGTCTGGACCTCGTCAAAAATCAGCAGTGCACCGCTGTCGTCGCATGCCTTGCGCACCGCCTCGATGTAGCCGGCAGAGGGGCAGCGCACCCCTCCCTCTCCCTGGACGGGCTCAATAATCACGGCACAGGTGCTCTCATTGATGCTGTTTCTGACGGCCTCTGCGTCATTAAAAGGGACAAAATCAAAGCCGGTTAAAATCGGGTCAAACCCGTGGCGGATTTTTTCCTGGCCGGTCGCGGAAAGGGTGGCAAGGGTTCGTCCGTGAAAAGACTGTTCCAGGGCAATAATCCGGTGCCTGCCGCTCTCTGCCCGGTCGTGGAAGTACTTGCGGGCCAGTTTGATGGCCGCCTCGTTGGCCTCCGCCCCGGAATTGCAGAAAAATACGCGATCGGCAAAGCTGCGGTCAACAAGCCAGGAGGCAAGCTCCACCTGTGGCCTCGTGTAGTACAGATTGGAGACGTGAAAGAGCTGATCCGCCTGTCGGCAGAGCGCCCTGGCGATTTCCGGCACGGCATGGCCCAGGCTGCATACCGCGATTCCGGCCACAAAATCTGTATATTCCCTGCCGTCCGCATCCCAGAGGGTACAGCCGCGGCCGCCCTCGATAACAATGGGGAAACGCTTGTAGGTGGAGGCAATAACCTTATCGGCCTGCTGGATAACTTCTTCATTCATTGGGTTACTTCCGTTCCGATGCCTTTGTCCGTGAACAATTCCAGAAGCAGCGAGTGCCGCCGGGTACCGTTGATGATCTGGACCTTTCCCACACGGTTGCCCAGGGCGTCCAGGGCGTATTCAATCTTGGGAATCATGCCGCCTGATATGGTCTCCGACTCAAGCATCTTCTGAGTGGCAGCCGCGTCAATGGAGGTAATAAGCCCGCCCTGCCCGTCCAGAATGCCGTCCACATCGGTCAGGTAAATCAGGCGGCCGGCGGTTAAAGCGGCCGCCAGCTTAGAGGCCACCAGGTCCGCATTGATGTTAAAGGTTTCACCGTTTGGGCCCACCCCCACGGGAGCAATCACCGGGATAAAGCCCTGGCTGGTAAGGGTGTGAATAATGGTTGCATCGACATCAGTGACTCTGCCCACCAGGCCGGGATCGATAATCTCCGGAGGCTTTGTTTCATCGGGCTGATGCATGATCTGTAGCTTCTCCGCGGAGATCAACCCTCCGTCCTTTCCGCAAAGCCCGACGGATTTGCCTCCCTGCTGATTGATCTCAGCCACTATGGCCTTGTTCACCTTTCCCCCCAGCACCATCTCCACCACATCCATGGTCTGCTGGTCCGTAAAGCGCATACCGCTTACAAAACGGGGAGAAATCCCCATCTGCTCAAGCACCGAGTTAATCTGCGGCCCTCCGCCGTGGACGACCACGGGGTTGATGCCCACGTATTTCATAAGGGTGATATCCCGCGCGAAATCCATCCGCAGTTGCTCATCCACCATGGCGTGGCCGCCGTATTTGACCACGATGGTCATCCCGGAAAAAAAACGGATGTAGGGCAGGGCCTCAATGAGTATGTCGGCGGTATTGGGCGTCATTGGCTTAACCGATGCGTTATCCGTGCGATTGATGAAGACAGAAGGGATGCTCTCCACCGCCCGCTACAGGATATATCGCGTAAGATCCTCGTCCTCTTTGATATCTTTTAATCTCTCGTCCACATAACTCTTGTCGATAAGGACGTCCTGCTCTTCCATGTCCGGGGCCGAAAACAAAAGATCCTCAAGCAGGTGCTCCATCAGTGTATGCAGCCGCCGGGCGCCTATATTCTCAGTCTGGTTGTTGACCTGCTCGGCGAAAGCTGAAATTTCCGCAATCGCTTCATCTGCAAAACGGACGTTAAGACCTTCGGTTTTCAGCATGGCAATGTACTGAAGCAGAAGGGCGTTTTTCGGCTCTGTCAGGATCCTGGCAAATTCCTCGCGACCCAGTGAATCAAGCTCCACGCGGATCGGGAAGCGTCCCTGCAGCTCGGGAATCAAATCTGCGGGTTTGCTCATGTGAAAGGCTCCCGAGGCAATAAAGAGGACATGATCGGTCTTTACCGGCCCATGCTTGGTGCTTACTGTGGTGCCCTCCACAATGGGCAGAAGGTCGCGCTGCACGCCCTCCCTGGAAACATCGGGCCCTCCTGCGCCGCCGCCTTCCTTGCCGGTAACCTTGTCGATCTCATCCAGAAAAATGATCCCGGACTGTTCCACCTTTTCGATGGCCTCGGAAACGACCTTATCCATGTCCACCAGCCGCTGGGCCTCCTCCTGGCAGAGAATCTCCATTGCCTCGGAGACCTTCATTTTCCGTTTCTTGGAGGGGCTTTGGGGCAAAAAGCTGCCGAGCATGTCGCGCATATTGATCCCCATCTCCTCCATTCCCGTATTGGAGAAGATCTCCACCATGGACCCGGATTTATCCTGGACCTCCATGTCCACAAAACGCTCGTCGAGTTTGCCCTCACGCAGCATGCGCCGGAATTTTTCCCGGGTAGAGGAGCTGACCTGCCCGCTCTGGGCCTGTCCTGACTCTCCGATCTCCATAACTTCCGCGCCCCCATGCTCACCCGTCTGCTGGCCGGACCGGGGGCTCTGGTTTTCACTGGAGGAAGGAAGCAGCAGATCCAGCATACGCTCTTCCGCAATCTCACGGGCCTTTCCCTGCACCGCCTCCTGGGCGCAGGCCTTGAGATGATTGATGGTAAGCTCCAGAAGATCCCGTATTATGGATTCCACGTCCCGGCCCACATATCCGACTTCCGTAAACTTTGAGGCCTCCACCTTGATAAAGGGCGAGTCCGTCAGGCGGGCCAGCCTTCTGGCAATTTCGGTTTTGCCAACACCCGTGGGACCGATCAGGATAATGTTTTTGGGCGCAATCTCCTCACGCAGCTCCGGATCCACCTGGCGCCTGCGCCAGCGATTGCGAAGCGCAATTGCGACCGAGCGCTTGCCCTTATCCTGACCGATAATATATTTGTCCAGTTCAGTTACAATATCGGTTGGTTTCAAATCACTCATACTTTAATCTATGCCGTCTCATTTGGATCGAAAAACTCAGAGTTCCTCGATTGTTATAGAATCATTCGTGTAGATGCATACCTTGCTCGCGATGTTCATGGCAGCGGCAACAATCTGACGGGCGTCAAAATCCTCTCCTTCCGTGTACTGCATGAGCGCCGCAGCAGCCGAGTGCGCGGCCACGCCGCCGGAGCCTATGGCCACCACCCCTTCATCCGGCTCAATCACATCGCCGTTGCCGGAAATCAGCAGCATCTGCTCGGCATCCACGGCAATCATCATGGCTTCCAGCCTGCGAAGATATTTATCGGTCCGCCAGTCGCGGGCAAGCTCGACTGCCGCCCGGATGAGATTTCCGTTATAACGCTCCAGCTTTCCTTCCAGCCGCTCGGAAAGATTTAAGGCATCAGCCGTGGCTCCGGCAAAGCCCACAATAATGCGGTCATTATAAATTCTGCGCACCTTTTTTGCGTGATGCTTGATCACCGAGGTATCCAGGCTTACCTGCCCATCGCCTGCAACCGCTACTTTACCTTTATAACGGACCGCTAATATCGTTGTAGAGCGTATTTCCATCTTCAACCTGCCTTTCCGGATGCTATTTGCGGGGATGCGCCTGATCATACGCAGCCATCAGACTGTCAATACTGACGTGCGTGTATTTCTGTGTGGTCGAGAGCTGCCTGTGACCCAAAAGCTCCTGGACCAAGCGCAGGTCAAGCCCCGCATCCAGCATATGGGTGGCAAAGGAATGGCGCAGGGCATGCGGCGATACCGGAACCGAAAGTCCGGCTGCAACTGCGGCTTTATCCAGCATCCGGGCCACAGACCGGCTTCTGAGCCGCCCTTTGTTCTTGTTTAAAAACAGGGCTCCCCCGCTTGCAGCAACAATTTTATTTTTTGCCTGCAGGCTCCGCCGGTAGTCTTCAATGGCATCAAGAGCCTTCTGCCCGATCGGAACCACCCGCTCCTTATTGCCCTTTCCCAGAACCCGCAGCGTTTTTGTTGAAAAATCCACGTCAGCAGCATCAAGCCCCACCAGCTCCGAAACCCGGATGCCTGTGGAGTAGAGGACTTCCAGGATCGCCCGGTTGCGCTTGCCCATCAGGGTCGCGGTATCTATGCTGTCAAGCAGCCGGAAGACTTCGTCCACAGTCAAACAGGACGGCACCGGCTTTTCCTGTTTGGGGGTCAACACCGTCTCTGCCGGATTCTGCCGTATTACGCCGTGCTTTTCCAGAAAACTGAAAAAGGAGCGGATAGAGGAAATCTTGCGGGCAATGGAGGTCTTTTTCAGCTTCTGCTTGTGCAGACTTCCCAGATAACTGCGCAGAATCAGGCTGCCCGCGGCCTCGACATCTGTTGCGTCAGCGTCCTCCCGATCATCTTCACCGATCATGGGCAGAGCCCTGTTTTTGAGGAAAAACTCCAGGAAATCCTCGAGATCATGCGCATAGGCCCGGCATGTGTTTGCCGAATAGCCCTTCTCCAGTGAAAGGTAATCAACAAAACGCTGTATCAGCCGATTTATGGATGTCTCATTCATTCAAATGCAATCAGATTTTCAATATCCCGCCAGTTATGTACCTCGAAAAACGGATGCGGACGCCTGTTCCAGGGCTGCTTGTAGACGATCGGGGAGATGCCGGCCTCCCTGAGCAAAAAGCAGGTTTCCAGGCGATCCTCAACAAATGCCTGAATCCCCCACCTTAAAAGAACGTCCTGCTTGTCTTCAAAGGAACCCGTGGCCACCACCTCTATATCTTCGGCACCCAGGGCAAGTACCTCCTGCAGCCACCGATGTATATATTCGGCGGAAGGCCGGGCTGTCACAAAAAGTGTCGGGCGACACAGCCGGTTTAACCGCCGGATTACCCGGGTAGCACCGCCCATGGGATTTAACGTAAGGCTGTAGTCTCCCTCCACGATCTTTAACAGAATTTCCGTGGCTACCGCCTCATCCATACTGGCGGCACCCGGAAAATGATACTCCCGGATCTCCTCATATGCGGGGGTGTCGAGGCCGAACTCATGCTGCGCAATCTCCAGAAAAAGCGTCATGGTGTCGGCAAATACCCCGTCAATATCAAAGGCAAGCTTCTGCGGCAGAAACTTTGGGCTGTTTTCCATAGGCAAAAGCAGAAGAATCAGGCCACTTTCCGGGTTTTCTTCTTGAGCCTGCTGATACGGCGGCGATAGATCTCCGCCATTTTCTTGTCATCAGCCTCAAGCGAGGTCTGTCTTTTTTTCTTAAGATCCCGGATCTTTTCCTTAAGCTCCCGAACCGATACCTTTGCCTCCTTCTTCTTGCTCTGCTCCTCGATGCCTTTAACCTTTTTGATGGCCTTTAGCAGCTCGGTTTTGTTCATGCCGCTGGCACCGGTAATCTCCGGCATTTCAATGGCAACCCCACGCAGTTCAGTGGCTGTCATCTTGTCAAGGGGCTTCTCCTTCGCCTGTTTTTCCTTCTTGCCCATATTTGCAGTCCCCTCCTTTTCAATGGCGAATCATCGATGGCTTCGTAAAAAGTCCAATATCTGCGTTGCGCTGCATCCCTCGGAATTTCACGTACTCCTATGTACGCTGCATTCCTCGGGATTTGCGTCGCCTTGATCTTAAACTTTTTACTTTGCCATCCCAAACTGACTTTTTACGGCAGCATCAATCATTATGTATGCCTTAAAAATACAAAGCGGAGGTCAGCAGCCCCCGCTTACATACTATAAATCTTTAAAATTATATTTATAATACAAATTTTTCCTTCTTGTCAATAACTATTTCACTTTGCCGCCTGCCGAACCACCCTGCCGCCCGGCCGCCGGTTTGAGGCCCAGAAAATCCAGAACCTGTTTCATATCCTGCCAGGTAAGGCGCTTGGCGGAGGGTTCGGCAAGCAGGTGAGCGGGGGAATATGTGGGCATGAGAGCGGTATCCCGGAAACTGGTAAAACGGCCCCTGCCCGCTTCACAGGAGGCGTTTTCCCCGATAAGCGCCTGCAGAGCGATATCGCCCAGAGTACAGATCACCTCCGGGCCTACGGCGGCAATCTCGCTTTCCAGAAAACGCCTGCATGCCATTACCTCCCGGAATTCAGGCCGGTTGTCGCCCGGAGGGCGGCATTTTACGGCAAAGCTTAAATAGACGGTATCCCTGCTAAAGCCCATAGCCTGTATCATCCGGTTCAAAAGCTGCCCCGCCCGCCCGGAAAAGGGCAGATCGTTTTGTGCATCTTCCGGCTCAGGCCAGCCGCCAACAAACATGATCCGGGCCTGCTGGTCCCCGGCCCCGGCTATCGCCTGCCCTCCCTTGCCGGCCAGCGGGCAGCCCCGGCAGTTCTTTACAGCCGCTGCAATGGCATCCGGATTTCTGCCCCAGGAAAAAACACGTTCCAGCTTGCCTGCACTGCAGTCCACTCCGGTAAAGCCCTGATCCGCAAGATAGGCCAGGTAATTTTGCACCTGTGCTGCAATTGTATACAGTTTGTCCTGATCTTTGCTCATGGCACAGGCAGCAGGGGCACTATTTTGTCCAGCAGAATATGGGCGGCTTCGTCTTTTTCCATCACCGGCAGCGCCTCCACGCTTCCGTCTCTGAAGAAAAGCGTCATTTTATTAGTCTCCGAGGCAAACCCTGAGTCGGGGGCGCCGATCAGATTACCCACAATCAGGTCCAGATTTTTGCGCTGAAGCTTCTCCCGCGCGTTTTTCTCAAGCTCCTGCGTCTCGGCTGCAAAACCCACCAGGACCTGACTCTTTTTCCGCCGGCCGACGGTCTCCAGAATATCCCCGGTCTTTTCCATCCGCAGAACAAGTTCTTCCTCATGTTTTTTTATCTTCTGCGGGGCCGAGTCCACGGGCCGGTAGTCCGAGACAGCAGCTACCTTGACAACCAGATCCGTATCATCCATAGCTTCCAGAACGGCTTCCTCCATTTCCTTTGCCGTCTCCACCCGGCGGAGCTCTACCTCAGGCGGATCGGCAAGGTTTGTGGGGCCTGCAATCAGCACTACCTGCGCCCCCCTGGCCGCGGCTGCACGGGCCACAGCATAGCCCATCCTGCCCGATGATGGATTGCTGACAAAGCGCACGGGATCTATGGGCTCCCGCGTTGGCCCGGCCGTTACCAGAACCCGGCGGTTTTCCAGATCTCTTGTAAAAAGGCTTGCAGCCACGCTTTCAACGATCACCTCCGGCTCCGGCAGGCGGCCTGCGCCAACAGCTCCGCAGGCCAGATCCCCTGCCCCGGGATCGACAACCTGGCAGCCATCGTTGCGAAGCGTCTGCAGGTTTCGCTGCACGGCCGCACTCTCAAACATGCCGGTATTCATGGAGGGGCAAATCAGCCGGGGGACCTTTACCACCATCATGAAGGTGGAGAGCGTATCATCTGCGATTCCGCCGGCGAGTTTGCCGATTATATCCGCGGTGGCCGGAGCAATGACCACGGCATCCGCCTCCTGCGCCCAGGTAATATGTCGCATGTGGGGATCGGCCTCACGGCCAAACATCTCGACAAACACGTCGTGGCCGGAGATGGCCTCGAAGCTCATGCGCCCCACAAACCACTCGGCGTTACGGGTCATGACCACCCTGACATCTGCTCCCGCTTTCTGCAGGAGCCTCAGGATCTCAACGCTTTTGTAGGCAGCAATGCCGCCTGAAACCCCCAGAACGATCTGTTTTCCTTTCAGTATGCCTGCCATGGTCCGTCCCCCGCTGCTTGTTTTCTTCCGCCTTCCGCCCGCCCCCATCGGAACGGCCCGTGTCTCCGGCGCCGCCGGGCAGGGCCTGAAGGGTTGGGAAAAGGAGAAAAATTAGCAATTTGTAAAGAGTGCGTAAACAAAAAAATGCAGCTCTGCCGCTATCTCCGGGCCGTCAAAAATGCAGGGCCCCCACAACCGCACCGGTCATACAGGTGGCAATAGTGCCCGCGACAATGGCCCTGGGCCCCAGTGAGGCGATTTCCCCGCGCCGCTCCGGGGCCATTGCCCCCAGACCGCCGATCATGATGCCCAGGCTGCCGGGATTGGCAAAACCGCAGAGGGCATAGGACATGATCAGCAGGCTGCGGGGGCTGAGGGTCCCCTCGGGTAGCCGGCTCATGTGCATGTACGCAATAAACTCGTTGAGCACGGTTTTTGTCCCCAAAAGGGCTCCGGCATCCGGCGCCTGCTGCCAGGGAATCCCCATCAGCCAGACAACGGGAGAGAGCATCCAGCCGAATACCCGCTCCACTGTCAGGGGTTTGCCCAGCACATCGGGCAAAACCCCGAGCAGGATATTGACCATGTGCACAAGAGCGACCAGCACAATAATCATGGCGATGATATTGAGCAGAAGCTCAATGCCCTGCAGGGTTCCCCTGGTAAGCGCATCCATGCTGCTGCGGGCGGGCTCCGGCTCTTTGAGCCCGCCGGTAGTCGTCTGCCCGGTTTCCGGGACCATGATTTTGGATACCACCACGGCGGCCGGCGCGCTGATGATGGAGGCGGTCAGGATATGGCCCGTGACATTGGGGATTACCGGCTCCAGAATGCTGGCATACAGAACCAGCACGGTTCCCGCGATGGTTGCCATGCCGCTCGTCATCACAGTAAAGAGCTCACTTCAGTACCAGGGCCAATCCGAACTGCGCCGCCATGCCGACCCAGATGGTGCGCAGGCAGGCTCCGCGCCGATCCTCGCTGATACACCAGGCAAGGGCCGCAAAAACAAAAAAGCCGACCACACTTTGAAGGCTCATCCCGTCTGCCACCTTTTTCTAGCACGGCCGATTCTGTTCAAAATCGCCAAAATCCGATTATGCCGGAATCGAGAGGTTTTCAATGGCCGAATCAATGGATAGTATAGACCGAACGGCCCGGGTTTGCAATCCGGGATCGCCATGCACGGCTCATTTTTCGTTTTGAAGACAGCTGCAAAAGGATATAGGGTTGAAGAAGAAACCATCAAAAGGGGGTCGGATATGAGCCAGGCATCGGTTGTGATCCGGGAAGTGGGTCTGCGCGACGGACTTCAGGCGGAAAAAGACTTTGTCCCGACAGAGAAAAAGCTGGAACTGGTGGAAGCCCTCGGCGATGCCGGGGTCCGGTATCTCGAGACCACTTCCTTTGTAAGCCCCGAAGCCATACCCCAGCTCCGGGATGCCGAAGAACTGATGGCCCGGGTCAGGCGAGAAGGGCTTGTCCACGAAGTCATGGTGCCTAACCGGAAGGGCGCCCAGAAAGCCATCGAATCGGGAGCCGACCGGCTGATCGTTTTCATATCTGCCTCCGAGGCCCACAATCAGGAAAATGTGCGCCGCAGCATCGCTGCATCGCTTGAAGACCTGGAGGGGGTTGTGGAATTAGCAGCCGACAGCGGAGTTGCTGCAGGCGCAGCCATCGCCGTGGCTTTTGGCTGTCCCTACCAGGGCTGGGTTTCCCGGCACGCTGTGCGCGACATTGCCCGGAGGCTGGTGCAGGCAGGGGCTGAACGCATAACCCTTGCAGATACAACCGGACTGGCCAACCCCGCCCAGATCCGGGAAAGGATTGCCTATTTCCGGGAGCACCTGCCGGAGACTCCCCTGTGTCTGCATCTTCACAACAATCGAGGGCTTGCCATGGCCAACCTGTACGCAGGCTACCAGGCGGGCGTGCGCATGTTTGACGCTTCTTTGGGCGGTATCGGCGGCTGCCCGAACGTACCCCGTGCAGCGGGCAATCTGGCCACGGAGGACGTGGTGTTTTTGTTCGAATCCATGGGGGTGGACACAGGAATCGATCTTACACGCCTGATTCATGCGGCCCGCATGCTGGAGAAAACGCTTGGCCGCAGCCTGCCCGGCCAGGTAATGAAAAGCGGTCCTGCCCGCCCTGCCGCCTGCCCTACCCGATAGAAGCCGGAAAAAAGCCGCATCAGGTGTTTTCCCGATCGAGAACAGCCCTTATCGCTTCGGCCAGAGCCTGCATATCCACAGGCTTTTCCATGTACCCGGCAATCCCCAGGGACAATGCCTCGTCTTCGCTGATCCGCTCGCTGTAGCCGGTGCACAGAATAATCTTTGCATCCGGCCGGATCTCCATTATCTTCCGGCTCAACTTGTCCCCGGTCATCCTGGGCATGGTCATATCCGTTATCACGAGATCGAACCGCTCCGGACGGGCAGCAAAAGCCCGCAGCGCCTCCTCCGGATCGGTCTCCATGTGTACCCGGTAGCCCAGATTTTGCAGCCGCTGCATATTCAACCGGGCAACAGAAGCCTCGTCATCCACAAACAAAATAAACTCCGCCCCGCCGGGCAGGGTGGAGATCTTCTGCCTTTGCACGCCCTCCGTCTCGCAGGAGGCGGCCGGGAAAAATATCTCAAACCGCGTCCCTTCCCCCGGTTCACTGCTTACCCGGATGGCGCCGCCATGGCTTTTCACAATCCCCAAAACCCCGGACAGGCCGAGTCCGGTCCCCTTATGCACGTCCTTGGTGGTGAAATAGGGATCAAAAATCCGCTCCATGTGCCCGGCTGCAATCCCGTGGCCGGTATCGCTGACAGTCAGCTTCACATGCCCGCCCGGCGACAAATCCGGATCCGAAGCCGCCTCCTGCTCAGAGACCACCACCGCCTGCAGGCTGACCTCCAGCACGCCTCCTTTTTCGGCCATGGCATCGGATGCGTTTTTGCAGAGGTTGACAATCAACTGGTGAATCTGGGTGGGGCTGGCCATCACCAGGGGCAGGTCCCGGTCCATGCATTCCCGGATTTCAACCGAAGACGGGAGGGTGTGGCGCATCATCCGCAAGCCCTCTTTGATGATCAGGACAAGCTGCTGGGAGGTATGCGCCTCATCACCTTTTCTGCTGAAGGTCAAAAGCTGTCGGATGACGTCACGGGCCCGCAGACTCGCGGTTTGAATCTCCTTTAACCCCTTTTTTGCCAAAGAGGTGTCCGGCAGCTCATTTTCCACGAGCTCGCTGTAGCCCATGATAATATTTAAAATATTGTTGAAGTCATGGGCCACCCCGCCGGTAAGGGTGCCCAGGGCTTCGATTTTCCGGGCCTGCCTAAGCCGGGCCTCCAGGCTTTGACGCTCCTGTTCCGCCTGCTTTTTCTCCGTGATGTCGGCCAGAAAATTAAGAGTGGCCGGTCTGCCCTCCCATTCAACGGCCACCCCTTTGAGTTCGACCCATTTCTGCCTGCCCTCGCGGTCCAGCACGCGAAAGGTGTAGACCGCATCATCCGGCACAGTGCCTTCGAGGCGCTTTAAATGCCGGTCCTTGACCATCTCCCGGTCCTCGGGATGAACCAGGGAATCAAAAAAGCGGTTGGTAAGCTCCTCCACCGAATACCCCGTCAGTTCGCATGTCCGGTCATTGACAAAGCGGAGTCTCCCGCCCTGGGCCACGACAATCGATTCGTGGGCATTTTCCACCAGGATCCGGTATTTTTCCTCGTTTTCGCGGAGCTCCTGCCTGGCGTCCTCCGCTTCCTGTGCCTTGTTTTCCGCCTCCTGCATCCGGCTTTGGAGCTGTTCCACCATATGGGAGATGGCTGCCTTGAGCTCGCCCAGCTCACCCCGAAAGCGCCCTTTGACCCGGGCCTCCAGATTGCCCCCGGCCATATCGCCGGCAAAGGCCACCAATTGTTTGATCGGCCGGGTGATGGTGCTCATGAGCAGAAAAACCAGAAGCAGGGCAACGAGCAGAATGGCCAGGGCTGCATACACCACCGCGCGGTGGAGATGGGCGATATCCTGGTGAATATCATCGATATAAACGCCCGTGCCGATAATCCATCCCCAGGGCGCAAACAGCTTGATGTAGGATTCCTTGGGGTAGAGCGCCTCTGTGACGCCATCGGCCGTCGGTTTCGGCCAGTCATAGGTGACAAAGCCCTCCCCGTGCTTTCGGGCGATCCGCAAAAAAACCTGAAACAAGTGGCGCTCGCCCTTGGCGAGCTTTACAACTTCCGAACCGAGATCGGTCTGGATGCCGGTGGCCATATTATAGGAGGCATCATCCATGACCCGGCCCTCCAGCCCGGGCAGTGCCGAATGCAGGATCATGCGCGGATAGGGCCGGGTGGTGTCGTTAATCCAGAAGTAGCCCCGATCCGAAAACCGCATGGAGCGGATGGCGCGAATAGCCTGCTGCTTTGCCCGGGCCTGGCTCATGTCGCTTGACTCCGCACGCTGTGCGTAATTCGCAGCCAGGTTATAAGCGGCTTCCACAAGGTTTCTGGCCGCCATTTTCCGGGAATCGAAAAGCTCGCCCTCGACCATGGGAAACAAAAACAGAAAAAAGGAAAGCATAAACAGCAGGATAATCAACAGGGCGATGCCCATGATCCGGGTCCCGGTTTTCTCCAGTAGAGCTGTTATGCGCTGCATGCTCTTCCCGCAAGTTCCGGATGCTGCCGGGTTCCGCCGCATCTGCGGTCGGAGATCCCGGCATGCGGTTTAGGAAAACAGGTTCTTATCCATGGCCTTTTCATATGCGGCATCCTTGCTGATCCGGCCCCCAGCCACCAGCTGCTTTAAATGCTGGTCCATGGACTGCATGCCGGCGGCGGTGCCGGTTTGTATAAGGGAGCTGACCTGGGAGATTTTTCCCTCCCGGATCATGCTGGCCAGCGCCTGGGAGCCGATCAGCACCTCGACTGCCGCACAGCGGCCGCTGCCGTCCTTTGTCCGCAGAAGCTGCTGGGCGACAACCGCCCGGAGCGACTCCGAGAGCATGGTCCGGGCCTGCGCCTGCTGGTCGGAAGGAA
Source organism: Desulfosalsimonadaceae bacterium (assembly GCA_046482325.1). GTDB lineage: Bacteria > Desulfobacterota > Desulfobacteria > Desulfobacterales > Desulfosalsimonadaceae > M55B175. The sequence continues at coordinate 20,554 of JAWOFF010000069.1, forward strand.
AGGCGTTGATGATGCGGTCGATGGTTTTGGCGGCGCTGTTGGTGTGCAGGGTGCCGAAGACCAGAATGCCCAGTTCGGCACAGGTCAGGGCCAGAGAAATGGTCTCCAGGTCCCGCATTTCTCCCACCATGATAATATCGGGGTTCTCCCGGCTGGCCACCCGCAGGGCATCGGCAAAACTGGCGGCATGGGTGCCGATTTCGCGGTGGGTAATCAGACAGCGCTTGTTGGCGTGGACAAACTCCAGCGGATCCTCGATGGTAATGATATGCCCGTCGCGGCTCTCATTAATGGAATTGACCATGGCGGCGAGAGTTGTGGACTTGCCGCTGCCGGTGGGCCCCGTAACAAGCACCAGCCCTTTGCGGAACGCGGAAATGGTTTTCAACACTTCCGGCAGATGCAGCTCTTCCAGTGTCAGAATGTCGGTGGGGATGAGTCGAAATACGGCTCCGATACCCCTGTGCTGGTAAAAGATATTGCAGCGGAAGCGGCCTGTGCCTTCAATTTCATAGGCCATGTCGAAATCCATGTCCCGATCCACAGCCTGCTGCTGCTCCGGAGTAAGGATCTCAAAAAGCATCTCCCGGTTACTCCGGGCTGTCAGCGGCTCGTGGTCAAGGGGGGTAAGACGGCCTTTCAGACGGAGCAGGGGCGGATACCCCACTACCATGTGCAGATCGCTCGCCCCTTGCTCGCGCATCTGCCTGAAGAATTGGTCGATCACCGCCATAGCGCAAGTTCCTTTATTTGAGATGAGGCTTGAGCTTATCCGGATTGGCCGCATTGGCTGCAGCGTCTGCCGCGGAAATTCTGCCCGCCTTGCAGAGCTCCAGCAGGACGTCATCCATCAACTGCATGCCTTGTTTTTTCCCCGTCTGCATCATGGAGGGAATCTGAAAGGTTTTGGAATCCCGGATCAGGTTGGCCATCTGGGTGGAGCCGATCAGGATCTCGGTGGCCAGCACCATTTGCTGGTGCTCGGCATGCGGAATAAGGCGCTGGGTAATGACGGCCCGCAAGGATTCGCTCAACATGGCCCGGATCTGGTTCTGCTGGGTCGGCGGATAGGAATCGATGATCCGGTCAACGGTTTTGGGCGCACTCGAGGTCGAGAGGGTGCCGATCACCAAGTGCCCGGTCTCGGCTGCGGAGATGGCCATGGAAATGGTCTCCAGATCGCGCAGCTCACCGATTACGATCACATCCGGATCCTGGCGAAGGGCACTGCGGAGGGCATTGGTATAGCTGCGGGTGCTGGCACCGATCTCGCGCTGATTGACAACCCCCTGGCGCATCGGATGAATAAATTCGATCGGGTCTTCAATAGTCAGAATATGATGCGGCTGGCGGGTGTGGATATGATCGACCATGGCGGCAAGCGTCGTGGTTTTGCCGTGGCCGGTTCCGCCTGTTACCAGGATCAGCCCCTGATGCGAATCCAGGATTTTGCGGACGACCTCCGGCATTTCCAGCGACTCCAGGGTGGGCACCTCGGGCGGGATCAGGCGGAATACAGCGCTCAAGCCCTTCTGGTGCATCATGGCGCTTCCCCGCAGGCGGCCGGTCTCCGGGGCTTCATAGGCAAAATCCAGCTGGGATCGCTGCTCCAGCTCCATCTTCTGCTGCTCACCCAAAAGCTCCGAAATAAGCTGCCGGCAGGTCTCCGGCGGCTGCGGCGGACTTTTGAGTTTTCTGAGCCGCCCCAGTCGGCGGACGACAAAAGGCTCTCCCGGAGCCACGTGAACATCCGAGGCGTTTAGATCCGCTGCAGCCTTGAAAACTTTGTCCAGCTTCGCCATAAAAACAATTTTTCCGCTCTATAGCCCAATCAATCCATGACAACCGGCGAATCGCCTCTATGCGTCGATCTCGGCGGCAGGTACGATCAGCTCAATCGCATCGCGGCGGATATTCAAAAATGCAGCCGCAAAGACCGACCGGCCGCCGTGGTCGTATACCCTGACATCCGTGACAGGAACGAAGGACTTGGATTCGTTCATATAATCGGTAAGCCTGACACCGGAAAGAATGCTGACATAGCCTACCAGTTGATAGTTGCGGGTAAAGACCTGCACCTGCATCCTGTCGCTTTTCTCGTCCATATCCCCTCTCCCGCCGGAAACACTGGTTTCTGCGGCTGCCCTGCCGGCTGTTTTCGCGGCTGCGCAGATAATTGCCCCCTGCCTTGTTTGCATCCGGGCTCGACTGTGTTATATATTACGTATCACTATCAATATATAGGCCCTGAAAGGATGCAGGAAGTGAAAAAAAGCATCATAACTGTCCTTGCCGTCTGCATTGGAGCGGCATTTTGGTGCTCCGGTCCTGGCCGGGCATCGGAGGCACTTCATATATTTGTTAGCATACCGCCGCAGGCGCATTTTGTCAAAGCCATTGGCGGCGGACATGTTGATATTTCCATTGTGGTCCGGCCCGAGAAAAGCCCGGCCTCCTATGAGCCCTCGCCCAAACAGATGAGCAAACTTGCCCGCTCGGACATCTACTTTGCGGTGGGCGTGGCCTTTGAGTCCGCCTGGCTGGACAAGTTCGCTGCAGCCAACCCGGACATGCGTATCATTCACACGGAAAAAGGCCTTGCCAAGCAGACGATCCGGCGGGGCCGCGGAGACAATAACCTGGAAAAAGGCCTGCAGGAGGGGGAAGAGCGAATAAAAGATCCGCACATATGGCTCTCCCCTCCTCTGGTCATGCTGCAGGCCCGCCGCATCCTTGCCGGCCTGTGCGCGGCAGATCCGGCCAACCGTGCCGATTACAGAAAAAACTACCAGGCATTTATCCGGCGGCTTGCAGCGCTGGACGCGGAGCTGATGGAGCAACTGGAAGATGTTCCAAATCCCCGCTTTATGGTATTTCATCCATCCTGGGGCTATTTTGCAGATGCCTACGGTTTGCAGCAGATAGCCATAGAGGACGAGGGCAAAGCCCCGAAGGCCCAAAAGGTAAAGGATTTGATTGAGACCGCAAAGCAGCACAACATCCGGCAGATATTTTTCCAGCCTCAGTTCTCAACCAGGCAGGCCCGCATTATTGCAGAAGAGATCGGCGCCCGCCTGGTTTCCGCGGACCCTCTGGCTTCAGACTGGGAACAGAATTTAAAAACCATGGCCGATGCCATAAAAACCAGATAAAGGCTTATGCAGACATCTGTAATATCCGTTGCAGACCTGAATTTTTACTACAACAGCCGCCCGGTTCTAACAAACGTATCCTTTTCGGTCCGGGAAAAAGAATTTCTGGCCCTTATCGGCCCCAACGGGGGCGGAAAAACCACCCTGATCAAGCTGCTGCTGGGCCTTATAAAGCCGGACAGCGGAAAAATCCGTATCTACGATATGCCTCCGGAGAAGGCCGCCCACCGCATCGGCTACGTTCCCCAGAATATCGCCTTTAACAAGGCTTTTCCGATATCGGTTCTCGATGTGGTGCTTATGGGCAGGCTGCGATTACATGGAAGATCAAGAATAAAGCAATCGGATAAAGAAGCCGCCAGAAAAGTGCTCTCGGAGCTGGAAATGCTGGACTGCCAAAACCGCCGCATCGACGATCTCTCCGGCGGACAGCGGGAACGGGTCTTTATTGCCCGGGCCCTTGCCACGGATCCTGACATCCTGTTTCTGGATGAGCCGACAGCCAGCCTGGACAACGCCGGACGCACCGAACTCTACGCCATATTGAAGAAAATCAACAAGGAAAAAACCATAGTAGTGGTAACTCATGACATGATGGTGCTCTCCAGCTATATCTCCTCTGTCGCCTGCGTCAACAAGACAGTGCATTATCACGGGGAGGCGGAAATAACTGAAGGCATGATAGAAAGCGGCTACCACTGTCCGGTGGAGCTGATCGCCCACGGAGTACCGCACCGGATTTTAAAAACCCACAAGGATGAGCCATGATCGAGGCCCTTCAGTTTGAATTCATGCAAAACGCCCTGTTTGCAGGCTTCTTTGCCAGCCTGATCTGTGGTGTTATCGGCTCCTTTGTGGTGGTCAACCGCCTGGTATTTCTGGGCGGGGGCATCGCCCATGCCGCCTATGGCGGCATCGGCATTGCCTTTTATTTCGGCATTCCCTATATTCTCGGCACCCTCGGGTTTTCCCTGGTGGCCGCTCTGATTATGACGGCCGTCGTATTAAAGGCCAAAAGCCGTGCAGATACCTTTATCGGCGTCTTGTGGGCCGTGGGCATGGCAACGGGCATCATCCTGCTGGACATGACGCCGGGCTATCAGGTCAATCTCATGAGTTTTCTCTTTGGCAGCATACTGGCCGTACCGAGTTCTGACATCTGGTGGATGCTGGGCTTGAGCGGCATCACCATCTTCTCCGCCGGCTACTTTTACCGGGATATGCTGGCCATTTCCTACGACGATGAGTTTGCCCGTCTCCGGGGGGTGCCGGTAAATCTTCTCTATTTCTTCTTTATCGGCCTGGTTGCCGTCTCCATTGTCATCATTATCCGGGTGGTGGGCCTGATTCTTGTTATCGCCCTTTTGACGATCCCGCCCTTTATAGCAGAAAAATATGCCAATTCGCTGCTCATGATGATGGCCGTTTCAACGGTCCTGGCCATGATATTTAACCTGACCGGACTCTGGCTGGCCTATACCTTCGACCTCACCTCCGGGGCCACTATCATCCTTGTGGCTACTGCCGGTTTTTTCCTTTCCATGGCAGCGGACTTTCTGATCCCGCGGCTGCTGCCTTCAGAAAGGGGAAACACCTCATGAGGCCTTTGTTTTTAGGGCAAAAAAATCCTTCCCGCCGTCTGGCGGTATTTGCCGCATTGGCAATGTTCGCTGCCATTGCGGCCTGCAGTTCAGCACGAATGCCGGCAGAAAGCGGAACCGGCCCCTTTCGCCCTGCGATTTCCTTCTATCGCGGGCCGCTGGATCACTTAAACAGCGTGCGCACGGGATCCTGCCCCATGCATCCGGGATGCTCAAGCTACAGCCTGGAGGCCATTGAAAAGCACGGCCCCCTGGTGGGCTGGATGATGGCCTGCGATCGTTTGATGCGCTGCGGCCGGGACGAACTACAGCGCAGCCCCGCGGTACTTATAGACGGGAGCCGCCGCTGTCTGGATCCGGTTTCGGCAAACGACTGGTGGTGGCATGCGCGGGAATCAGCACCGGCCATGGAGGGGGAAAAGGCGGCGCCCCCGGCCGGCTCCCGGAACTGGCGCATCCGGATTGATCCGCAATAGAAAGGTTACCGGTCGGCCCTGCGATAGCCAAGCTGATCCATGGCGATGATGTGCCTGCAAGAAGGGACACGCGCCAAGATATGCTGATAGCCACGGCACAGCTCATGTGCGCGGCAGCTTTCCCGGCTAACTTTTCCGGCTGCCGTCGGATTTGTCCGTTTATACATACCTGCATTCCTGCCTGGGCGCAGACCTGCGCGATGCCGCTGCCCATCAGGCCGGAGCCCACCATAAAAACGGAATTTACCTGTTTCGGCGGAAGCTGCCCGCCGGATCGTTTGTTCCCCTTTTTGCCGGCAGTTAAAAAAAGTTCGTCGTTTTCCAGGGCATCGCCCATTTCCGCCTCCACCTGCTCAGGATCCTCGCCGGCCTCCACCCGGCTCAGGGCCTCCTGCATGGCGGGGCCCGGCTCAACCTGTTTTTCGCTCCGCCCGATCCAGCCGGCCGGATGCAAGGCTTTCCAGGTCCGCAGCCACGTAGGAAAACCCGACATCTTTCAGCGCTGCGGTTATCCGGCTACGGGTCTCCGGCACCATCAGACGATCCATTTCCCTCTCCGGCACCTCAATCTTGGCCAAATCCCCGTGCAGCCGAACGCGCATGCTGGAGAAGCCTTCGCCGGCAAGAAACTGCTCGGCCCTGTCAATTCGGGAAATCCGCTCCGGTGTGATCTCCATACCATAGGGGATGCGGGTGGCCAGACACCCGGAGGCGGGTTTATACCAAGTGCGCAGTCCCGCTCTTCTGGACAGCTCACGGATATCGGCCTTTTCAAGCCCCGCTTCGGCCAGCGGCGCCGCCACATTCATCTCTCTTGCCGCCTGCAGGCCCGGCCGGAACTCTCCCTGGTCCTCCAGGTTCATCCCGTGCGCAAAATTTTCCACTCCGTACTTGCGCGCCTCTTCAAAAAGCCTGGAGAACATGAGTTTTTTGCAAAGATAACACCGCATACGACTGTTCTGCAGAAAATTCCCGGATTCCAGATGCGGCGTATGGAAAAAAAAGTGGCGGACCTCCAGATCCCCGGCAATTTTTCCGGCATCAGCGGTTTCCCGCTCCGGCTGCAGGCCGGAGAGAGCAGTTGCAGCAAGCAGCACCTCTTTACCAAGCACCTTGCTGGCGGCATAGACAAGATATGTGCTGTCAGCACCCCCGGAGAGCGCCACAAGCAGAGAAGAATACCTGCGAAGATTTGCAAAGAGCCGCGTCTGCTTTTTCTCCGGTTCCGTCATAACAGTTTTCCTCCGTCTAGCCTCTTTCAGCAGAATGACCTGTTTAATTATAAAATAATATTAAGATGCTGTATATTCCTTTATGAAAAACGGTTTACAAAAAAAACAGAATTTTATATAAATTAATTTTTAACCAACCTACATATAGCAAATCACGCACCAGCGTAAAAGAGGGGGTTATGGGAAAAAAAAGTCTGACAAAATCGACAGGCAAAAAAAAGTCCACCAAGAAAAAGACTAGCAATAAAAAACCGACTTTGAAATCCTTGCGCAAGAAAGATTTTGGCGTATGGGAGCCTGAGACGCTTTTTGTGCCTGAAACAAAAAGCGGCGCATTCTCCGCACCGCCCGCCATTGACACAGACGACAGCCAGGCTGAAAAGAGGCTGCGCTCCCTGCTCGCAAAGCAGTTCGGGCTGGCAAAGGAGGAACAGCAAAAGCCTGCCCCAAAATCCGGCAAGAAGACTGAAGCCAAGTCCGGGGGGAAAAAACAGGCAGCCTCCAAAACGAAAGCAAAAAAATCACCGTCAAAAAAATCACTTATCAAAAAAGATTTCGGCACATGGACACCAGACACCTTATTTTCCGCAGTGCCCGAAACCGCCGGGTTTGCTGCGCCTGCCTTTCACGAAAAGGCGGATACGCAGGACTTCCGCGAACTCCTCTTCCGGGAGTTCGACCTCTCAAAGGTAACACCCAAACCGCCGGAAGATAAAAAAACCGCTGAACCTGAAACCGCCAAACCAGATACTGCTAAACTGCAGCCGCCTCCCTCCGCCGCTGAACTGCTTGCAAAAAAATTCCGGCAGTGGAGCCCGGAAAAACTCTTTGTCCCCGCTGTTGCTGCCGGCGATAATTTTGCTGCGCCTGCCTTTCACGAAAAGGCGGATACGCAGGACTTCCGCGAACTCCTCTTCCGGGAGTTCGACCTCTCAAAGGTAACACCCAAACCGCCGGAAGATAAAAAAACCGCTGAACCTGAAACCGCCAAACCAGATACTGCT
>JAWOFF010000129.1:0-6117 GCA_046482325.1 Desulfosalsimonadaceae bacterium
ATTTTCTTTATAACTCCATGTTAAATCCTTACTAACAGGCATGTTCGGCCACTCAATTATGATGTTTTCTCTTTGGCGTGCAAGATAAACAACACCCATTTGGTACAAACGTTGTTGGCAATATGTCCGCCCTTGTTTTCGGACCCGGGTACGCGCAATGGGTGGAAACAAGCCTTATCTGGTACCAGCGGCTTTCGCCTTATCTCGCCGGGATGATGCGTGCCGGCGAAAAAGAGGAAAAGCGCCGCCGGGGCGAGGGAATTGATGTGGAGTTTGCCCCGCGCCGAGCGATTCCTGAATACTGGATAAAAACCGCGGACCTGGCCATGGAAGTGGGCGGCGGCGCTGCAACCGGGCAGTTTCAGGATTTTTCTTCCAATCAGCAGGTGCTTGGCCGGCCGCTTGTATTCGCCTTTTCAGGCTCCGGCCTGAAAGACGCCGGGACGCTGGAGGCAGAGGGACATCTGGACCGGACCAATCCGGAACGCCCCGAAGATTTAGTAAAATTTAACTTAAAACAATACCCCCTGTCGGATTTTACGCTTCTGGACCGACAGGACATGGCGGTGCTTCTGGAGTCCGCCAGGGTGGGGAATGCAGAGGGCAGCATAAGGATCGCCGGAGAAAAGCTGGATGCTGATATTCAGGCGGTCTTTGACACCGCCGGTTTCAAAGTAAAATCCGATCAAGAGGATAACCTTCTTATCAGCGGCCTGACTGACACGCTGCAGAACATCCGCTCCTTTGACCTGTCCGCGGAGCTCGGCGGCACCATAGGAAAACCGGATGTGCGAATCGCATCAGACATTGACGATACTTTGAAAGCCGGTTTAAAACAAACCCTGGCAAAGCGCCAGGCTGAGCTCAAAAGCGATATCAAGCGCGCTGTTGCCCGGCAGACCGACGACGCGGTAGAAAACGCCGCCTCCGGCCTGACCGGCCTGGATACCATAAAAGAAGCGATTCAAGAACGCCTTGAAATGGGCTCATCCGTTCTACCGGGATAATCCTGCCTTGCCATTTATCAAGCCTAAACTGAGCGTTTTTGAAGCAGGTATTCGGCCTTATGAGTGCGGTAGTCCTTGTCAGATGATGTCTCGCATAGCTGCCTATAGCTTGATAGTCATCTTCCTTGTATCTGCGGCAAACTTGAAAATCTCTCAATTTAGTTCTGATCAAATCTGACACTTGCCGCTTGTTTTACTAATATTTGCAAAAGTAGATATACATTACCTGCTCCGCGGGATTCAATTGCTGTACACGGAAGCGCAGCGATATGCTTCTCCCTTCTCCGAAAAATGCCCCTGCAGAAGGGTCTTTGCCCGCGCTCAGGACCTTCGGCACTCGGCCAGGGGGCCCGTACCGGCAAGTATGAATTCGATCCAGTCAAAGCCCAGATGCATCAGTTCCGTGTCCCGGCTGCCGATCGCGTCCAGGCGGTTCTTGGCAATGGCAAAACGCTCCAGAAAAGAGCTGTTGAATACGAACTCCCGGAACCGGTCCATGTTATAGGCGGCCATGAAAACCATTTTGACGGCCGGGTGCTCCAGGCCCTGATCTCCCCAGTTGTTTCGCCGCAGCAGGGTATCCACCGCCGCCCAGCGGCGGTTGTGCCCGAGAAACGGGCCCAGACCCTGATCCGCAATCCACTGCTCTGCAGTGTGGTAGCGGTCCTGCTCATGACCGCGGCAATATGGGTGGCGAACGATGTAGTACCTGGCGGCCTCTTCGGTTCGCCCGTCCCTGGAAAGGGCCGGCTCCACCGGATAGGCCCTGCAGGAAAAGGGACGGTCCTCGTAAACCGAGCAGCCCTCCCTGCTCAGAAAGGGGCAGGGCCTTTTCCCGGAATCCGCCATTTTTAGCATTACGTGCGGAAAATATGGATTGTCCCGGAGCGCCGTATTGGTATGGGCGTCCAGAAAAGCCTCTGAATCCATGTTCAGGCGGTTTTTGAGCCGGATGATGTCATAGGGGTACAGGTACATGTCCGTATCGCGGCAGCACCGTGTAAAGCAGGGCACATCCGGGTGACAGGCAAAGAAAAAGCCGGTATCCGTGATATCGCTGCGGGTGCCGTATACGACGTGATCAGGTTTCTGCGTCATGAGCGCCTCTTCTGCGGCATTGCATTTCCAGGATATACATTGCTTCTATACTTTCGCATCTTCTGATATACAGGAGAGGTTTGTAAAGAACAATGTTACTTCCTAAATTGAGTTTAGGTACTTGTCAGACGGCAGATTCAGACTCTGCAGAGCGGATAAGAGGATTGGCTATGACGCTGGGTCACCGGCTTTTGGTGCTTTCGGGTACTGTCTTTTTATGCACGGGATTTTTGTCCGCATGCGTGGTTTTCAGCCCCGGCCATGCTGACAAATCCTCCGGCGCGGCAGAATACGGAGAGCTGCTTGAGGAGGCTCGGCATTTAATAAATGAGCGCCATCATTTAGAGGCCATTGCCCTTCTTACAGAAGCGGGCGCGGTTGCGCCCGACCGCCCGGAATGGCTGTATGAGTCGGGCCGGGCGTTTTTTGCGACGGACCGGTTTGAGAGGGCTGCAAAGGCATGCCAGAGGGCAATTCAGAATGATCCGTCCCATTATGATGCCATGGCGCTGGACTGGGCGGCCCGGCTGGAAGCAGGCGGCGGTTCCGGCAAAAGCAGGCGGAAGGTGCGAAGCGAGATCCAGGAGCTGGTTGCTGCGGCGGAAGGATCTCCGAATGCGCTTTTGGCGGCCTATAAGGGATATGGATGGCTGGACGAGGAAGCCGCCCGGCGGCGGCTGGTCTTCAAACTCGCCCCGCTTGCGGCTTCTGCCTCCGCCCTGACTCGGGAGAGCATCGCCGCCGGGCTTTTTGAGCAGATCATTTGCGCCGGGGATGACCGCGCGCAGCAGAATCGGCTGATGCATGCCTATATCCAGTATTTTCCCGAAAGACGGTTTGTTGAGCGCATAATCAATAAACTGCTCAAAGCCGAATGGGAAGCCGCGGAAGACTACCAATCGCCCATGGCGTTTGTCCGTTCCACGCTGCCGGAAAAAGCCCGGGGCAGCCGGGTCAATGCCGGCATTGCCGTATGGCTGCTCGAACAGGAAATGATGCCGGAGAAGGCAGTTTCACTGCTTGAGGCGGGTATAAAAACTGCCGATACCACGTCCGGTGAAAAGCCTCCTTTTTTTGACGATGCATTGTGGCAGGCCGAGCTCAAAAAAGACAGGGATTACCTCCATTATCTCCTGGGGCGCGCCCTGTTCCATACCGGCCGGCCTGCCAGGGCGCGGACCGAGCTTGTTTGCCTGGCCGGGCGGGGCAGGAACTGGAGCGGTATTTATCATTACCTCGGCCGGATTGACAGGTCCCGGGGAAATCTTGATTCGGCGATTGGCTGTTTCCGCAGGGCACTTGAAATCGATGACCGGCAGGAGGATACGGAAAAATACCTGGCGGAGCTTCTCCGCAGCAAGCGCGGATATGCGGGAGATCCCGCCCGGTATTTCAGCCGGATGGAAAAAAGCGCTCGTTTTGCCGATGTAACCGAATCGGCAGGCCTGGGCGGCTGCAGCGCCAGGCGGGTGGCCTGGGGCGACTATAACCGGGACGGGGATGTTGATCTGTTGCTGGACGGGACCAGACTGTATAAGAATAACGGAGACGGAACATTTGCCAACGTGTCCAAACGGGCCGGGCTGGACCGGATTTTGGAAGCAAACGGCGGAACCTGGGCGGATTATGACAATGACGGGGATCTGGATATTTTTGTGACAAGCCACGGGAAAAATTATCTGTTGGAAAACAAAGGGGAGGGCGCGTTTGTGGATGTGACTGACAGGGCCTTCGGCGGACCGCCTCCCGAAAGCCGCACCGAAGCCGCCGCGTGGGGGGATATGGATAATGACGGTTTCCTGGATCTTTACGTGGCCAATTACGAGGGAAGCGGCGTAATGCGGGGGCTTGGGACCCCGGACAGGCTTTATCGCAACAACGGCGACGGCACTTTCTCCGAGATCGGTCTTTCCGGGGGTATCCGCCCGGATGAGGCCATGTGCGGCAGGGGTGTGACCTGGAGCGATATCAATGCGGACGGGCACCAGGACATCGTGGTGGCCAATTACCGTCTGGATCCCAATTTTTTGTGGATAAACGATAATGGCGGCGGGTTCGCTGACAAGGCCGGTTCCTCCAATGTGAGGGGCCGTATGACAGACGGCGCTTTCGGCCATTCCATCGGGCCGGCAAGCGGGGATCTGGATGGGGACGGCGACTTTGATCTGGTCATAACCAACCTGGCCCATCCCCGCTACATCCAGTATTCGGATAAAACCATGGTGCTGATGAACAAGGGTGCCCACTCCTTTGAATTTGCATACCGCTTTGCCGCCTCCGGTATCGCTTTTGAAGAAACCAATGCGGATCCGGCATTGGCGGATGTAGATAACGACGGGGATCTGGATTTGTATATGACATCCATCTACAGCGGACGAAATTGCCATCTTTACGAAAACGGGGGCAATGCCCGATTTGACGATATTACCTGGCAGTCCGGCACGAGGATCAAAAACGCCTGGGGCGCAGCCTTTGCCGATTTTAATAATGACGGTTTTCCTGATCTCCTGACTGCAAGCAGCGATGGGGTGACACTGCTGCGCAATGAGGGCGGCGGCGGGCACTGGCTCAAGGTCTTGATAAGGGACAGCCGCTGCAATCGTTTTGGGGTCGGAAGCATCATCCGGGTTGCGTATGGCGGAAAAGAACAGGTGCGGGAAGTGGTGTGCGGCCGGGGTACGGGCAGTCAGGACAGCACAGCCGTTATATTCGGCCTGGGCGGCTACGACGGGCCTGTCACCGTAACAGCGCGAACCCTTTGCGGAGACAGACTCGAGGCCTGCCTTGCGCGTCCGGATCAAACGGTTTTGCTAAGGTATTTAAGCCATTTTTAGTTTTAAAAATTTCAAACCCTCCGGGATTTTCAATTTAGGTGAAACAATCCGCCGGTAAAGTTTTCCGGTACACGCGCCCCTCTGCGGCCGCCAAAGGGGCATGCCCAACCGCATATCAATTTGTTGCCGACAACCGCCAGGATAAAAAAGAAGATCAATGCCGCCGCTTTTGCTGCTGGATCCGGGTAGAGCCCCACCATGGATTTGAATACTTTGACCGCCCCTTCCATGGGATTCGGCGATTTGCCGGGCAGGAAACCGGCGCGGAAAGATTCTATTCAGATTACTCTTTCCAGGAGACGGACTGCGTTTTTCATGGCAAGTTTGCTGTTGTTATATATATAGCTGAAGGATTTTAGTGACTCCAACGGATTGCGCACGAGCAGGGACAGGATTTGCCTGGAATTAAACTTCCCTTCTGCATTGAAGATGTTTTGAAAAATTTCCGGGAGATCATCAGCCGAATCGGAAATGCCTTTTATTATATAGCAGGGGATCCCGTTATTGACAGCGCCCTTCATGAAAGCAGCTGCTTCCATGTCGGCAACATCCGCATTATAATTATTCCTGTAATAATGTCTGCGCGCCCGGGAATCAACGGGTTTGGCAACGGAAATCAATGTGGACTGCCAATGCAGTCGCAATGAAACACAATGCCGGGGCTTGATGGCAATCTGTGCAGGGGCGTATTCGGCACCATCGCTTTCCTGAACCACCCTGTCAACCAGGGCGACATCTCCGGTTAAGTAATCGGGATTCAGTGCGCCGCCCGTGCCGATATTAATCACGGAATGCATTGGAAAACCTTTTGTGCTCATCTCGGCATAGGCCCTTTGCGCATTGCGCAGCCCCATACCGGTTTTTATCAGCAATATCTTCCTGCCCCCCAATCTTCCGGAAATGTATGAAATATTGGTGCGTCTCACAGAGGCGGGCCGGGAGAGGGCTTTTCTCAGCAAATGATATTCCAATGAAGTGGCGACAAATACCGCAATACAAGGTTCCATATATCACCTAAACTGAGCGTTTCAAATTTTTAAACCTGCTTATTTCTGAATTATTTTAAGGTGTTTAAGCCATTTTTAGTTTTAAAAATTTTAAACCCTTCGGGCTTTTCAATTTTACCGCATCTACCGCGTCAGATGATGTCTCGCATAGCTGCCTATAGCTCGACAGTC
>JAWOFF010000020.1:0-3070 GCA_046482325.1 Desulfosalsimonadaceae bacterium
GTTTTCTGCAGCAATCGCTTTTTTTTACAAGAATAACCGCGATTGCCTGTGTCTGCAAGCGGATTCCGCCGCAGAGAAAGACGTACGTGAACAATTTTATACTATGAACGTCTGGGAAAAAAACCGGATAAAATACATTTTTTATTGTTTTACAGAAGGTTATCAACATAGATAGATACTATCTACCCGAACTTATACACTTTTGTCTTGACTCCGGATAAACCGCTTGCTAACGGATACGAAAATTATCTGTTCAAACTTTTGGCAAGGACCGACGAATCGCAGGAGGAGGCGGATTATGGCGCAACGTGAGCAATGGGGCACGAGAACCGGTTTTATTCTGGCTGCAGTAGGTTCGGCCATAGGCCTTGGAAATATCTGGAGATTTCCATACATGGCCTATGACAACGGCGGAGGGGCCTTTCTGATCCCCTACTTTTTTGCCCTGCTCACAGCAGGGATACCCATCATCATCCTGGAATTCGGGATCGGGCATAAATACAAGGGATCCGCACCCCTTACCTATTTCAAAATCTTTCAGAAATGGGAATGGCTTGGCTGGTGGCAGGTCTTTGTCTCGTTCGTGATCTCCATCTACTACGTGGTGATCATTGGCTGGGCGTTGAACTATGCGCTGCTGGCCCTGAATCTGGGATGGGGCGATGCACCGGGGGATTTTTTCTTCTCGGATTTTCTGGCCCTGAGCTCCGGTCCGATGGAGCTGGGGGGCATTGTATGGCCTATTTTCCTGGCATCGGTCGTCATGTGGTTCGTGGTCTGGATCGTTCTTTTCAGCGGCGTCCGGCGCGGCATTGAACTGGCCAACAAAATCTTCATGCCCTTGCTTTTCCTGCTGCTGCTTGTCATGCTGGGGCGGGCCGTAACCCTGGAAGGGGCGGCTGAAGGGATCAACTATCTGTTCAAGCCGGATTTCAGCGCCATCCTGGATTACCAGGTCTGGACGGCCGCCTACGGGCAGATCTTCTTCACCCTGAGCATCTGTTTTGCCATTATGATCACCTATTCCAGCTACCTGCCCGAAAAATCGGACATCAACAACAACGGTATGATGACCGCCCTCATTAACTGCGGCTTCAGCATGCTGGCCGGCGTGATGGTCTTCGGCGTGCTGGGCTACATGGCCCAGGAACAGGGCGTAGAACTGCAGGAAGTGGTGGGCGCCGGCGTGGGGCTCGCCTTCGTCACCATTCCCGAGGCCATTAACCTTTTACCGGCGGCAAAATTCTTCGGATTCCTGTTCTTCATCTGCCTGGTGTTCGCCGGGATGAGCTCCATGATCTCCATCAGCGAGGCCGTCTGTTCCGGCCTCATGGACAAGTTCAGCTGGCCGAGAAAACCCACTGCCAGCATCCTGTGCCTCGTGGGATTCGTGTTGAGCCTGGTTTTCATGACCAACGGCGGCCTGTTCGTCCTGGATATCGTGGACCACTTCATCAACAATTTCGGCATCGTGCTTGCCGGGCTTGTGGAAGTCATCCTGCTGTCCTGGTTCTTCAAGCTGGATACGGTGCGGGAGCACACCAACGCCTTGTCCGATTTTGCCATCGGTTCCTGGTGGAACTTCTGCCTCAAGGTAATTACGCCAATCGTACTCGGCTATATGGCCATCGCCAACCTGGTTGGGGATATCCGCGTGGCGTATGAAGGGTACCCCGCAAGCGCACTGCTGATCTTCGGCTGGTGCGTCGTGGTGGTGATCATTCCGCTGAGCATCGCAATGCAGGGCATAAAGAGCAACTGGTCCTCGGATCACAAGGCATAACATAGAAGAGAAAAGGGGCAATAAAATGACGAGTGGAGCCATTATCATGATGATCTTCGGCTTGGGAGTAACCTGGGGCGGCGCGGCCATTTGCATCTACAAGGCCTTCAAGGCCCGGGGCATCTAAGAAAACAAAAACGTTCCTGTATTGAACAAGGGCCTGCCGCTTTCCTTCGGGTCTGCGGCAGGCCCTCATTTTTCCAAAATATCTCTTAGGCGGCAACCGACCGGCACAGCAGTTCAATGATCTCCCGGAAAAACGGCACCCGGTTTTCTTCCCTGAGTTTATCCAGCGCGTTTTTTTCTTCCGGGCTGTTGATTTTCAAGGCCTGATTTTTTGCCGCAGCCGCAACTTGCTCCTCACTCAACACCTCCCGGAAAATGCGGACGAGGACAACGCGAAGGCTGCTGGAACGCTTGAGTCCCAAGTGATCAAGGGCCTCCCGGAATTGCCGGGGGTCGACTTCACCGAGCGTTTTAACGGCCCGGGAAGCCAGCTCCTCAGTGGTCATCGTTGCCAGGCTGATTTCGACCTTCCCCGAAGAGATGAGCGAATACAACAGCCTGTATGCAGCGCTATCATCAAAACCGCTTTTATCCAGTACCTGCCGCACCGACCGGTTCCCGTCGATCAGGGCCAGAATTTTTTCCTCATCGGCGTTTCGCCCTCTTTCTCCGGCCCTGTCCATATCCCCGGCAATTTTAAGTATGGCCGCGTCATCGGGGATCTGTTTTCGGATAATCCCGATGGCATCGATCCGACGGGAGGCGCCCAGCAGGATATCCGCGGCATCCAGTTTGTATTCAACGGCCCCTCCAAGGTTAAGGGGGGCGTCGTTGTATTCAAACTCGCCGGAATCCCACAGCAAAACGTTATAGACCGTATTTTCTGCCTGCTTCAGGAGAAACTGGTTGAGTGCTTCAGAAGAGACATGCCCTTTTTCAACCAGGGTTTTGCCCAGCCTTTCCTTGTTTTTCAAGCTCAGTGCCAAACATTCATCAAGCACGGACTGCGATATGTAGCCGCTCTCCTTTAAAAGCGCTCCCAGGCGGTTGTTTTTCTGGGTCTCCGTCGCATAAACGACGCTTCCGTCATAGAAAAATATCTGTATTGTATTGACCCTGGATCGAAGAACAAGTTTACCCGTTCGTTTTTCCCGGGTAAGCATTCGCAAAAGCGAGCCCAGGTCAAATATTTCCAGGCTGCCTGAAAGGGACATACAAAACTCCGCAGAAATTACGGGTTATGGGTTGCCAAGTTTCTCAAATTGCAAAAATGCACCTTAT
>JAWOFF010000148.1:0-13085 GCA_046482325.1 Desulfosalsimonadaceae bacterium
TGATTCCAGGCCTTATTGATACCCATATCCATCTGGATATGCACGGAATGGCGGACACCTATCATGAAAGCCTGGTCGAGGACAAGCTACGGGCCATTCGCGCCAGTCTGGAAATGGGCAACACCATCCGGGCAGGCATCACTACTGTAAGAAATGCAGGATCAGCCCACTGGATCGACATTGCCGTAAAAAAGGCCGTGGAGGACGGGCTTATTGTTGGCCCCAGAATTCTTGCCTGCGGCAAAATCATCTGCATGCATGCGGCGGGAAACGAATATTTCAGAGGCCTCTACCACGAGGCCAGCGGCGTTGACGAAAACCGAAAGGCCGCGAGGGAACAGCTAAAGCAGGGAGCGGATCTGCTGAAGGTAATGGCTACCGGGGCCATTATGAATCCCGGCGGAATTCCGGGCGCTCCTCAGCTCGATGAAGATGAAATCAATGCTGTGGTGGAGGAAGGAAGAAAAATCGGCAGGCATACTGCAGCGCACGCCCACGGAGCAGAGGGTATCAAAAACGCAGTCCGCGCGGGGGTGCGCACCATTGAACACGGCACCCTGGCAGACGACGAGGCTCTGACCATGATGGCCGATCAGGGGGTATATCTCACCTCCACTTTAAGCTCCAACTTCTGGATGCTCCATGCCAACAGAACAAATGGTCTGCCCCACTTTATGTCAGAGAAGGCCCAGGATGTCTCCCAGATCCGCCAGGAAAACCTGCGGCGGGCGATTGCCAAGGGCGTTTCCGTAATGATGGGCACTGATGCCGGAACGCCCTACAACTTTCACGGCAAAAACGCAATGGAAGTGATACAGTATGTAAAGCTCGGCATCATGAATGAAATGGCCGCCCTTATGGCCGCCACAAAAACAGCTGCCGAAGGCATCGGACTGGCCGACTGCATCGGCACCCTTGAGAAGGGAAAACTGGCTGACTGCGTGGTGCTCCGGAAAAACCCCCTGGAAAACATCGAGTCCCTGGCCTCCCTGGACAATATTTACCTGGTATTCAAGCAAGGTGAGCTGATCAGCGGAGAGGTGGACACAAATCAGTGGACTCCGGCCTCTCCCCTGGGCCCGGAGTAGCAATCATCCGCGCCCCTCCCCGGGCGCTCAGCTTCTTTTTCCCGAAAGCTCCAAAACGGCAGCTCCATATCCCGAATCCGGACTATGGGGGATAACTCACCGGTTCCTGCAAACAAAGGAGGTTTGACTTATGTCGAATAAAAAAAAAATTCTGTTTCTCTGCGACGCCAGCGATATTGACATGGTGTGGGAGAGCTTTTCCGAACATACCAAATATCAACTGACCATCGAATCCTTTGAAAAAATTCTTCGATTCGGGGTGCAGGCCTACCTGAAGGAAACAATTGAGCGCATCCAGCATCATCCGGACCTCTATGACGGTATTGTAGGCACCCATGATTCCTCCGCCATTATTGCGGCCATCCTCGCCCAGGAAACGGGTAAGCGTTTCGCCCCCGTGGAGGCGATTATCAATTGCCAGAACAAATACCTGTGCCGGCGCATACAGAAAGAAACTGTGCCGGAGCACAGCCCCGGTTATGCAATTGCCCTGGACTACCTGAGAAACCCGGCCCGGCTGGAGACACCCTTTTTTATCAAGCCCGCCCGGTCCAACATCTCCTTCGGCACCCACAAAATTGATCATCCCCGGCAGCTTGAGAACCACATCACACGGGAAAGCATTGATATCGCCCGCTACAATCAGTATTACCTGGATGCACTCTCCCGCAAGCCTTCCTACCACAACGCCATGAATATTGCCACCTGCAACAGTTTTCTCTGTGAAGGCCTGATTGAAGGCATCCAGGTAACAATGGACGGTTTTATTTTCGACGGCGAAATATCGTTTTTCGGCATTACCAAAGCCAATTATTATCCCGGCACTAACAGCTTTTTCTATCACAGTTTTCCGCATGAATTCAGCCCCGGCCTGAATGAAAAAATAAAGGGGGCCCTATCCCGCCTGATTCCGGCTCTCGGCATTGACAACAGCTTCTTCAATGTCGAGCTCCGGGCAAACGAGGCGGAAGAGAACTTTAGCATTGTCGAGGTAAACAGCCGCATTGCCTTTCAGTTCGCCAAAACCATTGAAGCCGTCCGCGGCTTTGACCCCCTGAAAATGCTCTGCGACGTGGCTGTAGGAAAAAAACCGGATATGACGCCTGCAAGCAAAAAACAGTTCCGGCTCTGCTATAACTTCGAACTGCACCTCTTCTCGGATGCAAAGATCCTGCAAACACCGACGCAGAGCGCTTATGACGAAATCCGTCTCAAATACCCGGAGGTCACCGTCCGCAACCTGATCCACGAAAACCTCTATCTGTCGGACTTCAAGCACAATCCGGACAGCTTTCGCTACGGGGTGGTGGATGTGCCCGGAGACAGCCATGAGGAAACCATGGAAAAATTTGAGGACGTAGTCCGGCTTCTGGGATACCGCTTCGCCCCCGTGGAAACTGCACTTGAATGGCCTGCGGAGGAATTTCCCGGAGCGCCGCCGGCCTGCAGCCAGGGCGAGAGCAGCGAGATTGCGGCCCAGCCCCCCCTGCAGGAGTAACAGGAAGATATGGCGGCCGGGCACTCCCGGCCGGACTGAAAATCGCTCAGTTCAGGAGAGGATTTACAAGGCCGCGCAAATCGGCTATAGTATCTGAAAATGGAAGGCCTGCAGGAACCGGATCCCTGGAGCAGCAGAATGCAGACAGCACAAAAAGAAACAAAATTTGCACCGGCCGAGCGGCTGGATGAAGCTGCCATTTACCGCCAGTCTCGCCTGATACTGGATCAGGAACTACTCTCCAGGCTTTATGAAGCGGTAATGAATGCTGTGGTTATCGTAAACGAATGCCGGCAGATTGTCTACTGCAATCAGCGCTTTGCCCTCCTTACGGGCAGCGAAAACCCCACCGGCATTTACGGGATGCGCATCGGCGAAGCCGTGGGCTGTGTGCATTCCGACGAAGAAGAAGGAGGCTGCGGCACGGCAGAGGCGTGTGCGGTATGCGGTGCCGCCAACGCGATTCTGGATGGGCAGCAGGGAAGACTAAGGGTTCGGGAGGCCAGTATTCGCGAGCGCGACGGCAGCCCTGATATAAATATCGAATTAAAGGCATCTCCGCTGCAGCAAGATGGGGAGTCTTTTGTCATTCTCGCGATCAACGATATCAGCGACCGCTTCCGCAGACAGGCGCTGGAACGTATTTTTTTCCATGACCTCATGAATACGGCATCCGGGCTCAAAATGCTCTCCGAGCAAATCGCGGACAATTGCGGCGATACAACCATCGCTCCCTTTCGCGATCAACTGCAGAAAGGGGTCAGCTATCTGATGGAAGAAATCAGGGAGCAGAGAATCCTTCTGGCTGCCGAGACCGAAGCCCTTGAGCTTTCAATAAAACGAAGCAGGAGCCGTAGGCTGCTCGAAGACCTGGAAGGCTTCTACCGCAATCTCGAGCTGGCAGACGAAAAAGAGATTGTTATCGAAGAAGACAGTGAAGACATAGCGGTTGAAACCGATCCGACACTGGTTTTCCGCGTTATCGGCAATATGGTAAAAAATGCGCTTGAAGCCAGCCGGCCGGCTGAGCAGGTGCGGATGGCCTGCAGCCGGGCAGAGGGCGGGGTCGTGTTCAGCGTCCGCAATCCGGCATATATGCAGCGAAAAGTGCAGCTCCGGATATTTCACCGCTCCTTTACAACAAAGGCCGCGGGACGAGGTCTTGGCACATACAGCATGAAATTGTTGACCGAGCATTACCTAATGGGCAGAATATGGTTTAGCAGCACCAGAGAAAAAGGGACCTGCTTCCGGCTCTGGCTTCCTTTTCACCCGGACTCCTGTCGTTAAATCAGCAGAGAGCGGAAAAACCCGCTTTTGGCTCCATGAGAAGAAACCCAGAAGAAAGGTTAGCGATGAGATCCCCCGCGGCTTACAAAAACATATTCTGCATCCCCGTACTTCTCTTGCTTTTCTGTGTGGCAGGATTTTTGAGTGCCTGTGCCACGGATACAGAAACGGAGCCTGTTTCCCTGAAGGCGAAAAACCCGGGAGTGGCGCTCGTACCTTTTCTCAAGGGTCGCAATCCCACTAGTCATATACCCGCGCTTAGCTGCCCCTATGATGAATTCTGTTACGAAGACAGCCATCTGGATCCCGGGGCTGATCAGATCATGACCGGCCTGCTGCAGGAGAAGCTCCTAAACCGCCTTGAACAGCGGGCATTTCCTCTCTCGCTGACAAAACAGATCTACTCTCCCTTACAGTTTGATCACCCGGATGCCACGCCTATGGAAATTGCCTGCAGAACAGGCAGGGAACTCGGGGTGGACTATGTGCTGGTCGGCAATGTATGGCGATATGAAAAGCGGGCAGGATCCGCATACAGTGTATCTGAGCCGGCCTCTGTTGCATTTGCCTTGTACCTTGTGGATCCGGCCAGCGAAAAAACCGTATGGGTGGCAGAATTCAACGAAACCCAGCAGTCTCTTTCGGAAAACCTTTTAAAGGCGCGCCTTTTTTTCAAGCGGGGGGCAAAATGGATTACAGCCAGGGAGCTGGCCCGATACGGCATTGAACAACTGCTGGCAAAGTTTCCCGTCCAATAACAGCCGGATGGCAGCCTACCAGTACCTGCGGCCTCTGGTGACCAGACGGCCGAAAAGCGCAACGGCAAAAACGATCACAAGCAGTGCGGCAATCGGCACGGCTATCCACAGAACAATTTTGAAGCTGATCACAAGCAGGGGCAGAATCACAAAGACCACTAAAGCGATCAGCGTCAACGCGCCGCAGCCTACCAGAAAATCTTTAAAAAACCTGTCCATACCAAACCCCGGTTACCAAACCCCGGTTATGCAGAAACCCTGCCGCGCAGGCCGTTCTGCCCGCCGCCCTGCCAACTTCTATATCGGATCTCCTGCAGTTTTGCAACCCTCGACTGCCGAAGGCTCACACAGCTTCTCCATTTGTGGGGAAACCCAATACTTTCCGCTAAGGTAAAATTTCCTCTTTAAATTTTTAAAAACATTGTTTACATTCTCAGAAAGTGTTTATAGCCCTACGTCAGTTTCTGCAGAAATACCGCCGCAGCGGCATTAATCGCTTTTTATGAAGCTATCACTGTTTAATGCTCTCGTAAAAAGTCAGTTTGGGATGGCAAAGTAAAAAGTTCAAGATCAAGGCGACGCAAATCCCGAGGAATGCAGCGTACATAGGAGTACGTGAAATTCCGAGGGATGCAGCGCAACGCAGATATTGGACTTTTTACGAAGCCATCACTGTTTAATTCAACAAAAAAAGGAGATTTGTATGAGCCGGCAATTTGATCCGACCACCACCCGCATCGGCGACGTAGTCGATTACAATGCCCGGGAACTGCCTGAGCATGTGGCGCTGGCCTATTACGAGTACGGCTTCAGCCAGACCTTCAGGGAGTTCCGGCAGACCTGCAACCAGGTAGCGAAAGGTCTTATGGCCCTTGGTGTCCAAAAAGGCGATCACATTTCCATGTGGGCCAACAATGTGCCGGAATGGATTTACACGCAGTTCGGCAGCAGCAAAATGGGGGCGGTCATGGTGACGGTAAATACCAATTTTCGTGCATTCGAGCTTGAGTATCTCCTGCACCAGTCCGACTCCAACACCCTGATCCTCGTAAACGGGGTACGGGAAAAGGATGAATTTCTTAACATTTTCCGCCAGGTCTGCCCGGAAATCGATAAATGCGAACCCGGGAAACTGCAATGCGAAAAAGCCCCCCACCTGAAAAATGTGGTCCATTTGGGCGAAGAAAATATTGCCGGCATGTACAGCTGGAATGACATGCTGGAGATGGGCAAAAATATCTCCGAGGAGGAACTGGAGAAAAGATCGGCAAGCCTGGATCCGGGCGATGTTATCATGATGCAGTATACCTCCGGCACGACCGGCTACCCCAAGGGGGTAATGCTCACCCACAAGAACCTTGTAAAAAACGGTGAAGGCATGGCGGATACCATGGGGCTTACGCCGGAGGACAGCCTGTGTATCCCCGTGCCCCTGTTTCACTGTTTCGGCTGTGTGATCGGCACCATGTGCTGCACCGTAAACGGCGCCACAATGGCTCCCGTCACCGGGTTTAAAGCCGACAAGGTGCTGGAGGCCGTTGATACGCTGAAATGCACGGCGCTGCACGGGGTGCCCACCATGTTTATCGCCGAACTCGAAGAGATGGAGAAAAAGACCTACGACACATCCAACCTGCGCACCGGTGTCATGGCAGGCTCCACCTGTCCCATAGAGGTCATGAAGGGCGTGATTCAGAAAATGGGCGCGGAGGAATTCACTATTGTTTACGGCCAGACAGAGGCCTCCCCCGGCATCACCCAGACCCGGCGCGATGACTCCCTGGAGATAAAAACGGAAACCGTGGGCCGGGCCCTGCCCGGTGTAGAGGTAAAAATCGCCGATCCGGCCACCGGCGAAGCCCTTCCCCCCGGGGAGGTCGGGGAATTGTGCAGCCGCGGCTACCATATCATGAAGGGCTACTATAAAATGCCGGAAAAAACCGCAGAGGCCATTGACGCTGATGGCTGGCTTCACACCGGCGATCTGGCCAGCATGGATGAGCAGGGCAACTGCACCATCCAGGGGCGGTTAAAAGATATGATCATCCGCGGCGGCGAAAATATTTACCCGCGCGAGATCGAGGAATTTCTCTACACCCATCCCCGGATTAAGGACGCCCAGGTGGTTGGAGTACCCAGCCAGAAATACGGTGAAGAGGTTGCCGCCTTTATTCAGGCAAAAGATGGCGCCAGCATCTCTGAAGAAGAAGTGCGGCAGTTCTGCGAAGACAATATCGCCTATTACAAAATCCCCCGCTTCATCTACTTCGTGGATGAATTCCCCACCACTGCAAGCGGCAAAATTCAGAAGTACAAGCTGCGGGAGCAGGCCGAAGAGGATCTGAAAAATGGCGCTTAAACTCCTCCCCCCAAATGCCGGCCGGGGCCGCGGTGCCTCCTGCAAAAATATCCGCGCCCCCGGCCGGACTTCGGCAGACAGTTGTTTCCGGCTTCACAGATCAGCCGGCAGAGTAGTTTGCTGATATCGCTACGGGGCTTCTACCATGTTTTCCGAAACATGGCAATTGCTGTAAAGCAACAACTATCATAAGGGGAGAATCCTGACGGGAGGATGCAGCAGGGGTTGACAAGCCGCTGAAAAGCGATATAAATGGCTTCACTCAAACCATAAAGGCTGGCGCAATGTCCGAATCAAATGATCCGTCCCGTTTGGCCCGGCTGCGCGAGAAGCGAAGAAGCCGTATAAAAAACCGTACCTGCCAGTTCTGCGGAAAAACCGCTCCTTTCTGCTGGACCTGCCGCTGCGGCTTTGCCATCTGTCAGAGCTGCATGCTGGAAAATGTATGGGGCATGTCCTGCAACGGCATTACCTGGATATGTCCGGACTGCGGAGAACAAAACGGATTCGGCAACCAGTAGCCCAGCGCTGCAAAAAAGTATTCCACGCCCTCTCAGCCCGCGGCGGCAGCCGTACCCTGGAGGATCTTCCCGCGAAACATCCCTGCAACTAGTGCTGACAGAGTTTTCATGTGCTCAAGTATCTCCTCCTCGCTTTTGCGGGGATAGTTCTTGGCGGTTAACAAGATGCCGTTAAGGACTGCGATAAAGGACTGGGCAAGAACCTTGGAATCCACTTCTTCATTGAATCTTTTGAAAAACCCTTCTATCAGACCTGTAAACAGCCTGTTGGTGGTATTGATCTTCTCCCAAAGCTCATTGCTTATGGATTCATCGAGCATGAACTGCATGAGGATATTCAGGGGCCGGCCGGTTCCGTAGAAATGACTGATGTATTTTTCCGCCACCGCCTCTATGCAGAAATCATTGCAGTTCTCTATGATTTCCGTAACTTCTCTGATAAATGCATCGCCCACGGCTATGTAAGCTTCTGCATACAGATCGTTTTTGTCCGGAAAATAACTGTAAATTGCCGCCGGCGTTATGCCCACGGCATCCGCGATGCTGCGCATGGTGATCTGGCTGAACGGCTTCTCCACGAACATCTGCACCGCCGCATCCAGTATGAACTGTTTGCGCTTTTCCTTTTCCTGCGTTTTCAAAAGCAAAAAGTTGTTGCTCTGCGCCATTTACCAGCCCCTTGTGTGAACATTGGCAAACCGTAATCTGCAATAAAACAAATTCCTGTGCAAGGCAAATTTCCAGTCTATCATGGCCTGGCCGCTAAAAAAAGCCATTGACATATGAACAGCGTTTTTTTACTTATATAACATTTAACAACTTAAATCGCTTTAAAAGTATCGCAGAGCAAAAATAAGTCAAGAGGATTTCCCTGCAAGCCGGCTCCTTGCAAACAAAAATCCTACAAAGGAGGATTGCCGCTATGGTCGGAAAATTACGCTTTTTCCCGGAAAACTTGAACCAGATGAGCGCCGAGGAGCGCAAGGAGCACAAGGATGCGCTCCTGCGCCAGCACATCGATTACATGTATGCGCGTTCTCCCGAATTTTTTCAGGTCAAACTGCGGGAATGCGGCGCCCAGCCCGGAGATATCCGCACCATTGAGGATCTTCGCAAGCTCCCGGTTATAATGGACAAGGATGCCGAACGCGAGAGCATGGAAGCCTCCCTGGAGAAATACGGACACCCCTTCGGCCTGCATGTCTGCTGCGACCCGGCCGACATCATCAGTACCGGCGGAACCTCGGGCACAACCGGTCATCCCACCTACCCCTACTCCATGACAGCAAACGACTACGAGGCCGTCAGCCAGTTGATTGCCTGTATGCACCAGATCGTCGGTCTCGGCCGCGGCGACCGGGGCTTTTTCCTGTTTCCCCTGGGCGTCTATGCTACATCGGCAATTCTTCCGGGCATCCGCCGGGCCGGAATCCTGCCGCTGGACATCGACATCCGCCTGGGCACGCAGCCGGCACTGGAACTGGTGCGGTGGACCCGCCCAACCTTCTGGTGGACAGGGCCGACTATCTCTTATTATTTCATAGATCTTTTCAAAAAACAGTTAAATATCGACCCAAGGGACCTTGGATTTAAATGCCTGCTGATGACAGGCGAGCTGGGCTGCGGTATTCCGGAATTCAAAAAAACCATAGAATCCGCTTACGGTTGCCCCATGTATGATTTCTGGGCGCCTTCGCTTACCTCGCCCTGCCTGTCCTGCAACAGCGAAGACTACCACGGCCTGCACCTTTTAGCAGATGACTGGGACATCTCCTACGAGGATCTCGTCGATCCGGCAACCCGGGAGCCCATCGAGGTCAAAGACAGAGCTATGGGCGAGCCGGTGGTTACCCACCTGAAAAAGCAGGCCTCCCCGTATCCTCGCTATGCCACCGGAGACATTGTCGAAATTGCAACATCCGAGTGCCCGGCCTGCGGGTTTACGGGCTACCGGGCCAGGGTGGTCGGCCGGTCAGACGATATGCTGACCGTCAAAGGGGTAAACGTCTTCGGCCGGACCATAAGGGAAACGCTGCAGCGCTTTACCCCGCGCGTCACGGGCCGGATGCGGATAATCCGTGAAGATCCCGCACCGCGGGTGGACGTGCTCAAACTCCGGGTCGAATACGGCGAGGACATGGAGGCGCACCAGCTCGGGGATCTGGCCCGGGAAATCAAATCCGTCATGAAATCCGAGCTGCGCGTCAACCCGGATATTGAATGGACGGAGCCCGGATCACTGCAAACCGCCTCACATAAACAGCCGATGTTTGAAAAACGCTATTAAGACAATGCCGGGCCGGGCCCCCGGCTGGGTCCCGGCCCGGCATTCAAGAAAGGCTCTTGACAGGATATCTGTGCTGGGAAACCATGCCCCCAGTCAACCGGAAGAGCTATAGGGAGATTAGATATGGTGAAACTCAATTTTGACGAGAACAAGTGCCTGGCCTGCGAGACGCACGATTGCCTGACCAGGTGCCAGTACCTGGACCTTGATGTCGAGGAGGCGGGGGCTGAAATGGAAAAACTCATAGCGGGAAAAGACTCCCGGGTGCTTCACGAATGCAGGACCTGCTATGCATGCGAGGAGTACTGCCCAATGGGAAATCACCCCTTCTACCTGATCGTCAGCCGCCAGGAAGAACTAAACATTCCCCCGCTGCCGGAGCCCATTATCAAGCAGGGTGTGCAGGTGGGCATACCCTTCCGCGGCGAGCCGGAAATTGAGGAGGTCAACGGGCCGGTGCTCAACATGGGGGTTTTCAGCCCCCTCTATCCCAGCCTGATCCGGGGCAGCAAACTATTCGAGGGGCTGGCCCCCATATCCACGGATAGCCGGAAAATGCACCACTTCTTCTGCCAGTTGATGTATCTGCATTTCGCCCGGACATCCGTCATCAATGAGCGGCTGCCCGCGGTCATCGACACCATTGCAGCCTACAAGCCCACAAAAGTGGTTCATTTCCACGACGAATGCTACGGCGCCTATACCCACTATGCGCCTGCCTTCGGCATTGATGTGCCTTTTCCTTCCATTCACCTGTACGATTACCTGTATCACCGCCTGCTCGAATTAAAGGATCAAATCAGGCCCTTAAACTACAAGGTATGCTACCAGCGCCCCTGCTCCTCGCGGCTTTCCCCGGACATGCACGCGTATGTGGATAAAATCTTCAATCTTGTGGGATGTGAGCACGTACGGCGCGAGCATGTGGATGAAAATGCACTCTGCTGCGGCAGCACCATTGTTTCCCAGCGCCGGGAGGGCAGCCGGCGCTTCAGCCTGGAGCTCCAGCAAAAAAACATCGCGGACATGAAACAGGCCGGTGCCGAGCTCTGCCTTTTCAACTGCCCGGCCTGCATGCAGACCATGGGAAAACAGGTGGCGGAAAACGGCATCATGCCCATTTGGATGAGCGACCTCTGCCGCATGGCCATCGGCGAAAAACCCGCCTGAGGAGGGATATGTATGGATTCGATATATAAAGCACTGGCAGAGATTGTCGGCGAGGACTTTGTCTCCGACCGGACCGAGGAGCTTTTTACCTATTCCAAGGACCTGGGCACATCCGAGCCCCAGTGGCCGGATTACGTGGCTGCCCCCAAAACCGCCGAGGAGGTGAGCCGCATTTTCCGGTTCGCCAATGAAGAGAACCTGGCCGTTGTGCCTCTGGGCGGCGGTCTTTCGCTGGCAGGGCTGGCACTGCCGCTAAAGGGCGGCATTGAACTGGATCTCAAACGGATGGACCAGATCTTCGAATTAAACGAGCAGGACCGCTACATTGTGCTTGAAGGCGGCGTCTCACAAGGCAAGCTGACGGCTTATCTGGAAAAAAATGCCCCCCACCTCAAGCACTCCGAGCCCGGCGCTCCCCCCGCAGCCACCATCGGCGGGAATCTGGCGATCCACGGCCAGGGAGACCTGGGCCACCCTTACGGGTTCAACTCCGATATGATCAACGGCATGGAAGTGGTGCTGCCCACGGGCGAGATATGCCGCTTTGGCTCCTGCGCCCTGGGAAACGACTGGTACACCATGCATCCCCTTCCGGACGTGAATCTTTTCATGGGCTGGAGCGGCAGCACCGGCATTATTACCAAGGTATCGCTGCGGCTGTTTCCCTGCAAAAAGATCGAGGAGCAGGACGTGCTTGTCCTGGATGATGCGGACCTGGTTCCGGAAGTGCTCTTCAAGCTTACCCACGTGGGCATGACAGAAGACATCATCGTGGTCAGCCAGGAAATTCCGCCCCCCTTTAACCGGCTCCACTACATTCTGATCAACCTTGCCGGCGATTCCCGCCTGGAGCTGGAATTCAAGCGGCAGATCATATTCGACACCAAGCTGGCGCCCTACATCCAGGACGGCCGGGCCGGCATCGGGGCCGGCGGCCAGAACATCGACCGGCCCGTGGTGAGCAAAACGTCAGATTGGCGCAAAGGCGGCGGCTTCGAATACGTGGGCGCAATCGTGCCCGTATCCGCCTATCCGCAGTGCTATCGGCACGGGGTGGATGTCTCCGGGCGCCACGAAATTCCCTATACCACCCTGGGGCGGGTGCTCGGCACAGGCCACAGCATGATGTTTTCCTGGACCTTTGCATTTAACCGGGCGGACGAAGAAACGGTGCGTCATGCAAGGGAGGCACTGCACGAGACCGACGAGGAGGTGCTCAAACTCGGCGGCACCCTGTGGAAGCCGGCGGTGTTCGGTCAAAAGCTCGTGATGGACCGAATGGACGCGGCAACGCTGCAGATGATGAAACAGGTCAAGCATCTGCTCGACCCCAACGGCATTATGAACCCCGGAAACTGGGAGGTGGCCTGATGGCACTCACACAACAAGATTATTCTGATCTTGAACAAGGCTATCCATACATGGATATCATCCACCGCTGTTTTCGCTGCGGGTACTGCAAATTTCCCCGGGACTGGGAAGACGTGGACAACTGCCCGGCCTATGCCCGCCACCGGCTGGAGAGCTACTCCAACGGCGGCAGGCTCTGGCTGATCCGGGCCTGGATCACCGGCGAACTTGACTGGTCCGGGCATCTTGCCGAGATCGTCTATTCCTGCGTCGCCTGTAAAAGCTGCGAGGAGAAGTGCCCGCTGTCCTTTGCCGGAGATATCGTCAACATGGTGGTTGCCGCCAGAAACGCAATGGTGGAAAAAGGCCTTGTGCCGCCGGCTGTGAAGAAGTACCTGGAAAACGTGCAGCTCCACGGCAACCCGTGGGGTCTGGGGGCAAAAAAACGAAGCCGATGGATGGAAGGCCTGTCCGTTGAGCCCTATAAGGACCAGGAGTTTCTCTACTTTGTGGGCTCCGAAGGCGCCTACGACTCCCGGGCTCAGCTTGCGGCAAGGGCAGTTGCCGGACTTTTCCGGCAGGCGGGCCTGTCCTTCGGCATTTTGGGAAACGAGGAAACAGACGACGGCAACGAAGTGGAACTCCTGGGCGAAGACGGGCTCGCCGAAATGCTTGCGGAGAAAAACATCTCCCGCTTCCGCGAGCTGGGGGTGCAGAAAATCATCACCCTCTCGCCCCACGCCTATAACGCACTGAAAAACATC
>JAWOFF010000065.1:0-2637 GCA_046482325.1 Desulfosalsimonadaceae bacterium
CCGGGACCAGGCCGTCGGCCAGCCGGGAAAGCGCCTTTGACCCGCTTCGGGCGAAAAAAATCTCGTAATCCGGTTTCAGGATATCCGTTAAGACCGCAATATTGGCGGGATCATCATCAACGATCAGTATTTGCTTCATCATGCGGACTCCGGCTGGCATCATCCATGGCGCGCAGCATGTCGGCCAGGACGGTTTGTGCGGCATCAAAATCCAGTTGCTCGATATGGGTTTCCATAGCTTCAAGATAGGAGGTGAGGGCAGTGCTTGTCAATATCCCGCGGAAGGAATGGAATATTTCCGAGGCCTGAATGTTGCCGTATTTTAACGCCTCTGTCAGCTCGGCGAGGAGGCTGTCGAATCGATCGGTATCCGCGGCCGCAGAGGTTACGGCGGCGATACGGCCGGCGGCCGGGTCGGACTGACAATCCATCTGGCGGATGGCGGTCAGAAACTGTTTCAGGCTGGTTTCCACGCGTTCCAAAACCAAGGCCGCATCATATGGCGGCTCGCCGGCAAAGACCAGCTCCAGGTCGGCGGCAGCCTCCCCCAAATCCGTGGCCCCCAGGCTGTGGGCATTGCTTTTTAACGAATGGGTGATATGCCGGAGAGCTTCCGGGTCGGACGCGGATAAATTGTCTTTTATTGTCCGGATCACCTCCCGGTGTTCCTTTCCAAAACGGGTCAAAAGACGGCCATACAGAGCCCGATTATGATTGGCCCGTCTCAGCCCCAATGTAAAATCGATCCCCGGCTGATTTTCCGGCAGATCATCGCCGGCCGGTGTCCAGCCGGAGAGCAAAACCGCCTGCTGTTCAGGCGCGCCCGGGTCCGCGGAAGCCAGCCATGAAACTATGACATCCAAAAATTGACCGGGCTCAAACGGTTTGCTGATATGGGCGTTCATGCCAGCGGCCAGGCATTTTTTCCGTTCACCGGCCATGGCCCGGGCGGTCAGTGCAATGATAGGCATTGTATGGCCGGCTGCCCGGATTGCTTCGCTTGCCTGGTAGCCGTCCATTTCCGGCATCTGAACATCCATTAGCACCAGATCAAAAGCGGAGCGGTCCACCGCGGCCTTTGCCTGCTTGCCGGTCTTGGCCCTTTCCACGACAAAACCTGCGGTTTCCAGTATTTCCCGGGCGATCCGGCGGTTGATGGCATTGTCATCTGCCAGCAGAATCCTTGCCCCGCGCGCAGATGCCATCACTTTGGAGCCAGCGGAATCCGCCGCGAACGCCATATCCAAATTCTGCCAGTCCCTGTCCCCGACAAAAGGATCCGACGACAGGGGCATATCCTCACCCGCGCCGAACTCGGCGGTAAACATGAACAAGCTCCCCCCCTCCGGCCGGTTTTGGGCATGAATCTCACCGTTCATCATCTCGACCAGTTGCCGGCAGATGGCCAGGCCCAGGCCGCTGCCCCCGTATTCTCGGGTGGTGGAGGCATCCGCCTGGGTAAAGAGGTTAAACAGATAGGGGATTTCAGCCTCGGACAGGCCGATGCCCGTGTCCTCGACGGTAAATGCGAGAATCTGTTTATTGGCGGATGACGCTTTGCGGGCCACATGGATGCTGATTTTCCCGGAGTCGGTGAACTTGAGGGCGTTATTGACCAGATTGAGCAGCACCTGCCGGAGGCGAAGCGGATCACCCACCAGGCGGCGGGATACGTCGGAGTCAACGATCGTGGAAAGCACAAGCCCCTTTTCCCGTATTTTCAAGCGGGTTAGATTCTTTACACTTTCTATCACCCTGTTTAAGTCAAAGGCCACAGACTCGATTGTCAATTCGCCGGATTCAACCCGGGCCAGATCCAGGATATCATCGAGCAGCCGGAGCAGGGACCGGGTCGAGCGGTTGATCTGAACCAGATCCTCCAAGCAGCCGGCCGGCGGCTGATTTCGAAGCACCAAATCGCTTAAACCGATAATGGCGTGCATGGGGGTTCGCACCTCGTGGCTCATATTGGCCACAAAATCGCTTTTGGCCCGGTTGGCGGCCTCAGCCTGGTCCCTGGCCGCCATGAGATCGGCGGTGCGTTCAGCAATTTTCTTTTCAAGCAAAAGGTTTTGCTGCTGCATGAAGGTTTCCTTTTCCATAGCGGCTTGCAGGGCTTTATCCCGGGCGGCTTCCTTTTGCCGTTTCAAACGATTGATGCGGTCGGCCAGGCCCAGGGAGAGCAGCAGGACCGCGGGGATCATACTGACCTGGTAGCCGCGTTCGATAAATGCATGGTATTCGAGAATCCCCGCCCGCACTAAAAAAATCAGGGTCATGCTGACAAGCAGCATTAACCAGGCAGACAGAAAATAATAGGCCGGCCGGTACCGCCTGAGGCTTAGAAAACACCCCAGCAGAAACAACACCAGAATAATGAACTGGCTCAGCGCAAACGATGGCGGCGCGATTTTGTCATAGGGAATAACAATTGACAGGACCAACACTGCTGCGCTGAGGGCTAAAAGCACCTGCAGCATACGATGTGCTTTGGGCGTCTGCCCGTAAGTGTTTAAAAAGGCCATGACAAAAAGGAGCTGGGCGATACGGGTGGTGCAGAAGGCCAGCATCAGCCCGTTTGTGGTAAGCCATACATGACTGAGCGGCAGATAAAGCTGCAAAATCCCCTCATATATG
>JAWOFF010000100.1:0-23360 GCA_046482325.1 Desulfosalsimonadaceae bacterium
GTTGCGGGCTGCTGCTGGAGAAAAATGTTTTTTTTCTTTTTTTTCACTTGGCCTCTGTTTTGCATTGAAAAGAAAAACAGGAGGCAAGTATGAAATCAATCGCCTGGGTGGCTGTATTCTCTGTTCTTTCTGTCTGGCTTGCAAAGCCTGATTGCCTGGCCGCGTCCGCAAATCTGCTGGCCATGGCAAACAGCAGGGAAGCTGCCATGAATCATGTCGATTTTGTTTTTGACCGCATCCCGGAGTTTTCGGTGGATCAGTCAGGCCAGCGGGTCCGTGTTCGCGTGGAGAATACAGACTTTTCCAGCTCCTTTCAGCCGCTCAGCAGGGAGGATGCCCTTGCTCCTCTGATACAGGTGAAAGCAAGAGAGAGCGGCAGCGACTGCGTTATCGACCTCTATTTCAGGGCCGTTCCAAAATTCGTGGACGTGACCATAGACAGGAAGTACTCGCGTTTTAGCGTCAATGTTGTCTGGGTGGAGAAAGACAGAAGAAGACGGCCGGGGGTAATGGGCAAGCAGCTGGGACGGCTCAAACCGATAGAAGGCGGCGCCGCGGCCGAACGGGTTATTTCTTCTGAATACAAGGGCGATTGGCTGCGGTTTTTCCGGGAATTTCAATGGCCCGCAAACGTGGCGCCGCGGCTGCATTTTTCCTTGCCCCCCTATCCAGGCCCCATGCTGCGCGGAAATGCCCACTTTTTTCCAGATGAGGTAAAGGCAGCAGCTTCTGCCGGGCACTGGCAAACGGCTGCTGCCAGGCTGCGTGAGCTTCTGGAAGCCTCCGCGGGAGGCATGCAGGCCAAGTATTTCCGGCTGTTTCTGGCAAAATGCCTTTTGCGGGAGAACAAAGTACGGGCTGCCGCAGAGCTGCTTTCTTCCGTGCAAACAGAAGAATGCAAAAAACCGGCGGGCGCCTGGAAGGTGTATCTTGAATCCTTTGCCCGGGCGGCCCGGGGCAATTATTTTCAGGCAGCCCGTCTGCTGGAGGTAAACAGGGAGGCCTGCCTGCAGCATAAATTTTTGGCTCCCTGGTACCGGCTTTTGTTGGCGGAACTGGAGCTCGCCGTTGACAGCCCCGAAAATGCCCGTTCCAGGCTGGAAGCAGGGGCGGGCGTTCAGGCCGGGGCCCTGGCCCCCGTCTACGGACTGCGCCGGGCGGATGCCCTGTTTGCACAGGGAAGGCCTGATGTCGCCTATGATATATACAAAAAACCCGCCCGGAATCTGCAGCTTCTGCAGCAGTACCCCCGCTCGCTTTCCGGCTGGGCAGGCGTGTTGTATCGCAGAGAAATGTACGGGCAGGCCTTCAGGCATTACTGTCTGCTTGCAGATGTGCTGCAGGACAAACAGCCCAGAAAACAGGGGCTTGCTTCGTACTGGGCGGCCATGGCCCGGCTGCGCTCCGGCCAGACCGACCGGGCGCGGCTTGCGCTCTGGGATATCGAGGAGAAGTTTGAAGGCATGGATGCCGCATATCGAGCCCGTTTGAAGCTGATGGACATGGACCGGCTCGGCGAAAACGCCCCCGAGCTTGGAGCGGTTCTTCCGCAATACCGGCAAATCGCAGAAAATGGCACCAGCCGGCAGGTCAGAGAGGAAGCCTTTTTCAAGCAGCTCCTTGCCTGTCATCTTGCAGGAGAAAAGCTGCGGGCGGCAAAGCTTGCCGGCCGGTTTATGGAGGACTTTTGGGCAGGAGAGCTGATGCCCGAGGCCAGGGCCCTTTTGGTGGAGATATTTCCGGAGGCGGCAGAGGCCCTTGTTTCGCAGGAAGCCTATTTTGAAGCGCTTACCCTGGTTTCCAGGTACAGGGATCTTCTTGCTCAGGCCAACATCAGCTATGATTTTCTGTTCGACCTGGCAAAGAGTTACAGCAATGCGGGATTTCTATGCCAGGCGGCGGAAGCCTATAAATATATCCTGGATTTTGAACAGAGCAGAGAACAAAAAGCTGCTGCCTATCTGCCGCTTATCCGGCTTTATCATGAACAGAAGAAATACGACAGGGTGCTGCGATACGGGTCCGAGTATTTGAGCCTGTATCCGGATGGCAGGGACCGGGCGGATGTAACCTATTATTATGCGGATGTTCTGCTGCAGCGGGGAAAGCTGGAAGGGCTGGCCGGTTTGCTGGATGAGAAGAACCGGCCGGGAACTGCGAAGCTGGATTATCTGGCGGGAAAGCTGTTTTTGCGGCTGGGCCGTCATGATCTGGCGGAGTTCTACCTCACCCGGGCTTCGGATGAGCAGCGCAGGGGCGGGCATCCCAAATACCGGCTGAAGCTCGGGGAGATGCTTTTTGCAGACCAGGAGTATGAAAAGGCCGTTGCGGTATACCGCTCTCTTCTTGACGTGCCGCAGTTTTCCGCTCACGCCGGCTGTCGGCTGATTCAGATATATTTTGAAACCGGGCGCAGGCAAAAGGCTCTTAAGCTTTATCAGCGGCTGGCCGAAAAAGAGGCAGAAGGCAGGTGGCTGCGGCTGGCTTCTGAAACCGTGAAGATCGAAGACATGCAATAAGGAAGGAACGCGCTTATGGCGGGGGAAAACATGTTTGGCACAACCATCCGGGTACTGGACAATGCACTGGATCTGCGTGCAAAAAAGCTTGAAGCAATTTCAGCCAACATTGCCAACGCCGAGACACCGGGGTATTCCCGGCTTCGGATGGATTTCGAGGAAGCGCTGCGCAAAGCGGCAGCCGGCAGTTCCACCGGTCAGGAAGTCACCCATCCGCGGCACATGGGATCCGGAGCCGGCGGCGGCAGTGCGGATGTTGAGGGCCATATCTACCGGGATATGGAGCACACGGGCGTCGGCGACAACAACAACGTCAGTCTGGAACGGGAAATGGTGGACCTGGCGGAGAACCAGATCCGCTATGAAGCCGCGACCCGGATGCTCAGCAAAAAATTCAACATGATGAAAACCGTGATTCGGGGACAGGCATAAAGGAGGAGCGCAATGGATGTTCTGGGAGTGATGAATATCGGGTATTCTGCTTTAAAGGCCCAGACTGCCCGGGTAAATGTTATCAGTTCGAATCTGGCCAACATGGAGACCACCCGCACGCCCGAAGGCGGGCCGTATCAGAAGAAATCCGTGATTTTCACATCTGAGGAAAGCGGTTTTGCCCGCGAGCTGGCACGTGCGGACGGCAGCCGTAATCATGTCCGCGGGGTGCAGGTGCAGCGGATCGAAACCAGTGAGGGTGCCTGCAAAGAGGTTTATGACCCGGCACATCCGGATGCGGATGAGGAGGGTTACGTGAAGATGCCGGATATCAGCCTGGTCGAGGAAATGACGGACCTGATGCAGGCCAAGGGTTCCTACGAGGCCAATGTCACCAGCATTAAGGCTGCGCAACGCATGGCTTTAAAAGCACTGCAGATCGGAGGGTAAAAAAATGGCCGGAAATATCAGCCAGGCAGCAAATAATATGGAAGCCCTTAAGGCAGCCGCCAAAACCCAGAAGGGGCAGCAGGAGGAGCAGGCCGTGGGGCAGGCCTTTGAGAAGATGTTCGATCAGGCCGCTCAAAACCTGGAAAAGGCGGATAATACGGCGCTGGAAGTTAACACCGGCGGCCCTGCGAATCTGCATGACGCCATGATTGCCATGGAAAAGGCCGACATTTCCCTGCGCCTTATGGTTCAGGTGCGCAACAAGGCGGTTGATGCATATAAGGAAATCATGCGCATGCAGGTCTAGAAACCAACGGGGGTTGCTTCTCCCCTGTACCCAAAAGCGGATAAATGGCAATGGCGGAAGCATCGTATAAAAACTTCATCAACAATATCCGGGCCTGGCCCCTTTCCCGCAAGCTGGCGCTTGCCGGTGTGGCTGCCCTGTCGATTGTTCTGTTTGCCGTAATTATTTTCCAGACCAGCCGGGCGGAATACCAGCCCCTTTATACCGAGCTGCCCAGGCAGGAGGCCGCCTCTGTTACCAGTTGGTTAAAAGAGCACGGAGTTCCTTACAAACTGGAAAACAGCGGCCGGGCAATTTACGTTCCGGCCGGCATGGTGTATGAAACCCGCCTGAACCTCGCGGGTGCGGGCCTTCCCAGCAAAGGAGGTGTTGGGTTTGAAATTTTTGACGAGCAGAATTTCGGGGTAACCAAGTTCACCCAGAAAATCAATCTTCAGCGGGCGCTGCAGGGAGAGCTGGCCCGTACAATCGGGGCGCTGGATGCGGTGAAATCCGCGCGGGTGCACCTGGTGATGCCGGAAAAACGCCTGCTCAGAGAACAGCAGGAGCCGGCCAAGGCCTCGGTGGTCGTGGACCTGGAGCCCGGCCGCAGCCTTGGCGGGAGGCAGACCCGGGGCATTGTTCACCTGGTGTCAGGAAGTATTGAGGGTCTTGAAAAAAACCGGGTGACGGTTATCGATAACAGCGGACGGACGCTCAGCAAAAGCAGCGGCGAGGACGCGGCCATGGCCATGCTGCCGGAGAAGCTCAAGTTTAAAACAACCCTGGAAAGCCGGCTGGAGGACCGGGCCCAGTCTATGCTTGACCGGGCGCTGGGAAAGGGCGACGCCATTGTACGCGTAACCGCGGATCTGGATTTCACCCGGGAGGCCATTACCAGCGAGGAATACGATCCGGACAGCCTGGTGCCCAGGAGTGAGAAGATCACGGAGAGCGAGTCCGGCTACAAACAATCGGGCGGTGTGCCGGGGGTAGAGTCCAATCTGGGCGAGAGCGGCCAGAGCAGCACCGGCCCCGTTCCCACGAGCGAAAGCTCCGAAGTGATCAACTACGAGATCAGCAAGACCGTCAAACAGATCAACACGCCGGTGGGCTCTGTGGAGCAGGTGGCTGCTGCGGTGCTGGTGGCGGAGCCTTTCGATCCGGCGGCAAACGGCGGGGAGGGCGCGCATGTGCCGCTTTCCGAAGAAAAGCTGGCTTCCATCCGGAAAATGGTTTCCACGGCCCTGGGACTTGACATGGAGCGGGGCGATAAAATTGAAGTGGTTTCCATGCCCTTTGAGGAAAAGATGCTGCAGAATGCGGCTAAATCCGGCGGAGGCCCTTCTTTGTATGACTATCTTCCCTATGTCAAATACCTGCTTTTGCTGGTTTGCGCGGTTCTGCTCTATCTTGCGCTGGTGCGCCCCATGGTAAAGACCCTGCGGCGCGAGGCCCTGCCCGGTCGGCAGCAGGCGCCGGAGGAGCTGGAGGGCGGCTATGAGCCGGGAACAAAGGCATTGGACGGCCCGGCGCAGCTTCGCAGTGAAGTGGCAGATCACAGCGTAACGCCGGCCCAGGTGGTCAAGACCTGGCTCAAGGAGGGATAAGTTTATGAAAAAAGATTTCTCCAAGATGACAGGTGCGGAAAAAGCTGCTTATTTGCTTATATGCCTCGGCGAGGAGGTGACAGCCGAGGTCTTCAAAGAGCTAAAGGACGAAGAAATCCGCTGGATCAGCAGCTATATGAAGGGGGTGGATCACGTGCCCGCCGATCTCGCCCGCGAGGTTGTGGACCAGTACAGAAAAACGCAGGCGGAATATGCGGGCCTTTTCGTGGACGGAAACGAATTTATCAATAAAGCCCTGGCCTCGACAGGCGACGAGGATCGGGTGGAGTCGCTTATGGAGGATTTGAACTCCGAGTTCGACGGAAAGCCCCTGGAGACCATTTCCATGATGGAGCCCCGGATGGTGGCGGATCTTTTGAAAAACGAGCATCCGCAGACCATGGCCCTGATCCTGTCGACCCAGAAGTCCGAGCATACCGGCCAGGTCCTGGCCTATCTGCCCGAGGATCTGCGCTCGGACGTGGTCTACCGCATAGCCCGGATTGAAAAAGTCTCCCCCGAAATCATCCGGCAGATCGAGGAGGCGCTGCAGCGGGAGATCGGGGGCTTTGTAAAAAGAGAGCAGCATCATGTGGGCGGGGTGGACAAGGCGGTGGATATCTTAACCCGCATGGAAAGAGGGATGGAGCAGGACATATTGGGCGGCATCGAGGAAGTCGACGGCGAGACCGCGGAGAAAATCCGCAACCAGCTGGTAACATTTGAGGACCTGCACCGAATAGACAATAAGGGTATGCAGAAAATCCTGCGCGAGGTCAAGAACGAAACCCTTACCCTTGCCCTGAAAACGGCCCAGGACAACATAAAGGACAAAATCTACGAAAATATCAGTGAACGGGCGGCGGATATCATCGCCGAGGACCTGGAGGCCCTGGGTCCGGTACGGCTCTCCGAGGTGGAGCAGGCCCAGCAGAGCATTGTCAAGATCGCCCTGCGCCTGGAGGAGGAAGGCCAGCTTGCGCTGCCCGGGAAAGGCCAGGAACCTCTTGTCTAGGATATATTCATCCGATAGCGGCGTCCATTTTGAAACCATTCGCTTCAAGGATCTGGAGGAGGAAGAGCTTGCCGGCAGCGGGGATTTCTTTATGCGCAAGTGTCCTGCTGAGACGAAGCCCCTGGACCCGGAGGCAGACGAAGACAGCCAAGCGTCTTCTGCTGCCGAGCCTTCCGTGGATGTTGCTGAGCAACGGGAAAAGGCCAATGCAAAGGGCAGGGAAGAGGGCTATGCAGAGGGGAAAAAAGACGGCCGAAGTGAAGTGGAAAAAGAGCTGCATACAGCCGCTCAGGCGCTGGCAGAAGGCGTTGAGCAGGTAAGCCGGCTGCGCGAGTCTCTTTTTAGCCGCAGCAGGGAGGATATGGTCCGGCTGGTGATGGCTGTAGCCCGAAGGGTCATAGAGGCCGAAGTGGAAAAAAACGAGGATATCATAGTCAAAACCGTAAACCGGACTATAGATTCCGCAGTAGAGGCGGAGCAGTACTATATCCGGGTTAACCCGGCGGACCTGGAAAAGGTAAAAGAAAACGAGCCCCTGTTTCTGGCAGCGATGAAGGGATTGGAGAATATCCAATTTATCGCGGATGAAGCCATTTCCCCCGGCGGCTGCCGCGCGGAGAGCCGGGCCGGCGATGTTGACGCCACGATTGAGTCGCAGATGGAGAAGATCGAGGAGCATTTGAGGGCGGAAATAGTTGATTGATAAGGGGTTGAGGCACTAAGGGACTAAGGGACTAAGGGACTAAGGGACTAAGGGACTAAGGGACTAAGGGACTGAGGGACTGAGGGACTGAGGGACTGAGGGACTAAGGGACTGAGGCACTAAGGGACTAAGGGACTGAGGGACTGAGGCAATAAGGCACTGAGGGGCTAAGGGGCTGGGGGATTGATGCTCTCGTAAAAAGTCAGTTTGGGATGGCAAAAATAAATAGATTTAAAAATTTGAAACGCTCAGTTTAGGTAGCAATATGGAAGCCGCTTTGGAATCCATCGAGCAAATCAACCCGGTGCGCGTTCGGGGCAAGGTCTCACAGATCGTTGGCCTTGTGATCGAGGGGCGCTGCCCTCAGGCCAGTCTCGGCTCGCTCTGCGAGATCATTCCCGTTGGCGGCGGAAATTCCGTCCCCGCCGAGGTGGTGGGATTTAAGGGCGGGTCCGCGCTTCTTATGCCGCTGGGAGAGATGCACGGCCTTGGTGTGGGAAGCCTGATCCGTGTGCTGGATGCAAGCGTTTATGTGGATGTCGGACAGGAGTATCTGGGACGTGTGGTGGATGCGCTGGGCCGGCCGGTGGATGAGAAGGGGCTGGTTAGAGCACAGGAGAAGCGCGAGCTCTACCATCTGCCCCCAAGCCCCATGGCCCGCAGCCAGATTGCAGAACCCATGGATCTGGGTGTGCGTTGTATAAACGGGCTGCTTACCTGCGGGATGGGACAGCGGATGGGGATTATGGCCGGCTCCGGGGTGGGCAAAAGCGTGCTGCTGGGAATGATGGCAAGGAACACGCAGGCAGATGTCAACGTGATCGCACTTATCGGCGAACGGGGGCGGGAGGTCCGCGAGTTTATCGAGGATGACCTTGGCCCGGAGGGGCTTTCGCGATCGGTCGTGGTGACCGCAACCTCGGATCAGTCCCCGCTTCTGCGCATGCGCGGGGCGTTTACGGCCATGTCGCTGGCCGAGTACTTCTGCAGCCAGGGCAAAAAAGTGCTTATGATGATGGATTCGGTCACCCGATTTGCCATGGCCATCCGGGAGATCGGCCTGGCCGTGGGCGAGCCGCCGACCACAAAAGGCTATACCCCTTCGGTTTTTGCCCGCCTGCCGAAACTGCTGGAGCGGGCCGGCAGTTTTTCCGGCATGGGCAGCATTACAGGCCTTTTTACTGTCCTGGTCGAAGGCGATGACATGAATGAGCCGGTAGCCGACGCGGTCCGCTCCATCCTGGACGGCCATATAACCCTGTCCCGCGACATTGCTGCGAAAAATCACTATCCTGCCATTGACGTTCTCAACTCCACCAGCCGGGTCATGCAGCGCCTCGTGGACGCCGATCACAGCCAAAATGCCGCCCACATCCGGGAGATCCTGGCAACCTATGCGGAAAACGAGGATCTTATCAATATCGGGGCCTACAAAAAAGGAAGCAACCCGAAAGTGGACCATGCCCTGGCCCACATTGAACCCGTCAGCCGCTTCCTCCGCCAGGACCGCAGGGAGCAGTCGGACCTGGAACAGACCCGGCGGGAAATGGAGCAGCTCTTCGAGAAGAAATAATTTTCTCTGCAGGTTTTCTGCAAGGCCGGCAGGGTTCCCAGGAGATGCGCGATGAAGCCGTTTAAGCTGCAGACTGTTCTGGATTACCGGATAAGATGCGAAAATGAAGTGCATAAGGAGCTTTTGGAGTGCATGGAGATGCGGGATGCGCATGCCAGAGCCCGAAAAGCTGCTGCGGAGGAGATTGCCCGTCTTTCGGCGGAGCTGGATGAGGCCAAGCAGGATGAACCGCTGGTATCTGATATTCTGCTTTATGAAAAGTGCATTGCCGTGAAAAGTCAGAAGGAGTCGGAGATCTGTCGCAGGCTCTCAGCCGCAGAGACCGAGGTCCGCCGGAAACAGGCCGCTCTTGTCCGTGCGCGCCAGGAGAAGAGGGCACTGGAGCTTTTAAAGGAGAAGCGGCAGGCGGCACAGGCTGAAAAAGAAAGGCTTCAGGAAGAGAAATTCATGGATGAAATTGCGGTAATCAGTTTTGGAGGCAGCAAATGAAACCGGTACTAATTATACGGTATTGCCTTGTTTTCTGGATATGTGCGGCTTTTGTTGTTCCCGGCGGCAGCGCCCTTGCGGAGCAGGAAGAACAAAAGCAGGCGAAAGTGGTGTTTGAATGCGGCGACATCGGGGTTGAGGCCAGGCGGGTCCTTTCCCGGCTCAAAAAAGAACGCAAACATTTTGCCAGCCGGCAAAAAGAGCTGGAGCAGCGTGAAAATGAATTAAAGAAAATGGAAAAAACCGTCGACAAGAAGCTTGAACGGTTAAAGGCCCTTCGCAGCGATCTGGAAGAACTGTTTGCGGAGAAAAATGAAACCGAGCAGAAGCGGGTCAAAAAACTCAGCAAGATTTACCAGAAACGGGAGCCGGCAGGGGCTGCAGCCAGCCTCGCCGAAATGGAGCAGGACATGGCGGTTGCCGTTCTGGCCGGGATGCGGGACAAATATGCAGGCGAGATTCTGGATAACATGGAAAATAAAACCGCCGTTCGATACAGCACGGCGCTCGCCAGGATGGAGCCCTGAAAGAGAGGGAGCCTGCTCCGCTGCCCCGGCCTTGAATCGGCGCCCGGCGCTTATGACGGAGAATAGCACATGATGGCATCCAGTTCTGCAGCAATGGCCCTTGCGGGCACAAATCCGGCAGCGGGCCCTGAGACCGGAAGTACCGGAGATAAGGCGGCAAAATCGCTTTTTGCCGGTAAAAACGGCGAAAAAGAAAATTTTTTAAAGGTTCTGGCCAATGCCGAAAATTCATATCAGGCCCGGGCGCTTTTCCAGAAAAAGCAGGGCGCTTGTTCGTCAGATTCAACTGTCCGGGAGGCCCTGGATAGTCTGATGGCCGCAATCGAGGAAAAGGGGCTTTTTCCCGGGCAAATACAATCCGATCAAAAGCTTGCCGCCCTTCTCGGGGAAATGAAAGAAGAGGCGGAAACAGATATGAATGCCGCTGCAATGGCAGCACTGCTGGAGCTTCTGGCAGCAGGTTCTGCGGCATCTGCAGGAGAGCAGGCCCCCGATGGCGGGGCTGCGCAGCCGGAAAAAGCAGGACAGAGCGGAGAACCAGCAGTACAAGGCGACAGGATAGCAGCACTGTTTGCAGAGCCGGGCCGGAGCCCGGGCGCCCGGGAGCAGATCGGAGAACAGTCAAGGGGGCAGGCCGGGGCGCACAAGGCGGGAGAAAACAAGCAGGGGTTTTTGCAGGCGGAAGGCGGGGGTGCGCTTTCCGCTGACCTGCAGCGTCTGCTGGAGAATTTTAAGCCCGGAGACGGCCAAACTGAAGGTGCGCACACGACCTCGCAGAGGTTTTCGCAACTGGCGAGGATTTTTGCCCAAGCTGCCGGTTCCGCCCCTGAGGGCGCTTTTTTGCAGGAAGGAAAAACCGGGGGCGAGGGTGTTGAGGCCCGCCTGCAGCGGATTTTGCAGGCAGGGGCCGCGGCCGGCGAATCCTTCCGGGAAGCAGACTCCGCTGCCGTAAAAAGCGGAATGTCCGCAGTCCGTGATTTTGAAGCGCAGATCAGGGAGCTTCTCGGCAAGACGGAGGCGGACGCGAAGCCGGGCAGGGGGGAGACAGCAGGCCCCACTAGCTCATCCGGTGCTGATGCGGCGGCTTTCGCGCGTGCCAATACCGGAGAACGCGGCAATGCCGGACAGGAGGAAAGCGGCGAGGAACAGGGCCTCAGGCAGCTTTTGCAGCAGCTTGCCGGCAGGGAAAAGACCGCAGGCAGCGGCAGCGGTAATGGACAGAAACAGGATCCCGCTTTTGCCGATATTTTGGGGGGTAAGGCCGATTCAGTAGACGCGGAGCAGCTTCTCCGGCAGGCGGGTGCGGAAAAGTCCGATGCAAAGCCGGGCGCCCTCAAGCAGAATAGTCGGCAGACGGCGGATATACTGGGGCAGACCCAGTCCGGCGGCCAGGGCGGGGATAAGACCCAGAGCACGGCGGCAAGCGGTGCGCAGCAGACCGGGGGCTCCTTTGACCGGGCGCTTCAGGGCGCTGAAAACCGGATCGTAAGCCAGGTTTTTGTCCGCCTGTTCTCAGGTGTCCGGCAGGGCTCCGGCAACATGAATATCAACATGCATCCGCCGGAGCTTGGCACAGTCAAGGTCCGGATCCACTCAGAAAGCGGCCATCTGCAGGTCTCTCTCCACGCCCAGAATCATCAGGTGGCCGGGGTGCTTGAAAGACACCTCCCTGCCCTGCAGCAGTCATTTGCGGGTCAGGGAATTGAGGTGTCGGATCTGCAGGTGAGCGTGGACAGCGGCGGCGAAGAGGGACAGACGCAGTTTGACGAGCAGGCCTTTTCCGAAGCAGAGCGCGGCTTTGCCAACTCCGGCGCAGCAGAAGAGCAGGAGCCGGAAGAGCGGCAGCCGGCCCGGGAGCCGGAGAGCTCCGCCGGGCATTCGGGTCTTAGCCTGCGGGTATAGTTTGCAAGGGAGAAAGAATTATGAGCGGTATTGAAGCACTTCAGGGATTTACGCAGCAGACGGAGAGCAAGTCCGGTAAATCAGCGGAGGCGCTGGGCAAGAATGATTTTTTAAACCTTCTTGTAGCACAGCTGGAAAACCAGGACCCCCTGGATCCAAGCGACCCCACGGAGTTTACCTCCCAGCTGGCGCAGTACAGCTCGCTTGAGCAGCTCCAGAACATAAACAGCAGCATGGAAGCGCTGGATTCGGTCAAGGGCGAATTTGAGCGCATGTCCGCGCTCTCTTTGATCGGCAAAAACGTGGTGGCGGAATCGAATACCTTCCGTTTCGAAGGCGATCCGGTGGAGCTTGGGTACCGGTTTTCCGGGTCCATGGAAGAGGCAAGCCTGTATGTGAAAGACGAAAGCGGCCGGGTCGTCGATGAGATCCGGATAGATTCCCCGGCGGCAGGGGAGCATTTCCTCTCCTGGGCCGGAGCGGAAGATGGCGCTGCAGATTTGCCTGAAGGCAGTTACACCCTGGAAGTTGCGGGGAAAAAAGCCGACGGCAGCGAAGTGTCCGGCGTTCCCCTTGTGGGCAGCCGGGTGACGGGTGCAGATTTTCAGGGTTCCGAGGCCTCCCTGCTTACCCCGGGCGGCAGCATAAGCGTCTCTGATGTTTCCCGGGTCAATAATCCGACATCCACTGAAGGCAATTAACCGGAATCAACTGAGCATAAGCGGGACAGACTGCAGGTTTGCCTCCCCCGCTGCATAAAAAGCGACAGAGCAGAATATAAGGAGGAACGCATATGGGTTTAGGCGGTGCAATGAACAGCGGCGTTTCCGGGCTCCAGGCCTTTTCCAACGCCATGAGCGTGATCGGCAACAACCTGGCAAACACCAATACGGCGGGATTTAAGGCAAGCCGGACGCTGTTTTCCGATCTGATGCCGGACACG
Organism: Desulfosalsimonadaceae bacterium; assembly: GCA_046482325.1. Lineage (GTDB taxonomy): Bacteria > Desulfobacterota > Desulfobacteria > Desulfobacterales > Desulfosalsimonadaceae > M55B175. The sequence continues at coordinate 12,450 of JAWOFF010000100.1, forward strand.
GTAACAGGCTCCGGCGGCACCAGTCAGATCGGGCGGGGAGCCAACCTTTCCGTGGTCGATGATGTCTTCAAACAGGGCTCCATTGAGAGCAGCAGCTCCAATCTTGACCTGGCGATCGAGGGATCCGGGTTTTTCATGGTCCGCAATCCGGAGAACCAGACCAATAATTTTACCCGGGCGGGCACCTTCCGCCTGGATGAACAGGGATACCTCACCAACCCGGAAGGCTATATCGTGCAGGGCTATGCCAGCCAGGGAGAAGACGGCTTTGAGGATTTGACAAGCGATATCCGGATCGATACCCGTTCGCTTGTAAAAGGCAGGGCCTCTGATGAGGTGGGGCTCACCACCAACCTTGATGCCGGAGAAAAACTTGTTGAAGGATATGACGATTCTGACGGAACTCCGGAGTGGGATATTAATAACCCGACAGATTCCTCGAATTTTGCTACGACTTCCGAGGTCTATGATTCGCTCGGCAACAGCCATCTGATCACCACCTATTTTACAAAGACAGACAGCAATAACTGGACTTATAACCAGACGGTTCCGTATGAAGATCTGGAAGAAACTGAAAACAGTGGTACTACAGATGGTGATAACACCATGGTGGAGGTCAACAGCGGGAGCTTCACATTTGACGGCAATGGAAAGTTAGAAAAGATTGATGGGAATTCCGTAGGCGAGGACGGCACCGCGGAAACAACTATTGAAGAAGGCAATTTACCCTGGAAAAACGGTGCTGATCAGCAACAGGAAGTTGACTACGAGATGAACATTACCCAGTTTGCCACTGACTCCAAGGTGGTGACCCAGCAGGCAAACGGCTATACCTCCGGCTATCTCACAGATCTTTCCGTGGACAAGGAGGGAACTATCACCTCAACCTATTCCAACGGGGAAACAAGGAATGATGCCAAACTGGCCCTCGGCAAGTTCTCAAATGACAACGGGCTGGAAAAAGTCGGCAAAAACCTCTACCAGGCCACCAATGACTCCGGGCCGGCGGACGTGGGCATGCCGGGCTCGGGTGTCGGGAAAATATTTTCCAACTCCCTGGAGCAGTCAACTGTTGACATCGCCGAGGAGTTTACCAAGATGATCACCACCCAGCGCTCATTCCAGGCCAACTCCAGGACCATCACCACCACGGACGAGATGTTGAACGAGGTGATCAACATGAAGCGCTGATGGTTAAGTCAAAAATTTGTCCATTCCACTGAGGCCGGTCCATGCGACCGGCCTTTTTTTATTCGCCCGCGCCTGGCTGCTCCGGCTGCCGCGAGTTTTTCGCCGGCTGCAATATCATCCCGGTTTTTGGTATGGAGCTTGCAAAAAGAAAAGATCAAAAGGAGTTCGTACCTATGGATTTCTCGACATTTGTGGGCCTTATTGCTGCTTTCGGCCTGATGCTTGTTGCTATTATGAGCGGCAGCGGCCTGATGGTGTTTATTGAGCCGCAGTCGATTATGATTGTATTCGGCGGAACGCTGGGCGCGCTTTTGGTGCACTATCCATTCGGCGAGGTGGCACGCGCCTTTGCCGTGGCGCAGAAAACCGTTTTTTTCAAGGATACCCCGCCGACCCAGCTGATCGGTCAGCTCACGGAGTTTGCCGGCAAAGCACGGAAGGAGGGTCTTCTTTCCCTGCAGTCCATGGCAAAGAACGTGGAGGACCCCTTTCTGGTAAAGGGCCTGCAGCTTGCTGCAGACGGCCACGAGCCGGAAACCCTGGAGCAGATGATGATCCGCGAGATCGACTACATCCGGGAGCGGCACGACAGCGGGGCGGAGATTTTTTCCTCCCTGGGCACCTATTCCCCGGCGATCGGCATGGTGGGAACGCTTATCGGGCTGGTGCAGATGCTCCAATCCATGAATGATCCTTCCACGATCGGGCCGGCAATGGCGATTGCACTGCTTACCACGCTTTACGGCTCTGTTCTGGCCAATGTCATTTTTTTGCCCATGGCCGGAAAGCTTAAAACCCGGTCGCAGTCCGAGCTTTTGAAAAAAGAGCTGATTGTTGAAGGCATGAATTCCATCCTTGCCGGGGAAAATCCCCGTGTAATGGAGCAGAAGCTTCATGTCTACCTGCAGCCCAAGGAGCGGGAAAGTGTATTTAAGAAAAAATAAGGATGTCCGTTAATGGCGGCAAGGCGAAGGAAAAAATCCAACAAGTCCTCCGGCCCCTCTGCTCCCGCATGGATGGTGACTTACAGCGACATGGTGACCCTGCTGCTTACCTTTTTCGTGCTCATGCTATCCATGGCGGAGATGAGCAAGGTCAAGTTTGAACGGGCGGCGGTTTCGCTCAGGGGAGCGTTTGGCGTCATGGAGACCGAGCCCCGTCCCAAGCCCCGGACTGACAAGCTACTGCCCGAAATGGGAGCGATTTCCTACGATATGCTGCAGCGGGTCTACGACGACATGCTGCAGGACCTGGAGCAGCTGGACCTGAAAGAAGATATTGAACTGGTAAAGAATCGGGGAGCCATTGTTTTGCGGGTTAAGGAGAAAATTCTTTTTGCCTCGGGCTCTTCGCGTTTAAAGCAGGCAGCGGGTCCCGTGCTGCGCAAAGTGGCCGATCTGGTGGAGCCGTTGCCTTTTCAGATGCGCATTGAGGGGCATACGGACTCCGTGCCCTATGGGCCGGCAGATGCCACCAACTGGGATCTCTCAGTGCAGCGTGCGGTTACAGTGCTCAAATTTTTTGCCAAAAACCAGCTGCTTGCCCTCGACCGCCTGTCGGCAGTGGGCTACGGGGACCAAAAGCCCCTGGTACCCAATGATTCCGAAAAAAACAGGGCCTTGAACCGGCGTGTGGAGTTCGTTCTGGAAACCGCCGGTGATTATCAAACCTCGCTGCCGTATCTGATTGATTCCAGCAGGCAGCTGCCTTTTTAAACGGTTTTTATCATCAGCAGGAGACAAAGGAGACTCGGGAAATGGCCAGGGATAAGGAGAAGGAAAAGGGAAAAGAAAAAGAAAGCCAGGAAAAGCAGCCAAAAAGCAAAAACAAAATTTTTCTCATTGGCTTGCCGGTTTTGGTCGTGCTGATTTTTGCGGGGGCGGCAGGGGCTTATTTTCTGGGGGTGTTCGGCGGATCAGGAGGATCTGCGCAGCAAGCAGATGCTGCACAGGTAGAGACCGGGAAAAAGAAAAACCTTGGGCCGCTGCTGGAAATGGAGGACCTGGTCGTCAACATTATGCACAAGGATAATACCAGGTTTCTAAAGGTTGGCATTACTCTTGAGACGGCGGATGAAGAGAGCAAAGAGGCCATAGAGCGTCGTATGCCGCAGATAACGGATGCCGTGCTGCTGCTGGTGGGCAACAGAACTTTTGTCGACATAAAGGATCTGCAGGGCAAAATGCAGTTGAAGGCCGATTTGCTGGCCCGCATCCAGGAGCTCTCCGGCAGGGGAAAGGTAGAGGATATCTATTTTACGGATTTTGTCGTCCAATAACAGGAGCGGGTCGTGGAACGGATTTTAAATCAGGACGAAATTGACGAGCTGCTGGCGGCCTTTGACGAGGGCGAAATCGATGCCAGGCTGAGCGCTGTGGCCGGGGAGGCGGAGACCCGGGCGGAAGGTGCTTTTCTTTCGCGAAGCAAAAATGTCACAAGCATTGATCTGACCAAGGGGCAGAACTACAGCAAGTGGCGGATTGCCAATCTGGATATCGTCTTCAACTCTTTCGCCCGTTATTATTCAATCGCACTGACAAACAGCCTGCAGCAGGGGGCAACGCTCACCAAGGGAGAGGTGGAATCCCGCTTTTTCGAGGATTTCCTGCACAACCTGCAGAATCCCGGCGTACTGGGGGCCTTCTCCCTGGATCCCCTAAAGGGCTCGGGGCTTTTCGTGTTTGACCGCAATCTCTGTTTCGGCCTGGTGGAGGTGCTTTTCGGAATGTCTGCGGCAAGTGATTTTGTCCTTCCGGACAGGGAAGTAACAGCCATTGAAGCCAATATTATCCGTTCCCTGCTGACCGAGGCCTGCCGGGTATTCAACCGCGCTTTTTCGGCTCTGGACACGATTTACTCCAGCATTTACCGGGTAGATACCAACCCCCGGATGGTCAATATTCTGGGACCGGACACAGAGGTGATCCAGGTCAGCTTCAAGGTGGAGCTTGCAGGCCTGGAAGGGGAAATCCTGCTGGTTATCCCCTATTTTTCCCTGGAGCCCTACAAGGACAAACTCCGGGATGGCGGCCTGCAGCTAGATGAAGAGAAAAAGGAGAACAAGTGGGCCGGGATGCTGGAGAAAGAGCTAAAGGAGATGGAGATTCCCGTATCCGCCGTATGGGGCGAGCTGCAGCTCACCATTCAGGAAATTCTAAGCCTGGAGGCCGGCGATATCGTCGGTTTCGATTATGACGAGGATATGCCCATCGAGATCGTGGCCGGCAGAAAGACCAAGTTCCGCGGCCAGCCAGGCGTCCGCAGCGGAAAAAAGGTGGTCCGCGTGGGCAAAAAGGAACCCATAGGAGATTAAGCAATGGCAGAGACAAAAGACAATGAACAGGCAAAGGCTGCATCCACCGGCGCGGAGACCGCAAGCGGCGCTCAGGCGGAGACAAAAGGGATCGAGTTCCTGCTCGATGTTCCCCTGGAAGTCACCGTCGAGGTGGGCCGCACCCGAATGCTGGTCAAGGACTTTCTCCAGTTAAAGGAAGGCGGCGTGATTGAACTCGACAAACTGGCGGATGAGCCCCTGGATCTGTATGTGAATTCGCGGCTGATAGCGCGCGGCGAGGCGGTGGTGGTCAATGAAAAATTCGGGCTGCGGCTGATCGATGTGGTCAGCACCTCTGAGCGCCTGGAGAAGCTGAGGTAGAAAATTATGGCGCGCCTGCTGTTTCTCCTTTTTATGCTGCATCCGACGGTTCTGCTTGCAGCAGAGCCCGAACCGGTGAATCTTTTTCATTCCGGGCTCAAGCTTTTTATCGGAATGGCGATAGTCGTGGGTTTGATGCTGGCCTTTCACGTCATTCACCGCAAGGGGTTTCGTTTTCTGGAAAAACGCCATTCCGGCCGCATCCGGATCATGGAGACCCGGCCGGTGGGCGGGCGCAAAGCCCTGGTCCTGGTGGAAGTAGAAGGTGAAAGGCTTCTGCTGGGGCTTGGCAACGACCGGGTGAACTGTCTTCACCATTTTGGCGCAGCCGGCGGCGGCAGTCGGTTTGACAAAGAACTGCAGGAGCAGGAGCAGACAGAGGCATGAAACGGGGTGTTCTGATTTTTGCAGCAGCAAGCGCGGCGGCAGGGCTGATCCTGTTCTGGGCTGATGCGGCGGCCGCACAGGAAATACCGAGCCTGTCCTTTAACATGACCGAATCCGCCGGCCCGCAGCAGGTTTCCACGGTCCTGCAGATCCTGATGCTGCTGACCGTGCTCTCCATGGCCCCGGCCATTTTGCTGATGACCACATCTTTTATCCGCATCGTGGTGGTGCTCTCCTTTCTGCGCCAGGCCATGGGTACGCAGCAGATGCCGCCCAACCAGATTATTATCGGACTGGCAATGTTTTTAACCTTTTTTATCATGGCGCCTGTTTTCTCCCAGGTGAACCAATCCGCCCTGCAGCCTTATTTGAATGAAGAAATCGGCGGCAAACAGGCTCTGACGAAAGCGGCAAGCCCCATGCGGGAGTTCATGTTCGGCCAGGTCCGGGAAGCGGACCTTAAGCTGATGACCCGTCTTTCAGAGAAGAAAGCCCCCGCAGACTCCTCCGAGGTCTCTACCCTGACCCTGATTCCGGCATTTATGCTCTCGGAATTAAAACGGGCCTTTCAGATCGGGTTTATGATTTTTGTGCCCTTTCTGGTTATCGACATGATTACGGCATCTGTTCTGATGACCATGGGCATGCTCATGCTGCCGCCTATTATCATTTCTCTTCCTTTTAAAGTGCTTTTGTTTGTCCTGGTAGACGGCTGGAACCTGATAGCAGGTTCGCTGATGCAGGGATTTTATTGAGGGGAAAGGCACTTAGGCACTTAGGCACTTAGGGACTAAGGGGCTGAGGGGCTGAGGGGCTGAGGGGGTTGAAGCGGGGTTGGGTAATAATGATGAATTGTGGAAATGAGACAGGAAGAAAGCCATGACGGAAGAAATGGTTATAGAGTTGGTGCGGCGTGCGGTAGCTGCTGTGCTTCTGGCAGCCTCGCCGATGATGGTTGCCGGGCTTGTGGTGGGGCTTGTGGTGAGCATTTTCCAGGCAGCCACCCAGATTAACGAGCAAACCATGACCTTTGCCCCGAAAATCGTGGCGGTGCTTGTTGCCCTGGTTGTGGCTGCCCCCTGGATACTGAATATTGTGCTGGGCCTTGCCCACCAGGTGTTTACTACAATGATCATCCAGGGCGGCGGAGGGTAGCCCAGCCACGCCGGGTGTTGTTTTACAGCGGAAATGAAAATACAGACGGAAGTTGCTGCCGTGGAGCTTGAGCTGTTTACAATGCAGAACTGGTATGTGTTTTTGGTTATTCTGGCCCGGATGGCTGCCATGATCGGAGCCCTGCCAATCTTTACCGCCTCGCAGGCCGCGGCCCGCCTGCGGCTGGGGCTGGCGGTGGCCATTTCTCTTATCCTGTTTCCGGTCCTGGATATCTCGCTTTCCGGTGTTCAGACAAGCGCCGCAGGCCTTGGTCTGATTGTTGTGCGCGAGGCGATTCTGGGCCTTCTTTTGGGCTTTGTGATCCAGCTCCTGTTTTTTGCCGTTCAGTTCGGCGGTACGATTGTCGGCTATCAAATGGGCTTTGCCGCGGCCAATATCCTCGACCCCCAGCATCAGCAGCAGATTCCCCTTCTTTCCCAGTTCCAGAATGTTTTTGCAATACTGCTTTTTCTGGCCCTGGATGTCCACCACATGCTGCTGCTGGTTATGGTCCGCTCCTACGAAATCCTTCCGGTAGGCGGGCTGGATCTTTCCGGCCGGGCGATTCCCTTTATCATGGAACTGACCGGGGCGATGTTCGCCCTGGGCCTGCAGCTTATTGCCCCTGTTATGGTGGTTCTGATGCTGTCCATGTTTATACTGGGCATCATGTCCCGGGTGTTTTCTCAACTGCAGGTTTTTCTGCTCTCTTTTCCGATCAATATATCCCTTGCCCTGATTATTCTCGGGCTGAGCATGGAAATGGTGCTCAGCCTCATGGAGCAGGAATTCCAGGTTCTGCAGGAGCGGCTTTTGCAGATTCTGCACATGATGTGAGGCCGTAAATGGCGGACGAACAACAGGAAGAAAAAACAGAGGAGCCCACAGAGAAACGGCGCCGGGAATTCCGGGAAAAAGGCCAGGTGGCCCAGAGCCGGGAGGTAAATACAGCCATGCTCCTGACCGGCGTTCTGATTCTCGGCTCCTTTTATGCGCCTGTGTTCTGGAGGGATCTGCAGGAACTGCTGGCGTTTTTTTGGCGAAGGTGCGGCCAGTTTGCCGTGGATCAGGAGTCCTTTGTCCTGATGCTGGTCTTTATCCTGCAGAAGATGGCCGGGCTTTTGTGGCCGCTGCTCCTTGGCTGCCTGGTGCTGGGGGTTCTCTCCGGCTACATTCAGATCGGCTGGCTGTTTACGCTAAAGCCCATGCAGCCGGATTTCAACAAGCTGGACCCCATCAAGGGAATGGGCAAGCTCATTTCCATGCGCTCCTTTTTTGAAGCGGGTAAATCCTTCGGCAAAATTATTCTGGTCGGGGTTCTTGCCTACTGGACCCTTTTTGCCCGTTTTGATCGTTTCCTGGGGCTTGCGGGAGTGAATCTGGATGCGGTGACCGGTTTTATGGCGGATGTGATGTTTGTCATCCTTTTAAAGTGCTGTCTGCTGCTGATCGTAATCGCAGTGGCCGATTATGTTTTTTCACGCTGGGAAATGGAGAAGAAGATGCGCATGACCAAGCAGGAGGTAAAGGAAGAACATAAGGAAACAGAGGGCGATCCCCAGGTAAAGCAGAGGGTTCGCTCCATTCAGCAGGAAATGGCCAAGAAGCGCATGATGGCCGAGGTGCCGGAATCCGACGTGGTGATAACCAACCCAACCCATTACGCCGTGGCGCTTCGTTACCGGAGGGAAGCCATGGATGCCCCCGTCGTTACGGCCAAGGGCGCGGATCATCTGGCCAGGCGGATCCGGGAGGTTGCAGACGAACACGGCGTGCCCCGGGTCGAAAATCCGGTAGTGGCCCGCTCCCTTTACCAGGTGGAGCCCGGAGAGCAGATTCCCGAGGATATGTTTAAGGCAGTTGCCGAAATTTTGGCTTACGTCTACAGCCTTAAGCACTAGGATGTTGTCCAAACAGCATCCTGGCGGGAGCAGGGGCATTGACCCGGAGAAATGTCCCTGGCTGGCAAAGGTTTTGCAGAGAAAAAGCTAAAGATACAGACAGCACCCCGGCTTGTGCCTGTACCAGGCGTTGACCGGGGAAAACGGAGAACGGATTGTGCGGGCAGGAACCAGACAATCGAGAGACAATAGGTGAGGCAAGTGATCGGGGAAATGATTCCGCAGCAATGGAGCCAACTTTTTTTCAGAAGCGATGTAATTGTTTCCATGGGCCTGGTGATGATCCTTCTGGTGATGATCATTCCCATGCCGCCCCTTCTTCTGGATCTTTTTCTGGCGCTAAACATCACAGTGGCCCTGATGATTCTCATCATCACGCTCTATGTCCAGAAATCCCTGGAATTTTCCATTTTCCCCACTGTTTTGCTGATCACCACGCTGTTTCGCCTCTCGCTCAACGTGGCCTCCACCCGTTTGATCCTGTTGTACGGCGATACCGGGGAATTCGCGGCGGGCAAGGTGATCCAGTCCTTCGGCCAGTTTGTGGTGGGCGGCAACTACGTGGTGGGAATCGTTGTATTTCTTATCCTGGTGGTGATCAATTTTATTGTTATCACCAAGGGTGCCGGCCGCGTGGCCGAAGTCTCGGCCCGTTTTACCCTGGATGCCATGCCCGGCAAGCAGATGGCCATTGATGCGGACTTAAACGCCGGGCTGATCAATGAAGACCAGGCCCGGCAGCGGCGCGACGAAATTACCAGCGAGGCGGATTTTTTCGGCGCCATGGACGGGGCGAGCAAATTTGTGCGCGGCGATGCCATTGCCGGTATTGTGATCACCATGATCAATATCTGCGCAGGCTTTATTATCGGTGTGTTCCAGGAAAATATGCCCCTTGCGGAGGCTGCCCGCAACTATACCACGCTGACGATCGGGGACGGGCTGGTCAGCCAGATTCCCGCGCTGATTATCTCGACAGGGGCGGGTATCCTGGTCTCAAGAAGCGGGGGCCTGGGGGATTTCGGCACCCAGATCAAGCAACAGTTCAGCTTCAATGTCCGGGCCATATGGGTGGTGGCCGGCATCCTGCTGGGATTTGCCCTGATTCCCGGTCTTCCGTTTCTTCCGTTTCTGGTTCTCTCGCTTCTGCTCTTTGCCCTGGCCTACATGGTGCAGAAAGCCCACCAGGCCGCTGCCGCTGCGCCGGAGGCCGCGGCCGAGGAGGCGGAGGCCGCTGCCGGCGAGCAGGAGGAAAATTACGAGCAGCTGCTCTCCGTTGATCTTCTGGAACTCGAGGTGGGCTACGGCCTGATTCGTTTCGTGGACGCCTCCCAGGACGGAGAGCTTTTAAACCGGATCCGCTCTATTCGCAAGCAGTTTGCCCTTTCTCTGGGCTTTATCATGCCGCCGGTGCATATAAAGGACAATCTGCAGTTAAAGCCCAATGAATACAGGCTGCTGTTAAAAGGTGTATGCGTGGCGCAGGCGGAGATGATGCCCGGGCATTACATGGCCATGGATTCAGGCAATGTCACAGAGAAAATGAAAGGCGTGCAGACCCAGGAGCCGGCCTTCGGGCTTCCTGCCATATGGATTTCCGAAGATAAGAAGGAGAGGGCGCAGATGGCCGGCTATACCGTGGTGGACTGCAATACGGTCATGGCTACCCATATCAGTGAAGTGGTGAAAAGCCACGCTTATGAACTGCTTGGCAGGCAAGAGGCACAGAATTTGCTGGATAATATAGCCAAGTCCTACCCCAAGTTGGTGGATGAACTGATTCCCAATATCATGAGCCTGGGAGGAGTTTTGAAAGTTCTGCAGAATTTGCTTCGGGAAGGGGTTTCTATCCGGGATCTGCGAACCATCCTGGAGACGCTGGCTGATTACGGCCCGCAGATTCAGGATGTTGACTTAATGACCGAATACGTGCGCCAGGCGCTTTCCCGCCAGATCAGCGCGGCCGTCGCGGGCGAGAGCGACACCCTTCCCATTATCACCCTGGATCACGAAGCTGAGCAGACGATCCAGAACTCGGTGCAGAAAAGCGGCCAGAGCGGGGTCCTGGCACTCGAGCCCAAAAAGGCCCGTTCCATAGTGGAGGGGATCGGAGCTCATCTGGAAAAATTCACGGGCGGCACGACCCCGGTTTTGCTCTGTCCTCCCGCGATCCGCGTGCATGTCAAAAAGCTGACGGAGCGGTATTTCCCGAGTTTGTCGGTTCTATCTCATAACGAGGTGGCCCCGCAGGTCAAAATTCAATCTCTGGGTACGGTGAGAATCAATGCAGGTTAAGGTTTTTGAAGCAGACGACATGCGATCCGCCCTGGAAAAGGTCAAGCAGGCGCTTGGACCGGACGCACTTATCCTGTCCACACGCAGCATTGGAAAGGGAAAGTTCGGTTTTTCGGGTAAAAGCCGGATTGAAGTCACGGCTGCTGTTGACGGCGGCGGGGAAGGTGCGGACAGAGGCCCTCAGAGAGGCGTTAAGGATTCGCGCCCGGCTGCGGCACAGGGGCCGGTGACCTCGGCAAAACCGGATTTAAGGGCTAAAGAAGGCGGTTTTGCAAGCCTGCTGGAGGACAGGCAGCAGAAGTCAGCAAAGGAGAAAGGGCAAATGGC
>JAWOFF010000149.1:0-22296 GCA_046482325.1 Desulfosalsimonadaceae bacterium
TGGATGTCGTGGATACGGAAACCATGGAGCCTGTCCCCCATGACGGGGAAACGATCGGCGAAATCGTAATGTGGGGCAACAACGTCATGCTCGGCTATCACAACAAGCCCGGGGAAACAGAAACCGCATTCCGCGGCGGCATGTTCCACAGCGGCGACCTGGCGGTCACCCATCCGGACGGATACGTGGAGATCAAGGACCGGCTAAAGGATATCATCATCAGCGGCGGGGAAAACATCTCCTCCGTGGAGGTGGAAAACGTGCTCTACGAGCATCCGGATATCCTGGAAGTAGCCGTGGTGGGCATTCCCCACGAAAAATGGCAGGAAGTGCCCAAGGCCTATATCCAGCTCAAGCAGGGGGCCAGCCTCACGGCGGAGCAGGTCAAGGACTTCTGCAAGGAGCGCATGGCCAAGTTCAAGGTGCCCAAGGAAATCGAATTCACGGAACTGCCGAAAACTGCTACAGGCAAGATACAAAAGCACAAGCTGCGGGCCAGGAAGTAAATGCCCGGGCGCCCGCAGGCTAGACGCCCAGCGCAGGACGGGCAGCGGTGCCGCACAGGTCCACCAGATCGCGGATGGAAGCAGTTCCTGCACACATGACCGAATCCGCACCGCCCCAATAAATTTTCACGGTTCCATCTGTTTCCGCGGCCGCCCCGCAGCAGAAAACCACGTTGTGGACATAGCCGGTTATTTCCCAGAGGGCCTCGGGCTGCAGGATCCAGTCATCGGCCACCCCCAGCACCCTGGAGGGATCCTGCAGATCATGAAGTGCCACGCCCAGCCGATAGACGGCTCCGTCCATGGTCTGAAAAACTCCGTGATAGATATTGAGCCACCCATTATTTGTTTTAATGGGCGTAGCGCCGGGTCCGACCTTCATTTCGTCCCAATGATAGCTCATGGGTTTGATCACGACGCGGGCATCTCCCCAGTGCACCAGGTCCGGAGAGTAGGAAATCCAGATGGACCAGGGAGAGATTTCCGAGTGTGGCCGATCCAGCCTGGCATAGCGGCCATTGAACTTTTCCGGAAAAATCACAACATTGCGATAATCCGCCTGAGTAATCAGTGCAATTCGCTCCAGGCGCTTAAAATCAGTCGTGCGGGCCAGGACGATGCGCACCCCGTGCCTGGAATAGGCGGAATAGGTAATGAAATACGCGCCTTCCATGCTGCAGATCCGCGGATCTTCCACACCGTATTCTTCGTAGCTTGCAAAGGGCTCCTCGGCTGCCGGCGTGATAAACGGCTCCGCCCGCACCACAAATTGATAGCCGTCCGGGCTCTCCGCCAGGCCGATAACACAGCGGCCGTTTCGGAGATGAGCCCTGAAGAGCATCACGTATTTCCCGTCGTGTTTGACCACGCCCGCGTTATGAACCGTTTCCACCGGATAGGGCACGTCGCGTCTGGTCAGAATGGGATTTTTTTCATAGCGCCTGATGATGGGATCTTGTAGTGCTGCCATGAACCGCCTTTCCAGAAATTTTTTCATATACCCTTATATAATCTTCCACCATGCGATCCGCCCGGAACCGATCTTCCACCCACTGACGGCATAGGCGCCGGTCCAGCTCCTTTACCCGGGCCACCATGCCGGCCATCCCGGCCGCATCGCGCACCAGAAATCCCGTCATACCGTCCGCGATAATCTCCGGCATGCTGCCCCGGTTCACCGCAATCACCGGGGTTCCGCAGGCCATGGCCTCTATGACGGACAAACCGAAAGGCTCGTCAAAACTGATTGCATGAAGCAGGGCATACGCATTTGCCAGAACCTCGCTGCGCTTATCCGGGCCCACACTGCCGATATAGACAATGCGATCATTGAGATAGGGGCGCACCCGGCTGTCAAAATAGTCCTGATCCTGGATGATGCCAGCAAGAACCAACCGCATGCCGGTTTGCCGGGCCACATCGATGCATTCTGCGGCGCCTTTTTCAGGATGAATGCGGCCGAAAAAAAGCAGGTACCGACCGTGCTCGGCTTTCCAGTGAAAGTGCGCCAGGTCGATGCCGTGATGAATGGTTGCTATATAATCAAGAGCAGGGCTTTTGTCCGCCTCGCTGATGGCTACGTAATAGGTCTTTTTGTTGTATTTTTTATATACAGGCAGGATCGTGGGCGAGGAGAAGCCGTGAATCGTTGTCACCACGGGAGTTGAGGTCATGTGCGTGTATGTGAGCGGCAGGAAATCAAAATGATTATGGATCAGGTCAAACTGTTGCCCGCGCTCAAACACCTCGGATATATGCAGGCATTCCCAGACCTTGGGCAAAAGCTCCGGATCCTCCGCATATCCCCTGGGGCAGACACTTACCAGCCTGCCATTGGTCCGGGAGTCACCGGTGGCAAACAGGGTGAGATCCAGGCCGAGGGCCACCAGCCCCTCGGTCAGCAGGGAAACCACGTTTTCCCACGGCCCGTAGTGCCTTGGGGGCGTGCGCCACGCAATGGGTGAGAGCATGGCAATCCGCATGGCGCTATCCCCACATCCTTCTGTTTTTTTGAGCATGCTTTTCCAGCCAGCCGAGTACTTCGGAGACCCGGGCGGTGGCAAGGGCTATACATTTATCCGCAGCGCCGTAGTAGAGCCGGAGATGGTCTTTATCTGCCACCCATCCGCAGGGAAAAACCACTTTGTCCACATCTCCCGTGGCCTCGTAGTGCTGCTCCGGCCCGAATACCCATTCATCGGAACGGGCCAGCAAGCGGGTCGGGTCCTGCAGATCCAGAAGCGCAAGCCCCAGCCGGTAAATGCAGCCGCCTGCAGTTGTGCGAACACCGTGGTACAGAATCAGCCAGCCTTTCTCCGTCTGAAGGGGCGGCGGCGAGAGGCCGATCTTGTTGGCATCCCACCATCCCCCTTTTCCTGCAGGGATTACAATCTGGTGATCCCCCCAGTGCTTTATATCCGGGCTGAAAGACAACCAGATATGAGCGCCGAAGCCTGCAGATGCGGTTACCGGCCTATGCAGCATGGCCCAGCGCCCCCCAAAACGGACGGGAAAAAGGGCGGCGTCCTTGTCTTCCGGAGGCATGATGGCGCCCATGCGGTCAAAATGCTGAAAATCTTTCGTGGTCGCAAGCGAGACCAGAGGACCGCCTCTTGAATAGGCGACAAAAACAACAGCCCATAATTCCAGCTCATCAATGCGCGTAATCCTGGCATCTTCAAGGCCCCAGATTTCCTCTGGATGCTCCTCCGGACAGGGAGAGAGTGTGGGTCCCGAATCGATCCGCCAGCCGGTCACACCGTCTAAGCTCCTGGCAACGGTGAGATGGGAAATCCCGCTTCTGTCCTCCACCCGCATCATCAGCAGAGTCTCATCTCCGACTCGCGTGGCTGCGGCATTAAACACCGAATTGGCCGGGTAGGAAATATCCTTTGCCTGCATGATCGGATTGTTCGGATGCCTTGTAAATAACTCCCGGAAACGCTCTTCTTCCATTATAGGCTCCATTACAAAACCACAAGCATCCTGCTGTCTTTAAAACTCCAGATCCAGAACGACCGGTTCCCCGCTCCGCAGACTTCTGCGGGCCAGCCGGTAGGCTTCGTTATATTGTTTCGCCACGATTTCCCAGGAAACCACCTGATCCAGGTAGTGTTCTATATTTCCCCCCAGCTCCAGGCGCAGCCGTTCGTCTGTTGCCAGCTTGATCACTTTCTGCCGGAGCATCGCCTTGGTTGTAAACAAAAGGCCCCCCTCGCTTTCCAGCGTCTGGGCGGTCAATCCCTCCATGGGCGCAGTGGTAATGTAGGGCTTGTTCAAGGCGATGATACGCGCCAGGGTGCCTGACTGGGTCTCATCGGTGGAGGGCAGAACGATAAAATCGCAGATGGCCATAAGTTTGTAATAATCATCACCCCTGGGCACGAACTCATAATAATGGGCGATTCCTTTGTCTTCGAGCTTCCGCACCTCTGTGGTCCACTCTTCATAGTCCTCCCTGTGTTCAGGATCCCGCATGGCGCCGGCGGCCAAAAGATCCCATTCCTGGCCGGTGATGGCCTTGATCGCCCGGTGGATTTCCTCCCACATGGACAGCAGGATATCCCAGCGCTTGTTGGACTGAATCCAGCCGATCATGCCCACCACGTGCTCTGCCAGACCGATTTTATCCAGCCCGAAGACCTCTCGCAGCCCCCCTATTTCATGGCCTCCCCAGCGCTTGTCCGGGCGGGCTCCGTGGGGCACTACCATGACATTGCGCGGGGTCGGCCATCCCCTGCCGTGAAACATCCAATCCAGCCGCCATTTCTGGTAGTGACACTTAAACAGTACCACATGGCTTCGCTGACACATCCTGAAAATAAAATCAGCTTCAAAATCTGTCATGCGGCCGTGCACCGTATGGGGCTCCACAACGATCGGAAAATCGCCTATCGCCTCGAGAAGATCGAGGAAACCGTGATTGCCGTCTCCCATGCCCCGCGGATCAAAATGCTCATAAAGCCCGTATTCATGCTCTATATGAACAGCACAGGGCTTTAACTTCTCAATTTTTTCCGCCGCCGGTTTCCACCAGTCCGGGCGCCGCATATCAATAACAGGGAAAACCCCCTTGCCCCCACCGTCGGTATGGCTGACCACTAGCACCTCGCGCTCCGGGTTGGCTTTTTGAATAAACTCGCGCGCTTCTTCGCAGAAGGTGGCAATGCCGCAGAGCCGGGGCGGATAGGAGCTGACCATGACAATCGGCTTATTCGGCATAATAGAGGCTCTCCAATGAATTCTCCTTCTTCTCCCGGCCGGCTGTTTCCATGGAAATCTGCCTTGTGCGTAGCTGATTCAGATGGAGCAGGGACAGGAAACAGACCAGGGTGGATTCAGCACCCTGGTTACGGTTGGGGCCGTTTGCACTCAGACCATCGCAGCAGCCGCCTGTTTTGTAATCATATAGCGGGGCGTTCAGGTCGTTTCGTCCAAAAAACCATTCCAGGCATTGCCGGGCATGGACGAGCCACCTTCCGTTCCTGGTGGCCTCGTAGGCCTCCCGGCAGGCCTCGATCATGTCCAGGGCCTCAATGGGCTGCTGATCAAACCGCGCCTTCTCTCCGCCTCTGGGATACCAGCCGTGGTTGCCCACCGGGACAAAATGGCCCTTGGCATCGGTCTGGATTTTCATGAGCCATTGCAGGCTGGTAAGCCCCGCATCCAGCATATCGCTTTTTTCCAGACAGCGGCCGGACAGAATAAGGGCCTGCGAAATTTTGCCGTTGGCATAGGCAACACTATCTTCAATCCAGGGCCAGTCCGGGCCTGCATTTTGCCGGTACTGCCGCATCAAACGATCAGCCAGGCGCTCCCTGATGCGGCGTACCTCGCTATCGCCGCTGAACCGGCACAAATAGGCATGGATGCCTGCCAGAGCAAACGCCCAGGCCCGGGGCGAGCTAAAATCGATTAGCGAAGGCAGAGCGGCCTCCATAAGCGCCTGGGCAAAAGATCTGATATTTTCCGATGGAGCCAGCCGCACGGTTTCTCCCAGTCCCCAGATCGTCCTGGCATGGCTGTCCTCTGTACCCACTTCTTCCAGCCAACGGCGATCGTAGCCCATGAAATTGCGGAAACGGCCGTTTTCCTCGTTAAAGGCATGGTGCAGGAAGCTGATATACGTGCATGCCAGGTTCATTACCTCTTCGGCATCAATGATGGTGTCCTGCGCCATCATCACCGCAATAAGAGCCCTTGCGTTATCATCCACACAATAGCCGTGCCACCGGTTGGGCACAATGAAAGTTGCGTGCTGGAGCATGCCGACACCGTCTGTCAGGCGTATGATATGGTCAAGCTTCGGCTGCGGGAGCTCCCGCGGTAAGGCCTCTATGGACCTGGAAGGCGAAACAGGCCGGGGGAAGCGCTGCCTCTCCCGCCTGACCTCCTCTAAAACCTGGAAATACCGCCGTGCCACCTCTTTCCATACCATTTCGCGGCAGAAGGTATAGGCCCGCTTGCGAAGCGCGTGGCGCTCCACGGGATTTTCTAGCAGATCACTGACCTGGCCGGCAAGCGCTGCTGGATCCCGGAAGGGAACCAGCCGTCCGCGGTCCTCAGCCAACATTTCTTCTGCATACCAGTAAGGAGTGGATATGATCGCCTTGCCGCTTCCCATGGCATAGGCGAGAGTGCCGGAAACTATCTGCTCGCGGTTTAAGTAAGGCGTTACATAAATATCTGCGGCACCCAGAAATTCACACAGCTCCTTTACATCGACAAACCGGTTGTGGAAAATCAGGTGTTCGCCAACGCCCAGATCCCTTGCCCGCCGCTGCAGGGACAGACGGTACGCCTCGCCCTCCTCCCGCTTCACATTGGGATGGGTAGCGCCAAGCACAATATAGACAACTTCCGGATACGCCCCGACCACCGCCGGCAGGGCGTCAATCATGGTTTCAATGCCCTTGTTAGGCGAGAGGAGTCCAAAGGTCAGGATAACCTTCCGGCCCTCGACACCATACTGGTCCTTGTAAAAATTGGGATCCACAAAGGCTACATCCGGAATCCCGTGATGAATCACGGCGATCTTGTCCGGGGCTATCCCGTAGACGCCCTGAAGGATCTGCTCCGCCCGATGGCTCATAACCACTATCCGGCCTGAAAGCCGGGCTATGCTTTTTATAATGGTCCTCTGGCCCCTGCTCGGCTCCAATAACACCGTATGCAGGGTAGTCACCACAGGCATGCGCAGATGGCTCAAAAGTTCCAACACATGGCTGCCGTTTTCACCCCCGAAGACCCCGAACTCGTGCTGGAGGCACACCCCCTCAAAGCGGTTCATGTTCAAAAAATCGGCTGCCAGCCGGTATTCCGCCAGCACCCTTTGATTGATCTCAAAGCGGACCTGGCAAGGATATCGATAGCCTTCGGGGATATCGTTCATGACAACGGCCCAGCATTCGCCGCGGCTATTTTCTTCGGCGAGGGCCGTCAACAGATCCGTTGTAAAAGTGGCGATGCCGCAGTGGCGGGGCAAATAATTGCCGACCAGGGCAATTTTGCCGGGATACGAGTGAAAGGTTTGGGGCTGAAGCATACTGATTTTCCAGTCTTTGCGCAGCTTGTACTGTTTTGTTAACCCCTCTCTATAAAACACTCCCGTCCCTGGAAGGCAAATTCTGATACCACATAAGCTGAGCCTTTCAATTCAGGCCCATTTGCCTGTAATTTCCTGATCCTTCAATATGTCAAACGGGATGCAACCTGTTTGGGGGGATATTACAATTAATATAATATGGGATACGCCGGATACAAGATGTGCTGTTCAAAATCGGCTGCTTTTTCTGCCCGCAGCGGCAGGAAGGAAAAAAAGCCCCTCAAACGCTTTGTTCAAGGGGTTTCTGAAACTATAAAAAACTTGGCTGGAATTTTGTGTGGTGGAGCTGAGGGGATTCGAACCCCTGGCCTCTTGAATGCCATTCAAGCGCTCTCCCAACTGAGCTACAGCCCCGTCCGAAATGATCAATAAATCTAATAAAAGCTCTTTTGCATGTCAACCATAATTTTCACGACCCCTGCAAAGCTACGCCCCGGCGCTGCCCGCGGCCGCGTATAATGTATTGACAAAAAATCCTATAACCATTAGAAATACAACAACCGGCCGGGGGCAGCGCTGCAATCGCTTAAATGCTATTTTCCGCCCCCCGGTATTGCTCAGACTAAACTAAACGTTTCAAATTTTTAAACTCAATGGGAAAGCCTCAGGGATTTCCATTTAGATAAAAATATACTGCCATCCAAATAGAAACAAGGAGAGCCTGAATGCTTAACAAAATGCGGCAAAGCGCCGGCTCATGGATGATCAAAATCCTGCTCGGGCTTGTGGTGCTGGCCTTTATTTTCATGGGAGCCGGAAGCTTCAACTCGGGCCAAAAAAACAGGGCTGCGACCGTAAACGGGGAACCTATTCCCATCAATGATTACCAGCAGACCTATCAGCAGATTATTGACCGGCTCCGGCAGCGCTTCGGAGATCGCCTGGACAATAAAACCCTGGAAATGCTGAACGTAAAAAAACAGGCCATGAACCAGGTAATCGAGGACGAGTTGCTGCGCCAGGCTGCCAAAGAACACGACATCCGCGTGACCTCTGCGGAGCTAACCGATAGCATCACCAGAATTCCCGCCTTTCAGAAAAACGGAGGCTTTAACCGGGAGCAGTATAAGATGGTGCTCAACCAGAACCGGCTCTCTCCTGCCGCATTCGAAGCCATGCAGCGCCAATCCATGATTAAAGGCAAGCTCTCGGAGATTGCCAAAAGCGGCCTGCATGTATCGCCGGAGGAGGCCAGGCAATGGTACAACTGGCGGAACAAAAAAATCAAAATTCACTATGCGGCTTTTCAGCCCGAAGATTTCGCAGACTCCGTATCTGTTGAGGAAGGGGCTCTTCAAAGCTATTACGAAAAGCACAAAGAGAAGTATAAAACCCAGCCGAAAATCAAGGCCAGATACGTCAGGTTTTCTCCTGAAAATTACAAATCCCGTGTAGAGGTCTCCGGGACTGAAATTCAGAGCTATTACTCCGAGAACAAAAAGCAGTACGAGCAGCCGGCGACGGTTAAGGCCCGGCACATCCTGCTGAAACTCCCCAGGGATGCAGATCCGGAGCTTGTTGCAAAAAAACGGAAAAAGGCGGAGGATCTCATGGATAAGGCCAGATCCGGCCGGGACTTCGCCGAACTGGCAAAAGCCCACTCCGAGGGGCCGAGCAAAAACAAAGGCGGAGATCTGGGCACGTTTACCCGCAAGGACATGGTAGAGCCCTTTGCCAGCAAAGCCTTTTCCCTAAAGGCCGGTGAAATAAGCGAGCCTGTCCGCACCCGTTTTGGCTGGCATGTCATCAAGGTGGAGAAAAAAACAGAAAAGAGCATCCAACCCCTCTCTGAGGTAAAAGAAGAAATCCGCAGCAGCCTGGCAATGCGCAAAGCCAGGGAAAAAGCCTACGACGAGGCTGTAGCCATGTACAACAAGTCTTTTGCCGGTGATGACCTCGTCAAAAACAGCGGTGACAGAGAAGACATAAAGGTTGAAACCACCGGCTACTTTGCCCGCAAAAAAGGACCTGATTCGTTTGCGGAGGGCGCCGAAAAATTTGCTGAAACCGCCTTTAAGCTCCCCCACATGGAAGTAAGCGATATTACTGAAATCGGCGAGGGCTTCTTTCTGATTCAGGCCATAGATAAAAAGGAAGCGAAAATTCCTGAATTTGAGGCTGTGCGGGCTGAAGTCAAGCAGGATTTCATGCAGCAGGAACAGAAAAAAGCCGCCCGCGATGCGTCCCGGCAATTCCTGCAAACAGCCAGGTCTCTGCAGTCAATTGAACAAGCGGGCAAAAACGAAGGGATCGCGGTCGAGACAACGGAGTTTTTTCAACGCAACCAGAGAATTGCCGGCATCGGCAAAGATCCGGAACTTGCAGAAGCAGCCTTTCGTTTATCAGAAGATCAGCCATTGCCCGAAAAGCCGGTCGAGGGCCGGAAGGGCTTTTACGCAATAGCTTTCGCAGAAAAGAAGCTCCCCGAAGACGAAAGCTTTAAAAAGGAAAAAGACAGTGTTGTCCGGCAACTGCAGCAAGAGAAGCAGAGAAAATATATGAACGCCTGGATATCGCATTTGCGTGCAACAAGCGATATTGAAATAACCAAGGGCCTGATACGCTGATTTATCCAAAATGGCGAAATTGTTCGGCAAAAAAGCCGAAAAACAAAACAGGCAGATACTCAACCGCCAGCAGCGCAAAGAAGCCCTGACCAAGCGCTGCCCGGAATGCTTTACCAGTCTGCCCATTGAGGCCAGGGAATGCTATTTCTGCCATGCCAAAGTCGGCGGGGTTGATAAACACGGACAGGCAAAAAAACGCGGGGCCTGGATATCCTACGTTATCTGCGTGATCGCCTGGGCGATTTTTATCGGCTACCTCAAATGGGCTTTTTTCAGTTGATTCCCACTACTTGGCAAGCATGGCGCGCATCATATCAGCAGTGTTTTCGGCGTGGTCGGCGATGCTGCCAATGGTTTCAGCCAGCCGGACAAGGTAGAATACACTTACAGGATCGGCTTCGGCAACAAACACCTTCTCGATCAGGGCATGCTCGCGCTGATCTGCGTCATGCTCCATCTGCCTGATGTTCCGGATGATATCCTTTACCTTGCTGCGCTGCCTCTCGGAAAATGATTTAAAATAATTCCTGGCCTCATCCATCATATTGGCAAGCTCCTCAATGGGCTCGATTACCGCGTCCACGAGCAGAAACAACTCCTTTTCCACGGCCTCCGGTATTCCGGCTTCCGAGCGAAAGGAAAGCCATTTCAGGGATTCCTGCACCGCGTCCACAACCGCGTCCTGCTCGCGCAGGTACCTGAAGAGCTGAAATTTTTCAATCGGCAGCATCACGCCCTTGGGCAGATGGCCCCGAATCCGGCGCTTGATCTCATCGGCCTCGTGTTCAAAGCGAATCACTTCCTGGCGATGTTCATCAAATGTGTGGCACCTTGTGGAAGCATAACACTCCATGGCCTGCTGAAACGCCCAGGAGCATTCCTTGGCTTTTTCCGCATGTTCCTGCAAAGCATCAAAGGGCGAAGAAATAAAAATGGAAAAAAACGGAATTCGCATGAACACTCTCCTTATACCACCCAGCAGAGGAACCTGAATATCCCCATACATGTAAGTGCTGCTACCGGCACTGTCAAGACCCAGTACAACATAATCTGCAATATAATGGCAAAATTCACTGCCTCAAAGCCGCGCGCCAGACCCACTCCCATGACACCGCCCACCGCCGCATGAGTGGTGGACACGGGCAGCCCCAGCTTGGAGGCCGCCAGCACGGTGGTAGCGGCCGAAAAGTCTACCGAAAAACCGCGTGTATTACTCAGTGTGGTAATCCGGCTGCCCACGGTTCGAATTACCCGGGCCCCGCCCATGGAAATGCCAAGGGCGATGCCCACGCCCCCGAAAGCCAACAGAAAAAAAGGCACCGGCACCTGGGTGCCGAGAGTGCCCTTTTTTACAAGAAAATAAATCACCGCAAGCGGTCCGATGGCGTTTGCTACGTCGTTTGCACCCTGAGCGAGAGCCACGTAGCAGGAAGTGCCGATCTGAATCCGCCTGAAAATCGACTCTGCCCCCAGCCGCAGCCGCTGCTCGTCACTGAGGTGCCAGGTAATCACTCGCCTTCCGGCAAAGCCGACCGCAGCCGCGGTAAACAATGAAATCAGCGCAGCCGCCGGGGTGCTCAAACTCAGGTCTTTGCCGAGCGGTGTTTTAAACAGAAAAGACATGACAATTATAAATACGGCTGTACCGATAAACCAGGGCGAACGCTTCAGGGCTACCGCAAAGGGATCCTGCCCGGAAAGGACAAAACGGACAATCACTTTAAATAAGACAAAACCGATGACCAGGCTAAATACCGGTGAAATCACCCAGCTCGACACCACAGCGCCGAGCACTTTCCAGTTAATTACCGAAAAACCGCCCATGGAAATGCCGAAACCCACCATGGAGCCCACGATGGAATGGGTGGTGGAAACCGGCAGCGATCTCCAGGTGGAAAAGGACACCCACAGGGAGGCCGAAAGCAGGGCGGAGAGCGCTCCCTTCAGGGCGATATCCGGATCACTCAGGACCTCCGGCGAAACAATTCCTTTGCGAATGGTATCAGTTACATGGGAGCCGATAAAGGCTGCGCCAACGATATTTAAAATGCCGGCTATTAAAATGGCCTGACGAAGTGTGATAGCTTTGGCGCCGACAGCAGAAGCCATGGAATTGGCCACGTCGTTTGCGCCAATGTTCCACGCCATGTAAAAACCGACCACGAAGCCGCATATGAGTACGATCAGTTCACTGCCCACGCTGTCTGCTCGTCTGTTTGTCGGGTTGCAATAGAATCAAATTACATACCACTACACAAGGGCCGGCGCAAGGCAAAATACATTCTCCAGGTCAGCCTGCAAACTTGAAAAACGCTCAGTTTGGGTTAGACTATAAGATTCGGTAAAATGAACGGCTTCGGCAGAAACCGCAAAAAACAAACCACCAGAAGAATAAGGTTACACAATGAACAAAAAACATTTGCCTCAACCCCTTAAATCCCTGCCGGGCATTTTTCTGCTCATGCTGGTTATCCAGGCGGCACCCGCTGCGGCAGCAGATGCCCAAACCGCAATTTTCTTCCCCGCAAAACAACTGAGCCACAAAACATCAGAGCTCCGGCCCGACCCTGCTCTTCGCTTCGGCAGTCTTAAAAACGGCCTGCGCTACATTCTCATGCCCAACGACAAGCCGAAAAACCGCGTCAGCATGCACCTGTTCGCTCAGGCCGGCTCCATGCATGAAAAATCAGATGAACGCGGCATCGCGCATTATCTGGAGCATATGATGTTTAACGGCACCGAGCATTTTGCGCCCGGGGAGCTGGTAAAATTCTTTCAGAACATCGGCATGCGCTTCGGACCGGATGTCAACGCCAGGACCGGCTTCTACAGCACCGTCTATGACATTGATCTTCCTTCCGGGGACAGACAGAGCCTTGAAAAAGGGCTTCTCGTACTTCGCGACTATGCGGCCGGGGCAGATATCAGGGAAGAACAAGTGGAAAAAGAGCGAGGGGTTATTCTCTCTGAAAAAAGAACCCGGGATTCGGTCAGCTACCGAACTTTTGTGGAAACGCTGTCTTTTGAACTTCCTGAAGCCTTGCTTCCTAAACGACTGCCCATTGGAACGGAAAAAGTAATCCGCTCCGCCGACCGTGAGCTCCTAAATAATTTCTACAAGGCCTGGTACCGGCCGGAGCGCATGATCGTCGTCATGGCGGGCGATTATGATATAAAAACTGCTGAAGAACTGATTAAAAACCGATTCTCCGGTCTTTCCGCAAGGGCTCCGCTTCGGGACTACCCCGATCCCGGCAAAATACGCCACAAAAAGACAAAAAGCTTTTATCACCACGAATCCGAAGCCGGCGATACCCGGGTGAGCCTGGAAGTAGTCACCAGGCGTGTCCAGCCTGCTGATTCCAAAAAAATCCGGCGCAGCCGTCTTCTCTCCGGGATGGCCTGCCGGATCATCAACTACAGGCTGGAAGATCAGCTAAACCAGCCGGATACCCCCTTTACCGATGCCCGCATTGATGCCGGCAATTACCTGCATTATGTGCAGGCGGCAGAAATTCACGCAGACTGTCCCCCGGATAAATGGGACGCCGCTTTGCAGAGCATTGAAAAGAGCCTGCGAAAGGCCATGAACTTCGGTTTCACAGAAAGCGAAGTCCAGCGTGCCAAAAAAGAGCGTCTTACAGAGCTCAAGCGCCGTGTTAAATCCGCAGACACGCGCAAAAGCGGACACCTGACAAGGCAAATAATCAGCAGTATAAACAGCAGGCGCGTATTTCTGTCCCCCGCCCAGGAGCAGGAGCTTCTTGCCCCCATGATTGAAGCTGCGGACAAGAAAAGCCTGCATGCAGCGCTTGAGAAAGACTGGGCCCCCAGCCACCGCCTGGTCCTTGTTACCGGCAACGCGGATTTAAGCGATAAAGAGAAAACACCGGAAAAACAGATTCTGGAAGTTTTTCAGAAAAGCAGAAAAGGCAAGGTTCATCCACCAAAACAAGAGGCGGATCTTGAATTTCCTTATCTGCAGCCGCCCAAAGACAGCGCCGAAATTGCGGAAACCAGGGAAATCGAAGATCCGGCCGTGACCCGGATAAAGTTTGCAAACAACATCTGGCTCAACATCAAAAAAACCGATTTTCAGGAAAACCGCGTTATTGCAGCCCTTGCCTTCGGGGCGGGCCGCTCGGGCGAACCTGCAAAGAATCCGGGTCTTGCACAGCTTGCCGAAAAGCTCATAAACTTAAGCGGGGTGGGCCGATATAGCCGCACAGAGCTTAACCGCGCCCTTGCCGGCACCAACACAAGCGTCGGCTTCCGCGTGGAGGAGGACCAGTTTGTATTCTCCGGCCGGTCCGTATCTGACGAAATCCCGCTTTTGTTCCAACTGCTGCATACCCGAATGGAGGATCCCGGATTCCGCAAAAAGGCCCATAAACTTGCCATGAAGCGCTTTGAACAGCAATATAAATCCTGGCGCCATTCAATACACGGCGCCCTCCTGCTGGAAGGCAGACGTTTTCTCGCGGGCGGCGACAGCCGATTTGGCATGCCACGGTTTTCCGTTTTGCAAAAAAACACATTAAAGGATGTCAGGAACTGGGTGGGCCCTGCCATGGAAAAGGCGCCAATTGAGATCTCCGTTGTTGGCGATCTGAATACCGGCACGGTAATCAAGGCCGCCAAAAAGTATTTCGGCGCCCTCGCCCGGCGCAGCCCTCTGCAGAACGAAAACGCCCAAAGAGGCGGCCCCTGTTTTCCGAAAGGCAAGAGCCGCAGCATCCAGGTGCCCACAAAAATCCGGAAAGGACTTGTGGGTGTGGCCTATCCCACGGGCGACTACTGGAACATCCACAGAAACCGCCGGCTCTCCGTCCTTTCCGATGTCATGGCCGAACGAATCCGGGTAAAAATCCGCGAAAAAATGGGCGCGGCTTACTCTTACCATGTCTACAACGACCCCAGCCGCGCTTATCCGGGCTACGGTATCTATCAGGCCACTGTCGAGGTCGCCCCCGAAGATGCCGCAGGGGTTGCCGCCGCAGTAAAGGAAATCGCCTCGGATCTTGCCGCAGAAGGGGTGTCCCGGGATGCCCGCGACCGCGCGGTAAAGCCCGCATTAACCAGTATCAGGGAAAGGGTGGAAACCAACAGCTACTGGTTAAACAGCGTCTTAAAGGGCCTGTACCGGCATCCTGAGCAACTGGAATGGAGCCGGAGCTTTTTAAACGATTATCAGTCCATTACTGCGGAAGAACTCTCCCGGCTGGCAAAAAAATATCTCAAAAACCCGAAGGCTGCCAGCCTGATCATTACGCCTGAAAAAGGGGCAAACAAGCAAAGCCCGGAACAAAGACAACAGACGGCTGCCGAATCCGGTTACCGCAGCCAGATTTTACCCTGATGGACGCCTCCGTCGGCATGCCGGGCCTCTGCCGGTCTCTGCCGGCAGCAACTGCTGTTTTGATGATCTTTGAAGTCTCAGAGGTTTTCAAACTGTTAGAGCTAAAAACAACTTAACTGCAGTAGTTCTCTGCGCCGGCTTTTGAGGCAGGGAATCTGATTGCCTGAAAAAAAATTATCTGGTATGAATGACCGAAATTTTGGGATTAGGACAAACAGGCGGATATAATGAATCAAAAAGCTGCTCGCAACAACCCCGTCAACCGGGTATGGGGATTCTTTACCTCTGTAAAGCTCTCTGTGGTTGTTCTGCTCGCCCTTGCCGCAACCTCCGTCATCGGCACGATCATACCTCAGAATGCCGGTTCGATGATGTATATGCAGCGCTACGGGGAAACCCTTTATTCCGTATTCAAAGCCCTGGGCTTCTTCGACATGTATCATGCCTGGTGGTTTCGGCTGCTGCTGGGACTTTTGACGGTAAATATAATTGTCTGTTCCATAGACCGGCTCTCTGCGACCTGGAAAATCATTTTCCCCCGAAAAATCAATTACCGGGCCTCGCGCTTCCGCAAATCCAGGGACCGTGTGGAATGGAGACAGCAGGATTCGCCGGCTCAACTGGCTCCTGCCTGCCGGGACTTTGTCAGCAAACACTTCCGCCGCGTGTCCACGCAGGAGACAGAAAACGGGCAGATTGTGTTCGGGGAAAAAGGGCGCTGGACCAGGCTCGGGGTCTATGCTGTGCACACAAGCATTCTTTTGATGGTCATCGGAGGCCTTATCGGATCGCTTTACGGATTTGAAGGCTTTGCAAACGTTTCCGAAGGCGAGGCGGTACAGCGCATTTCCCTGAAAAACAGCGACGAAAAAAAGACCCTGCCCTTTGCCGTTAAATGCGAGGATTTCACTGTTACGCATTACGAATCCGGCATGCCCAGGGAATACCGCTCCAGTTTATCCATACTCAACGATCAAAAGGTCGTCCACCAGGCAGATATCCGGGTAAACGACCCTCTGCGCTACAAAGGCATCAACATTTTTCAATCCAGCTACGGGCGGATTCCGGACAAGTTCAACATTGTCTTCGCCGACCCCGAATCCGGCATAGCCTACGAAAAACAGGCCTCGCTCGGTTCGAGAATCAAAATGCCGGCAGACAAAGGAACTCTGATAATCGAAGACTTCAGGGACAATTTTCGCCTCCGGGGCCACAACATTGGCGATTCCTTTATATGCCGCATAAAGCGGGAGGGAAAGAAAGAATCCGGCGAAACGGGGAATTTTTTTGCTCTCCCGCTGAATTACCCGAGATTTGACCGGATGCGCGGGGGCGATTTTGTAATTTCCGCAAAAAATGTGGATTTCAGCTACTATACGGGGCTGCAGATCACCAGAGATCCAGGCGTGCCCATAGTTTATGCTGGTTTTGCCATAATTATCATTGGATGCTATATTACGTTTTTCATGCAGCACAAACAAATCTGCGTAGAGTTGCGCGCCGGCAAGGAGGGTACAGATATGATGCTCGCCTGCGTATCACCGAAAAACCGGCCGGGCATGAAAGCCGCCAGCCGCAAACTCTCGCTGCAGTTGCAGAACCTGTTACAATCCAGTGAGAGGTAGACCATGATTACCAGCTCCGGCATATTTTCCATAATCACTTTCATATACGGGCTTGCTGTTGTTTTTTATGTCATTTCCTGGGTCTTTAAAAAGGACAACCTGCCCGTAAAACTGGCGTCTGCGGCCTCCATCGCAGCCATTTCCGGCAACTTTGCAGGCATTATCCTGCGATGGGTCGAGTCCTATCAGATGGGCCACGGCCACGCGCCCCTGTCCAACCTCTATGAATCCCTGGTGTTTTTCTCCCTCTGCACCGCCTCGCTCTACCTGTACCTGCAGTTCCGTTACAAGCTAAGGATCGTCGGACTTGTCGCCAGCCCAATCGCCTTTCTGTCAATGGCCTATGCATCCCTGGTAAACAGCTCCATTGAACCTCTGATACCGGCACTGCAGAGCAACTGGCTTAT
The DNA here is from genome assembly GCA_046482325.1 of Desulfosalsimonadaceae bacterium. Taxonomy (GTDB): domain Bacteria; phylum Desulfobacterota; class Desulfobacteria; order Desulfobacterales; family Desulfosalsimonadaceae; genus M55B175. The sequence continues at coordinate 17,069 of JAWOFF010000149.1, forward strand.
TGCCCATGTCATTACCTGCTTTATCGGTTATGCCGGATTCGCCGTGGCTTTCGGCATCAGCATCCTCTACTTTATCAAAGCCGGCAGCAAAAAGCCGGGGCGGGAGATGACCGATAAAATTCCGCATATAGACATGCTTGATGAGCTTACCCACCAGATGGTTATGTTCGGCTTCCTTTTCCTTTCGGCCGGCATCATAACAGGTGCGGTCTGGGCCAATCAGGCCTGGGGGCGCTACTGGGGATGGGATCCCAAAGAAACATGGTCCCTGATCACCTGGTTTATATATGCTTCTCTTCTGCATGCCCGGCTTATGAGGGGATGGACCGGCAGGCGCATCGCTGTACTTTCCTGTGCAGGTTTTATAGCCGTCATTTTCACCTACTTCGGTGTTAATTTGTTGCCAGGCCTGCACAGCTATCAATAAATCGGACATTTTTATTGACAACCGAGTTCAACCTGGGATATCCAATTTTTTTAAACTATCCAGAAACTATGGGTAGTTCATAAGAACAGGCAGAACTTTGCCAACTAAACGGGATTTGCCGCCGGCCGGCGGCATTTTCCCGAGGGCAGAAAGGTTCCCCGAAGACACAGGGCGGCCGCCAGGCAATGACCACAAAAATCAACGGCGAACAACGGAGTACCCATGAACACCAACGATCAACAACATCCGGTTTCCAGTACGGCATCTTCTGAAAGCGAAGATGCGTCGGCAAAGCGCAAAAACGGCTCCGGCTGGATCATTTTGCTGTTTTTTGTTATCGGTTTGGCCGGCAGCATTCTGGGCGGCTGGTTTGGTTTCCCGGCCCTGCTCTACTCGGAGAGGCAGCAGCCTATTGATTTTGATCACGAACTGCATATGGGCGTGGTCTATGAAGGCTGCCAGAGCTGTCATTACTTCCGCGATGACGGAAGCTTCTCGGGTGTTCCCGACCTTAATGCCTGCTCAAGCTGCCATCAGTATGTCCAGGGCAACAACCCGGAAGAGGAAAAATTTGTAAATGAATACGTAAAACCCAACAAGGAAGTGCCCTGGCTGGTTTACTCCGAACAGCCGGACTGCGTCCATTTTTCCCATGCAGCCCACGTCAAGGGCGCGGATATGAAATGCCGGACATGCCACGGCGATGTCGGAAGCTCCCGGCACAGCCGCACCTATCAGGAAAACCGGATTACTGGATACAGCCGCGATATCTGGGGCTACAGCATGTCCCGGTTAGACAAGCCGAAACACGGCCTCCGGATGAAAATGAACGACTGTGCCGAATGCCACGAGAGGGAAACCGGGCATAAGGGAGCCTGTTTTCAGTGTCATCAATAATCGTTACTGGCGATTTGGATATCGATATAAGGGGTTAAATCCATGAAAATTGATCGCAGAAGCTTTATCTCACTGGGTGTCGGAGTAGTTGCAGGAACCACACTCACTCCGGTTCCGTGGAAACTGATGGATGATATCTCGATATGGACCCAGCACTGGCCCTGGACGCCGGTGCCCAAAGAAGGCGCCGGCTCCCGCAAGACCTCCGTGTGCACCCTGTGCCCCGGAGGGTGCGGCATACAGGTGCGAAGGGTTGGCAACCGGCCTGTAAAAATTGACGGTCTGCCGGAGCACCCCAACAATAAGGGCACTCTTTGTCCTCTGGGACTTTCCGGCCTGCAGTTTCTCTACGGCCCCTCCCGGGTAAAAGCACCGATGAAGCGCGCCGGCAAACGGGGCGAGGGTAAATGGCAGCAGGTTTCCTGGGAGGAAGCCATTGAGAAGATCGGCGCCGGCCTGAAAGATCTCAGAGACCGGGGAAAGCCACATACCGTGGCCTGGGTGGCCGACAAAGACCGGGGCACGGTGCCGCAGTTGATCCAGCGCTTTCTGGACGCTTATGGTTCTCCGAATTTCATCCGGCAGCCGGCAGCCCATGATGCCTACGACACGGCGGTATCCCTGATGCAGGGGCAGCAGGGAACCGTGGGCTTTGACATGGAAAATGCCGATCACATACTGAGCTTTGGCAGCGGCCTTTTGCAGGGCTGGGGAACACCGGTGCACATGCTCAACATCCACGGCAGAAAACAGGGACAACTCAAGCATGTCCAAATCGAGCCCCGCCTCTCGGATACCGCAGCCAAAGCGGACCTATGGATTCCCATCAAACCGGGTACAGAAGGTGCCCTGGCCCTTGGTATCGCACATATTATCATCAAAGAATCGCTCTACGACAAAGCTTTTATCAAGCAGCAGGCCTTTGGCTTCGAGGACTGGACAGATGAGGACGGAAAGACCCGGATGGGCTTTAAATCCCTTGTATTAAAGGATTATCCGCCGGAAATCGCCGGCCAGATCACAGGACTCGACCCGGCCACCATTGCCGGCCTGGCCCGGGAGTTTGCCCGGGCGAAAAAGCCCATTGCCGTGAGCAGCCGAGGTGAAAGCAGCATTGCCGGAAGCCTGGACGAGTCCAAGGCGGTGCATGCCTTAAACGCCCTCGTCGGCAACATTAATCAGCCGGGCGGGGTTTCGGTACTGGAGGAACAGAATTATAGCAAATGGCCCGAGGTCAAGTTTGACAAAACAGCCTCAGAGGGGCTGCAAAAACCCAGAATAGACGGAGCCGGCACTTCCGAATACCCGAACGCACGCTACCTTCTGCACCGGCTGCCGCAGGCAATCAGCGAGGCCAAAGGCGAATCGCCCGTGCAGGCACTTTTTGTAAGCGGCTCCAATCCTCTGTACACGCTTCCGGACACAGCCGCGACAAAGGCTGCTTTTGACCGGATTCCCCTGCTGGTGAGCTTTTCTTCCTGCATGGATGAAACCGCTCAGTATGCGGATTATATCCTGCCCAGCCACAGCTTCCTTGAGCGTTATGAGGATGTTCCCCCGCCACCCGCAGCAACCCGGCCGCTTGTCGGCCTTGCACAGCCCGTCGTGCGGCCGGTATACGACACCCGTCATGTGGGTGACATGGTAATGCAGTTGGCCAAATCCCTTGGCGGGTTCACGGAGAGCGCATTCCCCTGGAAGGATTACAAGGCCTATCTCAAGGAAGCTCTGAAGGACCATTGGGACCAGCTTACGGAAAAGGGCTTTGCCTATATTCCGGCATCTGCATCCAAACCGCAGAACAGGCGGTTTCATACCGCTTCGGGTAAATTCGAGTTCTCCCCCGGTGCGCAGTCCCGCCCTGCCGGCGAAGACAAATCGGCATTGCCGGGATTTACCGAGATCCCCTTGAAAGGCACAACTGATAAGTACCCGCTGATCCTGCTTTCTTACGACTCCATGCGAATTTCTTCCGGCAGCACCGGCAATCCGCCGTTTATGACCAAGACGATCCCCGCAGATGTCCTGAAGAAGCAAACCTGTTTTGTCGATATTAACCCGAAAACAGCCAGAAAGGCGGGCCTATCAGACGGGGAACGGGTAGTTCTCGCAACGCCGGTGGCAAAGGCAGAAGTCCGGCTCCGATTCTTTGAAGGCATTGAACCGGGGATCGTTGCGATGCCAAGGGGACTCGGCCATAGCGCTTATTCCAAATATCTGGCCGGCAAAGGCGTCAACAGCAACGATCTGATCGGCCCGGTTGAGGATCCGGCTTCCGGGCTTAACGCAGCCTGGGGCATCCGGGCGCACGTAACCAGGGCCTAACTCCCGGCGGCGAAAACGCAGGTATTGAATAACCGGGATGATCAACAGTCAGCGATGAGGTTGGGATGAAAGAACAACACGGAGATCAACACGTCAAGCGCTACGGCATGGTCATTGATCTGGACAAGTGTACCGGATGCGGGGCCTGCATGGTAGCCTGCTACGCCGAGAACAACATTCCGTTCAAGAAAGATGAGACAGACAAGTTAGACATTCTGAACTGGATTCGGGTGGTACAGATCACAAACGGCAAGCCTTATCCGGACACGGAAATCTGCTATATGCCGGTTCCCTGCCAGCACTGCGACGGAAAGGGCAAACACGGACATTCACCCTGCGTATCGGTATGCCCGGCAGTCGCCACCGATTACGACTACTCGACCGGCATTGTCAGCCAGATCCCGACCCGATGCTTCGGATGCCGGTACTGCATGGCGGCATGCCCTTACCATGCAAGGCACTTCAACTGGTGGGATCCGGTGTGGCCGGCGGATACGAAAAAATACCTGAACCCGGATGTGTCCTGCCGGATGCGGGGTGTGGTGGAAAAATGCACCTTTTGTTTCCACCGTTACCAGCAGGCAAGGAATAAAGCCTATCTGGAAGGACGCGAAGAAATCCGCGAAGATGAGTACCAGCCCGCCTGCGCCCAGGCCTGCCCCACAGGAGCGATTACCTTCGGGGATTTAAACAACCCCTCGCATGCTGTTTACAAGCTAAAGGACAGCCCAAAGGCCTTTCGCCTCCTGGAGCGCCTGCAAACCAATCCAAAGGTCTATTACCTTTCCAGCAAGAGCTGGGTGCGCCGGGCCGGAGACAACTACCTGGAAAATGAATCCAAGCCGCAGACCGGCAAAAAGGTTCATCACAATTAGTTAACCTATGGCAAGGAGCAAAACAGATATGGAGACGACGCCATTAATACCTCAGGGGGTAAGACGCTGCTCAAAACTGCAATTTTCCCTGTGGATGGCTGCTGCAGGGGCCGTCCTCCTGTGGGGAGTCTATGCCATGTATCTGGTCTGGTACAAGGGCCTGAACCAGACCAACATGAATGACGCCTATGGATTTGCGCTCTGGATCTGGGCTGATCTGGCAGTGATCGCACTGGGCGGGGGCGCTTTTTTTACGGGGTTTCTCACCTACATCATCGGCAAGGACAAGCTCAAGAACATTATCAACTACGCCGTGATAATCGGCTTTATCTGTTACAGTTCTGCGCTCCTGATCCTGGCCATTGACATCGGCCAGCCGCTTCGCGGATGGTTTATCTTCTGGCATGCAAACGAGCATTCCATGCTCACAGAAGTGGCATTTTGCCTGTCCTGCTATTTTGCCGTGCTCACCATCGAGTTTATCCCGTTGATCCTTGAGAACCCGAAGCTGGACAAGATTCCCTTTCTGCATCACCTGAGCCACAACATGCACAGCATAATGGCGGTTTTTGCGGCAACCGGGGTTTTCCTCTCCTTCTTTCACCAGGGCTCGCTCGGCGGTGTCGCAGGCGTTCTGTACGGCCGCCCCTTTTCCTTCCGGGAGGGCTTAAACGTCTGGCCATGGACCTTTTTCCTGTTTACCT
>JAWOFF010000108.1:0-6176 GCA_046482325.1 Desulfosalsimonadaceae bacterium
GATATCGGTGAGCTTGCGTTTCTGTCCGATGCCGAGGCCCCTCACCCCTTCTATACCCGGGGGTTTATCTTTCATGAACCGGAGCGGGCGCCGGAATTGATATCTCAGGCATATACGCATGACAATGCGGCTCGTTATCTCCTGGTCAAAGGCAAAACAGATATAGTTGCGGATGCCACGGGCGTCATTGAAGCCGTTAGGGAGCCTGTGGTGCCCTCCATGGAAGCCATCGGCGGCACCGGTGATATCATCACCGGGCTGTTGGCGGCTTTTACCGCCCTCGGCCATGACAGCCGCAAGGCCTGTGTTTATGCGTCAACAGTCGCCCGAATGGCCGGTGCCCTTGCCGCCCCCAATCCGGGCAGTCCGGTGGTGGATATTATCCAGTGCATACCCGGCGCCTTGGAACAATTTTTTGCTTAACCATAATGCAAATAAAAAACGTCAAAAATGAAAGGAAAAGCTGCAATGATTCGCAAAATTATTTTATTGCTGATGGGGCTTATCTTATTGCCCTCACTGGCGGGGTCAATAGAACTGTACCGGGATGGAGACATCTCTTTAAGTATCGGCTACTGGGCACAGGGCTGGTATCAGTACGTGGATCCGGAGGAGGGGGAAGAAATCAATGATTTCATGGTGCGTCGGACCTATTTCAGCGTCAAGGGGACTGTCACGCCGGAGCTGAGCTTTTTCATGCATTATGCCGGCGACCGGATCGGCCAGGACGGCCTGGACAACTCAAGCTACGGGCTGGGCACCGGGCTGGCGCTCCGGGATGCCTGGATCAATTACAAGCTTTTGGGCGATGATCTGATGATCCAGATTGGCCGCATGTATATCCCGTTTACCCGGAATTACGGCACCACATCCACCAAGGCGCTTTTAACCACAGAGCTGGACTGGGGCCAGGGAGGTATCCGCAGCGGCATTTTTTATCCCAGCAAGGTGGGCCGCGACGACAGTGCCACCGTATGGGGCAATGTGCTTGAGGACAAACTCCAGTACCGGCTGATGGTGGGCGAAGGGGTGGAGGATGACGATGAGCCCGGGGGAAATCCGGATGACAATCTCCGCTTTGCCGGCCGGTTGTCTTTCAACCTGTTTGATACGGAAACCGGATGGTTCAACAAGGGCACCAACCTCGGAAAAAAGAAGATTCTGGCTATCGGCGGAGGATTTGACTATCAGCGGGACCTCGTCTGGGGGGACAAAGAGGATGATTATTTTGCCTATACCGCTGACATTCATCTGGAAATGCCCGCGGGCGACGGCGCGGTGACAGCCGATGCCGCCTACATCGGCATTGACAATTCAGCCAACGGCATCACATCCAGTGATTTGACCTCGGGCACGGATGGAGATATCATTACCGGCCAATTGGGATTTCTGTTCAACGGGAACATTCAGCCCTTTGTCCATGCGGAACTGATTTTGCCGGATGCAAGCGGAGCCGAGGACACCAATGTTTACGGCGCGGGCTTAAACTATTATATTAAAGGGCTGGCCAACAAGTTGACCGCAGAATATACGCTGGTGGACTGCGACAATGATGCAATCGGTGACACCGATATCATTACGGTTCAGGCGGCCTTCGGTTTTTAAATACACTGAATGGAATGCTGCAAAAGCCATCTGAGGGCTGATTCCGGCAAATCAGCCCTCAGATGGCGATTCTGTAAAGAGAGGTTGTCCAATGACCAAACCCATGATTCGACCGGATATGACCCTGATCGATATCATCAGCCAGTACCGTGAGACCGAAACGGTTTTTAAAAGAAGCGGAATCTGGGACGGAATCTGGGGTCGGAATCTGGGGTCGGACCAAGGAAAAACCTTGAAATAAAAACAAAAGATCTAAAAAAAAGCTATTATTTGAGCTTAAATCAAACCTTTGGGGTATAAAATTGACAGTTTAAAAATTGTTATCACCAGCCACATCCTTAGAGGGCTCATTTTAATATCAAAAACGATCCCCTAAGGCTAAAATCAGCATGAAATAATAGATCAACTTTTATAATATCAATTAGTTACGCTGGTCCGACCCGCTGAACCGCAGCGATGGCAATGGGCAGAAGGGTTCCCAGATCGCCCAGCGAGCCTGCCAGCTCCATACGGTTGAATCTGAAAGTCTCTGACATGATGCCCCCTTTCAGCTATGCAAAGTACTGGTGCAGGAGCCTTGCACACATGGCAAAAAGAACCAGGCTGAACAAAACGCGGATGGTTTTGCCTTTAATCCGGCTGCTCATAAGTCTTGCCCCTGCCTGCCCCCCCGGCAAAAGAGGCGGCTGCGGCCGGGAGTATAAACCACCAGTTGACGGCCTCCATTGAAGCGTAGCCCAGAAAACCCGTAAGCGAGGAGAAACACACTATAAACGTAGATGATGCCGCAGCAATCCGGGTGGGGGTTTTGAGGCCATAAATCAGCAATGGAACCACAAAAACGCCGCCGCCGATTCCCAGAAGACCGCCAGAAGTCCGATGCAGACACCGATGCCGATGCCGCCCACAATTTTTTTTAACGGCGCCAGACTGCTTCCCTTCTCCTGTACCGGGGGTGAGAGAAGCATGCGGACCCCTGCCAGGGCAAGCACGGAAGCCATGATCAAAAGAAACGGTCCAGTGGCGATGCTGACATTGAACCAGGAGCCCACAGGAGCGGCCAGGGCCGATGATACGATCAGGGGGATGGAAAGGGAGAAATCCACCATCTTTTTGCGCCGCAGTTGTATACGCGGCAGATCCGGCTGCAATCAGGTTTAAAAACAAAGAAGCCGAAGCCGCAGCGCTTTTTCCAAAGCCAAGAATCACAAAAAGCGGTGAAAAGATTAGCCCTCCGCCCAGCCCCACCATAGTGAGCAGAAAGGAGATAAAGAATATGGCCGCAAAAAGTGCAACAGAGATTTTTATGCCAAAAGCGCCCGCAGCCTAATCTCTGCTTTTTTCAGATCCCAGATTGCGGACCTCCTTTTTCGTAATGGTTGGGATTTGTTTATTTGCCTGTGAGGATGTATTTTTTAGCCGGCTTTGGTCCCAGCAGTTTTTCAGCGGTCTGACGCCAGTTAGCCATGGTTTGTTCATTGACCCTGTAGTGGACAAAATAGCCCCGTTTTTCAGCCACAACGATATCTGCGTCCCGCAGTATCCTCAGGTGCTGGGATACGGCAGCCGGGGAAATCTCCAGGGATGCTGCCAGCGCATTGACGCACAGGCAGCGGTGCTTGAGCAGTTCTATCATACGCACACGTGTGTCGACCGAGAGCACCTTAAATATCCGTGCCGCTTTTTCTGCTTCAGACATCAAGTCTCCATTTGATTAAGTAGATGCGCAAATAGTATAATCATTTAACCGGGAGGTCAAGAGCAAAAAAGCAGAGAGGCTTTAACCTAACTCAAGCAATTTCCGGGTTGTAACTGTTTTTCCTGTATCCCCATCGGGCGGTGATTGAAGCTTTACATGCGGGAAGGCCGCTGTTATATATTCTTAAGGCAAAGCAGGTGCCAGCCCTTTCACCGATTGCAGTCTCAAAGAGGACATTTTTATTTATGGAATCGCATCGATTTTGGATTTTTTTCGCGGAACGGGAAGATGAGCGTTAGCAATAGAGCCGGCGGGATATCGCCGTTTATCGTTATGGACGTTCTGGAGCGGGCCCAGGAACTGGCCGCATCAGGCAGGGAGATTATCCACCTGGAAGTTGGCGAACCCGATTTTGCCACTCCGGAGATAATCACAGAGGCGGCGTTTAAGGCCATGGCCGACGGCCATACCCACTACACCAACTCTTTAGGCATAATGGAGCTGCGCCAGGCTTTAGCCGCCCATTACGCCGAGCGCTACGGAGTGGAAATAGATCCGGCCAGGGTGCTTGTAACCGCCGGCACGAGCATGGCCATGCTGCTGCTTTTTGCGGCCCTTTTGGAAAACGGCCTTGAGATAATCATCTCCGATCCCCACTATGCCTGTTATGATAACTTCATCAACTTCGTTGGCGGGGTGCCGGTCAGGGTGCCGGTGCGCGCCGGCGAAGGCTTCGAGCTCCGGCCGGGCGAAATCAGCGCGGCTATCACACCCCGCACCAGGGCTATTTTCGTAAACAGCCCGTCAAACCCTACCGGCCAGGTTATGAGCCCGGAAACCCTTGCGGCCATAGCGGAAATGGCCCCGGGCAAGCCTGGCGGACCCTGCGTTATCAGTGATGAGATCTACCATGGCCTGGTCTACGAGGGCCGGGAGCACTCCATTCTGGAGTACACTGATAATGCATTCGTTCTGGACGGCTTCTCCAAGCGCTACGCCATGTGCGGCTGGCGGCTGGGCTACCTGATCGCCCCTGCCTACTACGTTAGGCCCCTGCAGAAGATGCACCAGAACTTTGCCATCTGTGCCCCATCGGTGAGCCAGTGGGCCGGGGTGGCCGCTCTCAGACACGCATGGCCCGAGGTCGAGCGCATGCGGCGGCTTTATGATACCCGGCGACGGCGGCTCATTGACGGGCTGAAAGAGCTTGGTTTTGAAATCCCGGTGGAGCCCAAAGGCGCTTTCTATGTGTTCACCAGTTGCGCCCACCTGGATCCGGACGACTACAGGCTGGCCTTCCGCATCCTGGAGGAGGCAGGAGTGGCCGTGAGCCCTGGCCGGGATTTCGGCCCGGGCGGCCATGGCTTCCTGCGTTTTTCTTACTGCAATAGTATAGAAAATATTGAGCGGGGCCTTGAGCGCCTGGGCGAATACCTAAGCCGACACCATTGCGATGGCCTGGTCCGAAAATAGGGCGGCAGATTGGCCAGGTCTGCCGGCAGTCATTTCCGCCGAATTTTTTTCTTGCCATAAACCGGCCATTTTTTATATTCAGGCATCGCAATAAGCAATGTTGAATTTTCTGTATCCGGTCTTGTTGAAATCCGGAATATCAAAGTTTTTCTGATTTTCGACGGCCTGATAGCAAGAGTCTGGTAATCCCTTTCCCCCGGGAGGATCTGATGCATCTGTGTGTGGTAGGAACCGGTTATGTCGGGCTCGTGGCTGCCGCCTGCTTTGCGGAAATGGGCAACCATGTTGTATGCGTGGACAGCAACCCGCGTGTACTGGAAACCTTGAACAGCGGCCGGATTCATATTTTTGAACCCGGTCTGGAGGATATCGTCCAGCGCAACGTGGCGGAACAGCGCCTGCATTTTACAGGCGATCTCGGGGAAGGTGTCGCATCCTCCCGTTTTATTTTCAATTGTGTGGGCACCCCGCCTCAGCAGGACGGCTCCTGCGATTTGAGTTACGTTTTTACGGTAGCAGAGCAGATCGGCCGGGTCATGAACGAGCCCAGGGTAGTGGTTACCAAGTCCACGGTCCCGGTTGGAACGGCGGAGCGCATCCGTTCCCTTATTGCCGGGCAGCTAAAAAAGAGGGGAGTGGAGATAGCGGTTGATGTGGTCTCCAATCCCGAATTTTTGAAAGAAGGCGATGCTGTCAACGATTTCATGAAGCCGGACCGCATTATTATCGGAACGGATAATCCGGAAGTAGCCGATGAAATGGCCGGTCTGTACGCCCCCTTTGCCAGAAGCCGGGAAAAACTCCTTCTGATGAGCATTACCAGCGCCGAACTCACCAAGTACGCTGCAAACTGCATGCTGGCCACGAAAATTTCCTTTATAAATGAAATCGCCAACATCTGTGAAAAAGTAGGGGCGGATGTCAAGGACGTGCGAATGGGTATCGGCTCTGACCACCGGATCGGCTATCATTTCATCTACCCCGGGGTGGGCTACGGGGGCTCCTGCTTTCCCAAGGATGTGAACGCCCTTATCCATACTGCGGCAGACCATGATTATGCCCCCGAACTTTTGGAGGCGGTAGAGGGTGTAAACAACCGCCAGAAGCGGATGCTGGCCGGAAAAATCAAGTCTTTTTTTGGGGAAAAAGGCGGAGTGCGGGATAAAACTCTGGCAGTGTGGGGGCTTGCGTTTAAGGCAAATACCGACGATGTCCGGGCCTCAGCTGCAATCGAGATTATAAGGGAGCTGACAGCAGAGGGAATGCATGTCCGCGCTTTTGATCCGGCCGCCGCAGACCCCGCCCGGGAGCTTTTCGCGGAAAACCCCCGCGTGGAGATCGGTGCCTGTGAGTACGCCATCCTCTCCGGCGCTGATGCACTGGCCATTGCCACTGACTG
>JAWOFF010000156.1:0-8999 GCA_046482325.1 Desulfosalsimonadaceae bacterium
CTCCATCCAGAAAAACATTCAGGCCTCTGTGCCGGTAGTGGGAGACTGCAAAATCTCCCTGGCCCATCTCAACCGCCTGATTGAAGAGGAGGGATGCTACGAGCCGGCCGAGGACCGTAGTGACTGGCTGGAGCAGATAGAACAGTGGAAACAGACCACTCCTCTTGCCTACAAACAGGAAGATATCATAAAGCCCCAGTATGTAATTGACAAGCTCTACGAATTGACTGAAGGCAGGGCTATTGTCACAACCGAGGTTGGGCAGAACCAGATGTGGGCGGCCCAGTACTATCACTTCGACCGCCCCGGACGGTTTATCACCTCCGGCGGCCTGGGCGTTATGGGGTTTGGCCTGCCGGCGGCCATCGGCGCGCAGGTCGGAGCGCCGGGCGAACTTGTCGTGGATATTGCAGGAGACGGCAGCATTCAAATGAATATCCAGGAAATGGCCACCGCCATGCAATACAATCTGCCCGTCAAGGTGGTTATATTAAACAATTGTTTCCTGGGCATGGTCCGGCAGTGGCAGCAGCTGTTTTATGAGAAGCGCTATGCCTGCACTAAATTCCAGCATACGCCGGACTTTGTCAAACTCGCAGAAGCTTACGGCGCCAAGGGATTTCGCGCCAAAGAACCGGGTGATGTGGAAAAAGTCCTCTCGGAAGGACTGTCTCATCCAGGGCCTGTAATCATGGACTTTGTGGTCGAGCAGGAAGAATGCGTTTATCCGATGGTGCCTGCAGGGGCTCCGATTAAAAACATGCTGCTGGTGTAACGAGGTATTGCTATGAATGAAAAAAGACATTTGCTCTCGATTCTGGTGGACAATGAACCCGGTGTGCTCTCACGGATTGTGGGGCTGTTCTCCGGCCGCGGCTACAACATAGAAAGCCTCTGCGTGGCGGAAACCATGGATCCGGCCATATCGCGAATCACGATGACCACCAAGGGCTACCCCACGATTATTGAACAGATAAAAAAACAGCTCAACAAACTCATAAATGTAATCAAGGTCTTTGATCTGACAGGAGAAGACTATGTGCAGCGGGAGATGGTCCTTGTCAAGGTCAATGCCCTCCAGCAAAACAGGGCCGAGATCCTGCGTATCATTGACATCTTCAGAGGTCAGGTGGTGGATGTGGGCCAGGAGCACTATACCCTGAAAATCACCGGCGACGAGGAAAAAATCGAAGCCATCCTTAATCTTCTCCATCCCTTTGGGATCAGGGAAATTGCAAGGACCGGAAGCGTAGCCCTCTACAGGGAAAAAAAATAGAAACAGCGTATAAAAATTTCGGAAATCATATACCAAGGAGGCAGCAATGGCACAGATCGATTTTGGCGGCGTAACAGAGGAAGTAATTACCTCGGATGAGTTTCCCAATGATAAGGCCCGGGAAATCCTTAAAGATGAAACAATCGTGGTTCTGGGCTACGGTGTTCAGGGCCCGGCCCAGGCCCTGAATCTGAAGGACAACGGCCTGGAGGTTATTGTCGGGCAACTGGAAGGCGATGAATACTGGGAAAAAGCGGTAAACGACGGATTTGTTCCCGGCAAAACCCTGTTTCCCATCGAAGAGGCGGCCAAAAAGGGCACCATTATCATGGAGCTCTTATCCGACGCGGGTCAGGTTGCCACATGGCCCGCAATCAAGGAATGCCTCAACCCGGGAGACGCGATTTATTTCTCCCACGGCTTCTCGATCGTCTACAGGGAGCAGACCGGGGTCATCCCGCCCGGGGACGTGGATGTAATACTGGTGGCGCCCAAGGGCTCCGGCCGCAGCGTAAGAAACAATTTCCTGGCAGGCAACGGCATCAACTCCAGTTTTGCCATTGAACAGGACTATACCGGCCGGGCCAGGGACCGCTCGCTGGCTCTTGGCATTGCCATCGGCTCCGGCTACCTTTTCCCCACAACATTTGAAAAAGAGGTTTTCAGCGATCTTACGGGAGAGCGGGGAGTGCTCATGGGGTGTCTGGCAGGCGTGATGGAGGCCCAGTACAATACGCTTCGCAAAAACGGCCATTCCCCCAGCGAAGCCTTCAATGAAACCGTGGAGGAGCTTACCCAGAGCCTCATCCGTCTGGTGGATGAAAACGGCATGGACTGGATGTTTTCTAACTGCAGCACCACCGCCCAGCGCGGCGCCCTTGACTGGGCCCCCAAGTTCCGGGATGCAGTGCTGCCGGTTTTTGAGAATCTCTATGAAAACGTTGCCACCGGCAAGGAGACCAAGCGTGTGCTGGAGGCAAACAGCGCACCGGACTACAAGGAAAAACTGACCAGGGAGCTTGAGGCCATCAAAAATTCAGAGATGTGGAAAACCGGTGCCGCCGTTCGCTCCCTGAGACCGGAGCGTCGGGGCAAATAAAAAAATTTGAAACGCTCAGTTCAGGCTAAAATAAGGCGGCAACAGATGGAATCAGGAGAGATGCCCGTCATGGAACAGGTCTTTGTTTATGACACCACGTTAAGGGACGGCACACAGGGCGAAAATATCAACTTTTCCGCCGGGGACAAGCTAAAAATTGCCAGAAAGCTTGACGAAATGGGAGTTCATTACATAGAGGGCGGATGGCCCGGCTCCAACGAGCGTGATGAGAGCTTCTTTGCCATGGCAAGGGCCGAAACCTTTTATAATGCCCGGCTGACTGCATTCGGCTCAACGCACAAATTCGGCATTTCGCCGGCAGAGGACAGAAGCCTGAATGCCATTGTTGAATCAGGGGCTTCGGTGGCCACCATCTTTGGAAAATCCTGGGATCTGCATGTCAAAAAAATCCTCAACATAGAGATTGAAGACAACCTGGAGCTTATCCGGCAATCGGTTGCCTACCTGAAACAGCATCAAATGGAGACCCATTATGACGCCGAGCATTTCTTTGACGGCTATAAAGAAAACCCCGGATATGCTGTTCAAACGTTAAAAGCGGCCGTTTCCGGCGGAGCAGACGCCATCGTTTTCTGCGATACCAACGGCGGCGCCCTGCCCCATGAAATCGAGCAAATAATAATCAGCGTCCGAGAGGCCCTGTTCTCTGATCCGGAGACAGCGGATCTGGTCCGGAGCCTCCGCTTCGGCATCCACACCCATAACGACTCCGGCCTTGCCGTGGCAAACACCATAACCGCAGTGCGAAACGGGGCGACCATTGTTCAGGGAACCATCAACGGATACGGCGAACGATGCGGCAATGCCGATCTGACCGCTATCATCCCCATTGTCCAGTTGAAACTGGGGCGAAGCTGCATTGGCGAGGAGAACCTGAAAAAACTGCGCAAGGTCTCCCTCTACGTCAGTGAAACCGCCAACATGGCGCCGATCCATTCCCGACCGTTTGTAGGCAAGAGCGCGTTTGCCCATAAAGGAGGCGTACATGTCAATGCCATAATGAAAGAACCCCGTGCATATGAACACATGGATCCGGTGCTGGTCGGCAACCAGCGCCGGGTGCTGGTTTCGGACATGGCGGGAAAGAGCAATATCGAGTACAAGGCAAAAGAAATGGGCATTGACATCGAGGGCAACGGTGTAAACAGCAGCGATATCGTCGCCGAGGTCAAGCGCCTGGAACAGCAGGGATACCAGTTTGACGTGGCGGACGGGACTTTTAAAATCCTGATTGAAAAACTGACCAATCAGTTTCAGCCGCTGTTTGAGCTTGATTCCTTTCGGGTAACCATAGAAAAAGACAAAGACCAGGCCTGCTACTGCCATGCCTTAATCAAAATCAGCGTGGGCGATGTCAAGGAAATTACAGCCGCCGAAGGCCATGGTCCTGTAAGCGCCCTGGACAACGCCCTGCGAAAAGCCCTGAACCATCTGTATGCCAATGAACTGGACCCTGTACATCTGGTGGACTTCAAAGTTCGCGTACTCGACGGCAGCGAAGGCACCGGCGCCAAAGTGCGCGTCTTGATTGAATCCCGCGATCAAGAGCAGCTCTGGAGCACCATCGGGGTTTCCGAAGATATTATCGAGGCCTCCTGGCAGGCCTTGGCAGACAGCTTCCAGTTCAAACTGGCCAAAGATAAGCAAAACGGAGTGCAAGCATGAAAGAGAAACTGTATATATTCGATACCACGCTGCGCGATGGGGAGCAGTCCCCCGGGGCGAGCATGAACACGGGAGAAAAGGTAAGGATTGCAACGCAGCTGGAAAAACTGGGTGTTGATATAATTGAAGCCGGTTTTCCGGCCTCCTCGGAAGGTGATTTCGAGGCCGTCAGCGAAGTGGCGAGAAAGGTCGCGAATTCGGAGATTGCAGCCCTTGCCCGCGCCTCGGTCAAGGACATCGACCGGGCCTGGAAGGCTGTCTCCCATGCCGCCCGGCCGCGGATTCACATTTTTATTGCCACATCCGACATTCATATGAACTACAAGCTGCAGCTCTCACGCGAAGAGGTCCTGCATTCCGCTGTGGAGGCAATCAAATACGCCCGCTCGTTTACGGAAAACATTGAGTTTTCCGCTGAAGACGGCTCCAGGAGTGATCCGGATTTTCTATGCCGGATCTTTGAAGCGGTCATTGCGGCAGGGGCAAAGGTGGTCAACCTGCCGGACACCGTGGGCTATGCCATCCCCAAAGAATTCGGCGAGCTGATCCGCTATGTGATGGAAAACACATCCAATATGGACCAGGCCATCATGAGTGTACATTGCCACAATGATCTTGGTCTTGCCAGCGCAAATACGCTGGCCGCTATTCATGCCGGAGCCAGGCAGGCGGAGGTAACCGTCAACGGCATCGGGGAACGGGCTGGAAACACCTCCCTGGAAGAGCTGGTGATGACGCTTCATACCCGCCCCGCCTATGTTCCCGTAACTACCGGCGTGGAAACCCAGAGAATCCATCCCACAAGCCGGCTGGTAAGCATGATTACGGGCATCATGGTACAGCCCAATAAGGCAATTGTCGGAGCCAACGCCTTTGCTCATGAAGCAGGGATTCATCAGGACGGGGTGCTTAAAAATCCCATGACTTACGAAATCATGAAACCGGAAACCGTTGGTCTTACCAGCAATCGCATGGTCATGGGCAAGCATTCCGGAAAGCACGCCCTCAAGAAACACCTGAAAAACATGGGCTACGATCTTTCCGATGAAGAAGTAAAAACTGTTTTCGAAAAATTCAAGGTGCTATCAGACAAGAAAAAGGTGGTCCATGACGAGGATATCGAGGCCCTGGTCAACGAGGGAATCCTCAGGACTTCGGATATTTATTCCCTTGAGTACCTGCACATCAGCAGCGGAACCACGGTCTTCCCCACTGCCAGTGTGAAAATTTCGATCAACGGCAAGGAAATCAAGGGAACAGGCACCGGCAACGGGCCAATTGATGCCACATATCATACAATCGCCGAGATCACGCAAACCGAATCCGAACTGCTGCGGTTTTCCATCAATGCCCTCACAGATGGTACTGATGCACAGGGCGAGGTAACCGTGCGCCTGAAGGAAAACGGTCTTGTTGCGCTTGGCCGGGGCACGGACCCGGATATCATAACAGCCAGCGCCCATGCCTATGTCAACGGCTTAAACCGCCTGGAATACCTCAAGCAGAACCCGCCGATTACTGAAGCCGGGCTTTAAGCCCCTTCCACATAAAGAAGGCAGGAGCTTTTTTTCATTCGCCCGAAGAGCTCTTCTTTGCTGCAGGGTTCACGATCCGCAAATGTACCCGGCGGTTTTTGGCCGGGCTGCCTTCGGCAAGGGGGTTTTGTTCACCGTACCGGTTTAAGAGGACACCTTAAGCGTTCCTACAAGATCTGCGACCCGGCTGATGCCTTCTTTGCGGAGAAAGGCGCTGATGCCATCGATGATTTCCATCGTGGCCCGCGGATTGGTAAAATTGGCGGTTCCCACCTGAACCGCTGTCGCGCCGGCAATGAGAAATTCCAGAGCGTCACTGGATGTTGTGATGCCGCCGATTCCAATAACCGGTACATCAACGGCGCAGGCTACCTGCCAAACCATCCGCAGCGCAACCGGTTTTATCGCAGGCCCGGAAAGTCCGCCGGTGATATTGCCCAGAGCGGGGCTGCGGGAATGGATATCCACTGCCATGCCGGTAATGGTGTTTATCAGCGAGACCGCGGAAGCACCCGCTGAAACCACGGCTTCAGCAATAGAAACAATATCGGTGACATTGGGCGAGAGCTTGACGATAAGCGGCTTGCTCGTTTGCTCCCGTACAGCACTGACCACCTCCGCAGCAGCCTGCTGATCCACACCGAAGCTTACGCCGCCCGCAGTCACGTTGGGGCAGGAAATATTGACTTCCAGCCCGTGGATGGCCTCACGGGCCTCACAAATGGCGGCAACATCAGCATAAGACTCGGGCGTTTTTCCATACACGTTAACGAGGACGGCGGTTGAAAACTGCTGCAGATAAGGCAGTTTGTCCCGGATAAAGGCTTCAATGCCGATATTTTCGAGTCCTATGGCGTTTAGCAGCCCGCAGGGCGTTTCCACAATCCGCGGCGGAGCGTTGCCGGCAGAGGGTTTTCTTGAAAGGCCTTTCACAATAACCGCTCCAAGCTGGTTCAAATCCACCAGGGGAGCAAATTCACGGCCGAATCCAAAGGTTCCGGATGCTGTCATCACCGGGTTCTGCAGTTTAAGGCCCGCGCCTATGTCAACAGAGAGAAACTCTTCCATAAATCCTTCAGCAGGTGATAAATGCAGCCTCAGAAAAGGGGCTGCAGATTTTGGCCAATGCATATCCGGCAATGCCGGAGCACCGCCCGGGCAAAAAGCCTTGACGAGAGAAGCAGGCAAACAGTATGGATGACTGCAAAGATCGCGCAGGAAACGATCAGGCAGCCTTGATCCCGAATCTCCTCTGGATTTGTTTATAAATAAAAAACCCCATGCCGTCAAATACCAAAATGGAAAAGCGTCCTCTCCGCATATGCCTTCTGGGCTATCGCAGCAACCCGCACAGCGGCGGCCAGGGAGGATACATCCGGAATCTAAGCAGTGCACTCGTGCAACTCGGCCATCGCGTGGACGTGGTCTCCGGCCCTCCTTACCCGGAGCTGAATTCAGGGGCAAACCTGATCAGGCTGCCCAGCCTGGACCTCTATGATCCGCAAAACCCCTTCCGTCTTCCAAGGGCAGAGGAGCTCACAGACCCCATCAATCTGACGGAGTGGATTGGAATCTCGACTATGGGCTTTCCCGAGCCCTTTACCTTCGGTCTCCGGGCGGCCCGGTACATAGCTCGCCACAGGTACCGCTACGACGTAATCCACGACAATCAGAGCCTCTGCTACGGGCTCTGCTCTATAAAAAAACGGCTCCCCACCCTTGCCACCATCCATCATCCCATTACCGTGGACCGCAGAATCGCCGTCAGATCAGCTCCCCATCTGTGGCAGAAGCTAAAAGAGCTGCGCTGGTACTCTTTCCTTGGCATGCAGAAGCGTGTCGCACGGACCCTGCCGCACATCATTACCGTCTCCGATTGCGCCAGAAAAGACATCTGCCGGCAATTCCGGGTGGACCCGGAGCGTTTCTCCATAATCCCCAACGGCATCAACACCGAGCTTTTCTATCCCATTGACGGAATCGAGCGGGAAAAAAACCGGATTATTGTCACAAACAGTGCTGATACGCCGTTAAAAGGGCTGACATACCTGCTGGATGCGGTTGCAGAAATTGCAAAAAAACGCGATATCCTGCTGGTTGTGGTTGGCACTCCCAAAAAAAAGGGAATGGTGGTTAAACGGATCCAGAGTCTTGGCATCGGCAATCTGGTGAGGTTTACCGGCCGCATCAGCTACGCCGAATTTGTGCGCCAGTACGCAAGGGCTGCGGCGGCTGTTATTCCCTCGGTATACGAGGGCTTCGGCCTGCCCGCCGGGGAGGCCATGGCCTGCGGTGTGCCGGTAATCAGCACCACAGGCGGTGCTCTTCCTGAAGTTGTGGGGGACGCGGGGGTCCTGGTTCCCCCGGCTGACTCCCGTGCAATAGCAAAAGCCCTCGCCTCGGTCCTGGATAATCCGGAGTACGCCCGCAGGCTCAGCGAGGCCGGCTACCTGCGCGTCCACAGACACCTGACATGGAAGGCGGCAGCAGAAAATACAGTTGCCGCTTATTACAAAGTTATACGGCAAAAAGCCGGACAGGGGAAAACATGATTACCATTGATTGCGACCGCATCAGGGTGTTCCCTGGCGATCGGATACTGGATATCGGCTGCGGCTGCGGCAGGCACGCCTGCCGGATGTTTGAAATGGAAGGGGTCAGTGTGATCGGCATGGATGCAAGTTATGCCGATGTCTGCGAGACAAGGGAGCGCCTTAGGTACCACGAGGCCATGGGGGCTCACGGCGGGGGTTCATGGGCGGTTGCTGCCGGCGACATCACGGAACTCGCCTTTTGCGACGCCTGTTTTGATCTTGTAATATGCAGCGAGGTGATGGAGCACATTCCGGAAGACAGGCGGGCTGCCCGTGAGCTGATGAGGATTGTAAAGCCTGGCGGCATGCTTGTGGCAAGTGTGCCGCGCTGGTATCCCGAAAAACTCTGCTGGAAGCTCTCCAGCCAGTATTATTCTGTAAACGGCGGGCATGTACGGATCTATCGTAAAAAAACTATACGGGCTCTGTTTGAAAATGCGGGTGCCCGCTTTCTTTCCGCCCATTTTGCCCACAGCCTGCATACCCCCTACTGGTGGCTCAAATGCTGGGTCGGCCCCACCCGGGAAGATTCGGCCGCTGTGAACGGCTATCATCACCTTCTCACATGGGATATCATGAGAAAGCCCCGGATCACCAGGACTCTTAACGCCCTGCTGAACCCGGTGCTTGGCAAAAGCCTGGTGTTGTATTTTCAAAAGGATTAAGCCGCCGCCCGCTTCATTCCGGCAGGTTCTCAAAAAGCTCACCCGCCCTCCGGCGCTTCAGCACGCTCAGGGTTTTGCTCAGGAGCAGCTCCCTGAAGAGACCGGAGGCGAGCGCAAGCTTGTATATATAGTGCGGCGCCTGCC
>JAWOFF010000132.1:0-5489 GCA_046482325.1 Desulfosalsimonadaceae bacterium
GGTTTTTCATCCGGCTTTTTTTTGTTGTCCGCCAAGAAGAAAAAATCTGGCCTCCTATGTGGCCCCCTGTGGAAAAACGACATAAAAAAAGGACTCCGGATCGACCGTAAGCCCTTGAAATCTCTGGTCGGGGCGGCAGGATTTGAACCTGCGACTCCTTGCACCCCATGCAAGTGCGCTACCAGACTGCGCTACACCCCGCGAGTCAATAACAAAAATTTTATTAGCACGGGCCGCGTAAGATGTCAATATGCAAACAAGGGTTGTTCTTCGGCATGATGTTTTTTGGCAGCCCGGGGTTTTGCGCCGCCGCTTCCGCACGGAAAAGCAGGCTTTGCCTGCCTTGACTTTGGGCCTTGGCTGATCTATATTATTACTTTTAAAAAGATGGTTTGCTGTCCATATCGATTTGTAAGCAAGTAATAGACAGGAGAGATATGTATGCCTATATATGAGTTTGTCTGCGAGCAGTGCAACCACCAGTTTGAGGAGTTGGTGTCCTTATCTGATACAAGTTATCCCAAGTGTCCGAAGTGCCAATCGGATAAGGTGAAGAAGAAGATATCCGCCTGCGGCATCCGGCCCAGTGGCATACCCACAGGAAGCGGCGGGTTCAAACCGCCGGCCTGTTCTCCCGGCGGGTGAGGGATCGGTCAGTAAGCTTTCGGAGAAAGCTTGATAAAACGGGTGGAAACGGGGGGCGCCTCTGCTCAAAAGAGTAATGCGTTTTTCAATACGGGCGGAAACGCCGGGCAGTTTCTGCACATTTTGATTTTTTCAGCCCAGTTGGGCTGCACCATGCCGCCGCAGATGGTGCCGTTTATGAACCAGCAGATAGCGCCGGCGTGAAATTCCCATGCCGGACAGTGCAGCCTGAGAACGGGAGGGCAGTCCAGAATTTCCCAGCATGGGCGCTCATGCTTGTGATCCCCTTTTTTTAAAAAGAGCAGAAAAAGGCTCTGTCGTTCGGCATGAGCAGGGATGGAGCGCCAGCCCTGCTCATAGCTTCGTACCGCCTTGACCGAGGTGCCCAACAGCCGCGCCATCTGCTGCTGGGTTTTATCCAGCTGCTTGCGTATACCGATAAACTCTTCCTGAATCAACTGGCTTTCCTTCCCAAACTGACTTTTTACGAGAGCATCATTATTTAAAGCAGCAGAATCCGTGCCTCTATTCAGGGCGGTTCAGCAGATCCCGGATTTTGTTGAGCAGATCTCCCGAGGCAAAGGGCTTTTGTAAAAGTTCCAGTCCCTGTTTAAGGATAAAGTTGGTGTGAATGGCGTTTTCGCTGTAGCCGCTTGCAAAAAGCACCGGAAGGGAAGGCTTGATTTGTCTCAGCCTGTCATACACAGCCTTTCCGCTTTGTTTGGGCATTACGACGTCAACAATGGCCAGGTCAATCTGTTCTGTAAGGGAGGTAAAGAGTTCCACCGCCGCCACACCGTCTTCTGCCGTATAAACAGTATAGCCGTTGCGCTCCAGGATGGTCTGCATGAGTTCTCTCACCATCTGGTCATCTTCTGCCACCAGAATGGTTTCATCTCCGCCTTCAGCCTTTTCCGGGAATTCGCGTCCGACCTCCGCTGCCCGCCTTTCCACTACCGGCAGATAGACTTTAAACAGGGTGCCCCGTCCGGGTTCACTGTATACATTGATGTTACCTTCATGCTGGGCGATGATGCCGTAAGCCGTCGAAAGCCCGAGGCCTGTGCCCTGGCCGGTTTCCTTTGTGGTAAAGAAGGGGTCGAATATCCGGTTTTGCGTCTCCTGATCCATGCCTGTACCGTTATCGGAAATGCAGAGCAGCACATAACGACCCGGTGAG
Organism: Desulfosalsimonadaceae bacterium; assembly: GCA_046482325.1. Taxonomy (GTDB): domain Bacteria; phylum Desulfobacterota; class Desulfobacteria; order Desulfobacterales; family Desulfosalsimonadaceae; genus M55B175. The sequence continues at coordinate 1,826 of JAWOFF010000132.1, forward strand.
GTGTCAAGGTGGGTTCTGCAGTATTCGCCGTTTATAAATACATTGGATGTTTCGATCATGAGCCTGCCGCCTTCCGGCATGGCGTCGCGGGCGTTGATGCATATATTGATGATCACCTGCTCGATCTGCCCGGCGTCAGCGCGGACAAGGCCCAGGTTGCGCCCCCGGATAAATTCAAATTTAATGTGCTCGCCGATGATACGCCGGATCATCTTGGCCAGGTTGTGGATCAGGTCATTGATATTTAGATACTCCATTTTCATAACCTGCTGCCTGCTGAAGGCCAGAAGCTGCAGAACCAGATCCGCGGCACGGCTGCCGGCATTGAGGATCTCGTCGAGTGAGGGGCGCAGCGTGTGATCGGCCGGGATCTCCTCTTTTATCATATCCCCGTAGCCGTTAATAATCTGCAGGAGGTTGTTGAAGTCATGGGCGATTCCGCCTGTCAGCTGTCCAATGGCCTCCATCTTCTGGGACTGCCGGAGCTGGTTTTCCAGCTTTTTCTGCTCGGCCTCTGCCTCCTTGAGGCGGGTGACATCCAGGATGGTAAAGCTTAGGCCGCCTGACCAGTCATAGGAGTTGAATGGGGCCATGGAGAGATGGATGTCAATGACGCTGCCGTCTTTTCGCACCCAGCGTGTATCCACCTTTCCCATGCCGTGTTCTCTTACCTGTGAATACAGCTCCTTTCCGATGCGGACATATTCCTCATGCGACTCATACAGCGTTCTGGACTCCAATCCCCGCATCTCTTCCTCGCTGTATCCCAATATCCGGCATAAGTGTTCGTTCGCATCGCATATATCGCGGGATACGATTTCGCCGTTTTCCGTCCTGGGGACCACCGTTCCAATGCCCACGGGAGCGGCCTGAAAAACGCTCCTGATGCGGGCCTCGCTGTTTCTGAGAGATTTCAGGGTGTTGGTGAGGGCGCTTATATCCTCGAAGCAGACAAGCACCATCCACTCGTCGATTTGCAGGGGAATGGTGGAGATACGGTAGTGATAGTGTTGCTTCAGGCCTTCCTGGCGGAGTGTGAGCTCAGCGGGCAGCTGTTTGTGTCTTCTGCCGCTCTGGAGGGTGTCCAGAATAGTGTTGCGTAAGATGCAGTTTTCACAGGGCTTCCCAAATCCGCCTCCGCTGGGGCTGTCCAGTACATGGATGCAGCGCAGGGCTTCACCGGCCTGCATGCCGAGGATTTCATTCCTGGACCGGCCTGCAGCCCGCAGCGCGGCGGTATTGGCTTTTCTGATCTGCAAGTTTTTGTCCATAAGCAGCATAGGATTCGGAGAGTTTTCATAGATGGCAGACAACTCCTGCTGCTGTTTTTCCAGGATCAGCTCCGCTGTCTTTCGTTCCGAAATATCCCCGATGGTCACTATCCTGGCGCGGTACTGCTCCCATATTGTCTCAGCAGCTCTCAGTTCTCCGGTAAAAGAGGCGCCTTCCGGGGTTGTAAGTTCCACCTCAGTTGCTTTGCCACAGTCATAGCTGAAGGGGAAGTTCTGGTTTTTCAGTTGTTTATGGCTTTTACCGAACAGATTTTCCCCCGCTCTGTTGGCAAACTGGATGCGCCCGTTCATGTCTACAATAAACATGGCATCAGGGTTGGGGTCCACCAGGCTGTGGAAAAGTTCCCGGCTGCTTTTCACAGCCCCTGCCAGTTCTTTCCTGTCAGGGTTCCCGCTAATCTCTAGTGTGCCGTTTTCAGCAATAAGAGTGTAGTGGTGCCTGCTGCTTAAGCAGGCAATATCTGCCGGACTGCATTGCTGCACGGGGTAGATGCAGAGAGCGATAATTGGATAATCTTTGATAGCCCTGTCGAAAAGGGTTTCATAGTCGAGGAAGATGCGGCGGTCCATGAGGGAGGGCATGAAGGGATCACCTGCCAGGCGAAAACCTTTATAGCCAGCTTCTATAGCTTTGTTTGCCTGCCTGAGCCAATTGTTCACGGCAGTTTGAGGATCAAATGACTCGGCGTGGGCACAGCCGTTAATAGTGGAGCATATTTCGATCCGGCCGCTGCAGTCGGTTTGCTGCAGCGCATTTTCGGCAATCTGCCGTGATACAACCCCGGAGGTGAGCCACAGGCAGTATTCATTCGATTCAAGTCCTGCCTGAAAAAAATTCACGAGGATGCGGCAGAGTGCGGCTGGAGCGTCATAGAGCAGACAGCAGTGCGTCCCCCAGGGCACCTCTCCCAGTTTTTCTATATTAGTGGGGCGCAGGGAGCAGGCGGTCTTTTGATATTTCATGATTCAGGCAGTATGCTTGTGAAAATGTGAATAATAAAGCACTTTCTAAATTTACCATATACGGAAAGTATGACAAATACATTTATTATTTCAGATATGACAAATACATTTATTATTTCAGAACTGATAACTTCGTCGCCTCTATTCTGCCGGTCTCCGCCAGCATTTCCAGTGCATCGTAGTCGCTTATTTGAATTTTTTTGCCGTCAACCAGGATCAGGCCCTGTTCGCTCATTTTTCTGAGAATCCGGGAAAGCGTCTCTGGTATGGTGCCCAGAAAGCTGGCCAGGTGGCCCTTTGAAATGTGGAGGGTGATTTCGCTGCGGTTTTTTTGCTCTTCGGCCATCAGCAGCAGATAGCCGGCAAGGCGGGCGGGAACTTCTTTCAGGGAGAGGTTCTCGATCTGCAGGGTAAACTGGCGCAGCCTCCGGGAAAGTACGGCCAGCATGTTAAGCGCAAGCGTTGGATCCTCGGTGATCAGGCCTATAAAGCGGTCCCTTGGAAAATACAGGAGCAGGCTTTTCTCAACTGCTTCAGCAGAGGCGGGAAACACGTCCCCGGAAAATACCGGCACTTCGCCAAAGGGCTCGCCGGGGCCGAATATGTGCAGAATCTGCTCTTTTCCCTCCACAGATAGTTTGTAGATTTTTACCTGACCGTTTTCTACAATGTAGAAGCCCTTGCCCTGATCTCCTTCCGCGAAGATAAGTTCGTTTTTCTCCACCCGCTTTTCCACGGAAATGGCTGCAACTGCTTCCAGGTGATGGGAAGGCAGGTCCCGGAAAAGGACAGAGCGGGATGCAGCAGTTTTGTTCATTGGCCGCCCTTCTTATAAAAATGCTTTAACCTTGACTAAACTGAGCATTTTAAATTCTCATACTTTCATAGTTCGGGCTGCCGGGTCAAAGAAATTCAGGAAAATGTCTTTTTTTCTGTACATTTTTTGACGCTTATCGGAGGGAGGCTTATATTTATTAAAAGTTTTGTGGGAAAAATCGCGGTTTTTGTCAAGCCTGCGTAAGATGTCAGAAGGATAAAGGCCAGGGCCTATGACGCGGAATCAAGATGCGAACAGCCGGCTTGTGTATTCATCAGGGGCGGGCGGGTTGTGCCCCGCATGCGGAAAGCCCCTGAAAAAATGCAGTTGCAAACAGAATCAATCCAAGCCTCCGGCAGGCGACGGTATCGTGCGGGTCAGCAGGGAAACCAAGGGCCGTAAAGGCAAGGGTGTAACCCTTATCACAGGGACTGCGCTTGAAGGCGACGCTCTGAAACAGCTCGGCAAGCGTCTGAAAGCCAGGTGCGGAAGCGGTGGTACTGTAAAGGAAGGTGTGGTCGAAATTCAGGGGGATCACCGGGAGTTGATCGCAGAAGAACTTCGCAGAGAAGGATATACAGTAAAACTCGCC
>JAWOFF010000152.1:0-16091 GCA_046482325.1 Desulfosalsimonadaceae bacterium
TGGTCCTTCTCGATGCGTTTTTTATTGCCCTTTGCATCATACTCATAGCGCCACACGGAATCGATGCTGCCGTCATTTTCGAAGTCGTACTCTCTTTTGGTATAATTGTCGGAGGCATCATCATAGTAAAATAAATAAACCCCCTCTATTGTGCCATCGGCATTGTTGTATATACGCTTCTCAGTCATCTGCTGCTGCTCATTGTACTCCATGTAGGAAATCACATCCACGGAGTCGTCATTGCGGTGATCCGTCTCCTCCCGCACCCGGTTGCAGGCATCGTCATAAAAACATTCGATAGAAGAATCCGACCGGTTGGGCTGCCCGGGTCTTTTCTCAAGTATCTCTTTTACCACCCAGGTTTCGCAGAATGCCGGTTGCGAGCCAAAGGAAAGCATAAGCCCCAGCATCAATACGGCCCAAAAAATTGCCTTAAATCGCATAAGCGCCCCCCTTGCTTCTTCAATACCCTGTGTAAAACATTATAAATTAAGCATAGGAGAAAGAAAAAAAGACGTCAAGGGAACCCAAAGGCTTTTCGGGGCGCCGCTTTTCTGTTACAGGTGACTGTAAACCGGAAAGAAAGGCTCTTACCCATGCAGGCACAACAGGGACGCGAAATTCCGCAGGCAGCCGTATTTCTGATCACCGGCGCCTGCTTTGTTGTCATTGTGGCGGGGATGAAGGCGGCGGCGGATATCCTGGTGCCCTTTTTCCTGGCCATTTTTATTGCCATCATCTTCACTCCCGCGCTCTTCTGGCTGCAGCGCAGAAAAGTGCCCACCATTGTCGCCATTCTGCTGATAATAGCATTCATGCTTGCGGTCGGCTATCTCCTTACCCGCTTTGTGGGAAGCTCCATCAACGAGTTCACCAATGATCTGCCGCGGTACAGAGCAATGCTTGTTGCCAAGTCCGCCTATGCCCAGCAGTGGTTAAACAATATGGGCATCGAGCTGACCGATCAAATGGTGCGCAAGCACTTAAACCCGGCAACCGCCATGCAGATGGCAGGAAAAACCCTTACCGCGCTTGGCGGCGTTTTGACCAATGCCTTTCTGATTCTTCTCACTGTGATCTTCATTCTTCTTGAGGCTGCGGGCTTTCCGGACAAAATCCGGGCGGCTCTCAAGGCGCCGGAAAAATCGCTTGCAAATTTCAGCCAGTTTACGGAAAGCGTAAACCGCTATCTGGCCTTAAAAACCCTTTTAAGCCTGGTGACCGGCCTTCTGGTCTGGCTGTGGCTGGCCGCTCTGGGGGTGGATTATGCCCTTCTGTGGGGTCTTTTTGCCTTTATTTTAAACTACGTGCCCAATATCGGCTCCATCATTGCTGCAGTCCCTGCGGTGCTGCTGGCCCTTGTCCAGCTTGGCCCCCTGCACACGGCCCTGACCGCAGCCGGTTATCTGGTTATTAATGCGGCCATCGGCAACCTGGTCGAGCCCCGCCTGCAGGGCGGCCGGCTGGGGCTGTCCACCCTTGTGGTCTTTCTCTCCCTGGTCTTCTGGGGCTGGGTGCTGGGACCTGTGGGCATGCTGCTGTCAGTGCCGCTTACCATGATTGTAAAAATCGGCCTTGCCAGCAATGAAGAAACCCGCTGGCTGGCTGTAATACTGGGAAAAGATGCCGCAGAGGCCGAGCACTTAAACCGGGAGGATACCTGATGAAGCACCGGAGGGCGGCTTGCCCGGATATTTCTGTGTATACGGAGATTCTGGTTTAGGAGGACCTGATGCGTTCGGCCAAGGCGGTGCTGGCCCCCCAGTATTTTCTCTACTTCGGCATATTGGGCATCTACCTGCCCTATTTCAACCTGTACTGCTATCACCTGGATTTCTCCGGCTTCCAGATAGGGGTACTCTCCTCGATCCGGACATTTGCCACGGCCCTGTTTCCACTTGTATGGGGAGCTCTTGCGGACCGTTTTCTTATACGCCGGCCGATATACGTACTCTGCACCACAGTGAGCATGGGCGTATGGGCCTTTTACCTGCTGACCACCGATTTTTACCCCATGCTTGCCATTACCGTGATATACGGCATCTTTCACGCGCCGATCATCTCCTTTCTGGAATCGTTTTCCATGGATCTTCTTGGCGATCAGAAGGACCAGTACGGCCGGCTGCGCGCCTGGGGCTCCATCAGCTTCATACTGACCGTTGTAATCGTGGGCCGCGCCATTGACCTCTTTTCCACCCACATTATCCTGCTGCTTATCCTGGCGGGTAAAATCCTCTTTTTTTTCATGGCCGTACGGCTCCCGCAGGCTTCTCCGGCGGAGGACAAGCCCCCCTTCTCCGCAGGCGCCCGCACTCTCTGCTCCGGACGTGTCCTGGTTTTTCTGACCGCCGCCTTTCTGATGCTTTTCAGCCACGGCACCTATTACGGATTTTTCTCCATCCACATGGAAAACCTGGAATTTAACAGCGCATTCATCGGGATCACCTGGGCGCTTGCCTCGATTGCGGAAATTTTTGTCATGATCAATTCCCAACGGATCTTTCGCCGTTTTTCCTACGAGCACGTTTTGGTCGGCTCTTTTGCCGCAGCCGGGCTGCGCTGGTTTGTGCTGTTTTTCGCCGCCTCCGCAGTGCCGATCCTGCTCGCCCAGCTTCTGCATGCCTTTACCTACGGGGCCTTCCATGTGGCAAGCATCCTCTATATAGACAGGCTCACCCCAGCAGAGGCCAAGACACTTGGCCAGGCGGTAAACAATGCCGTCACCTACGGCCTGGGCATGATGTCCGGCTTTTTTTTAAACGGCTATCTCTTTGACATAATCGGCGCCCGGCCGCTCTTTGCCCTGAGCGGCGGCATTGCAGCCGCAGGCGGGCTCCTTATGCTGGCAAGCCTGAAAAAAACGGCCCAAAACCGATAACCTCCGCGGGACGGCCTGACACCGTGCAGAGGCAGAACATGCGGTTGACTTGAACTCACAACCGTGCCATAGAATACTTTTTTTGGCCTAAACCGAGCCTGATAATATCACTTATCCAGTATCCAGGGAGGACTTATGGAGACAAAACGCAGAAATGCCAATTTTGACGGCAAATGGAAGCTGCCCCTGCTTCCGGACTATATCATGCGCTGGGCGGATATTACGCCGGAAAACGACTGCATCGTGTTTGCCGACACCGGCCGGCGCAAATTCGTGATCAAGCCTAAAGGCTACCTGGTATTTCCCGACGAGGTCACCGACTTCCTGTCCCGGCACCCGAAAATAAGCGAGGCCCAGGTGGTTGGCGTACCCCACCGCATATACGATGACGGCGTATTCGCCTTTGTAAAGCCCAGGGCCGGAGAAAGCCTCTCGGAAGAGGAAGTCCTGGACTACTGCAAAAACATCGCCTCCTACAAGCGCCCCCTCCATGTCGCATTCTGGCCCGAGGACCAGCAGTTTCCCCTGAACAAGACGGGCAAGGTCGATGCCATGGCCCTTATTGAGAAGGCACAAGCCATCACCGAAGAACTGCGCCAAAAGGGCGGATGGGACGCTTCCTGAAGCGGTGCCGGGCGACTCATTGCCCCTGCCTGGGAAGCAGGATATAGAGGCTTCCGGGCTCCTTCATCCGGCCGGCGGCAGCCGCTGCATGGCTGCCGCCGCCCCAGTAGATGTCCACCCGGCCGCTGCCGCAAATGGCGCCGCCGCTGTCCTGGTGCAGCACAAAACGGGAAAAGCGCTGCCAGCTAACATTGCTCCCGGAGCGACCGGGCACGGGCTTTCGGCTCCGGATCCAGGCGAGCACGCCGGGCGGGTAATACTGCTTGTCCATGGCAACGGAGCGCCCCGGCGTCAGATCCTGTCCCAGAGATCCCCGGGGCCCGCCTTCCGCCTTTTGAAAAAAAATATAGCGCGGGTTCTGTGCCAGGACATGCCGGCGCTCCTGCGGATGCGCCTGCAGATAGCCGCGCAGAGAGCCCATAGTAAGATCTTTTTTGGAGATTTTTCCCGAATCTATCATGTATTTGCCGATGCTTTTATAGGGGCGGCCGTTGGAGGCGGCATACCGGACGGAAATAAGTCCCCCCTCCCGCAGCCGCACCATGGCAGATCCCTGTATATGCAAAAAAAACAGATCCACCGGATCATCCATCCATACAATGGGCTCTGCCGTATCCTCAAGCACTCCACTTTCTTCTATGGTTTTCCGCGAATAATAGGGCACCAGCCTGCCCCCGCTGAGTCTGCCGGCCATTTCTTTTTCCGGACAGTTTTCACAAAAATCCGCCGGCCGGAACGTAATCAAGTCATCCGGCCGGCTGTAGACAGGATGCCGGTAGCGGCCCGTCGGTTCCCTGCTGGCGCTTAACACCGGCATGTAGTAGCCGGTGTACAAAACACCTGATTCAGCTCCGGCCGCACAGACGATAAAATTTTTCTCCACCCAGTCCTGCAGGGCTTCGCGCGAGGGCTCGTTTTCCACAAACGCGGCAAAACGGGAAAGCAGCCGCTTATAGCTGGCTGCTGTATAACTGCGGCCGCAGAAGCTATACTCCCGATCCGGCGGAAGCTTGTCAAAAAAGTCCAGGCTTTCCCTTATGGCCTCATCAAGGAGGGAAAGTCCCAGGTCGTCGCAAATGTCCGGATGGCCCGGCCGGGAGAAAAAAACCCCGTCTCCGGGGACTTTCCCCGTTTTTGCCGCCGCCTGAACGGACTCTGCCGGAGCCGCTTCCCCCGCAGCCTCGACAGCCAGAGCTCCGTTTGTGCAAAGGGCTGCGGCAAGCAGGGCAGCCAGCACAATAAGGTGAGGCGCCGCGGGGCCAAAGCTTCTGCCTCCGCTATTCATCTTCCGCCTCGTCTTTCATGCACCGGGGTTTTTCCTCAAGGGGGGAGAGCTCTGCAAGCGGCTTCCCGTCGGTAAAGTTCGCACCCGTCTCCTGCAGCCGCCTTGCCGCAGGCATCACCCGCTTTTCCATGGAGCCCACTGTTTGATTAAATGTGGCCACGCACCGGTCCAGGTCACGGCCAAGCTTGTTAACGTGGCCTACCATGGCGTGCAGGCGGCTGTACAGCTCACTTCCCGCCTCGCTTACCGCCCGGGCATTCTCAGCGGCTGTCTCCTGCTTCCAGCCGTAGGCCACTGCCTTTAAAAGGGATATCAAGGTTGTGGGAGTAGCCAGGATCACGCCTTTATCGGCCGCCTCCTCGATCAGCCCGGGCATCCTGGCGAGCGCTGCACTAAAAAAATTCTCGCCCGGCATAAAAAGCACAACAAACTCCGGAGTGGGGGCAAACTGCGCCCAGTAATTTTTTCGGGCCAGCTTCTGAACATGGCTCTGCACCTGGCCGGCATGGCGATCCAGCAGAGCCTCGCCCGACTCCCGCGTTTCAGCCTCCAGCGAATCAAGGTAGGCAGCGATCGGGACTTTTGAATCCACAACCACCCGGCGGTCTCCGGGAAGCTGGATCACCATGTCCGGCCGCATAACCCCGGAGCTGCCCTGGCTTGCAACCTGCTCGTAAAAATCACAGCGGTTCTGCATGCCGGAGATCTCCACCACCCGGCGCAGCGTGAGCTCTCCCCACCGGCCGCGGACATGGGGCATGCGCAGGGCGTTGACGAGCTTGCCGGTCTCGCGCTGCAGCTCGGTCTGCGTCCGGACAAGCGATACGACCTGCTGCGAGAGCTCTCCGTAGGCTTTTTCCCGGCTGCGCTCCATGGCCCGGATTTCCTGATCGTATTTGTTTAAGGCATCGGCTATGGGCTGGACAGTTTCATTGACCGCTTTTTCCCGGGTTTTCAGCTCCTGCTTTGCCTGTTCCAGGTAGCTGGAAAGGGTGCTGCCGGCAAGATCCATAAAAGAGTGGTTGTTCTCGGCAAGGGCCCGGGCGGACATGGCCTGAAAGGAATCGGCCATCCGGTTTTTAACCTCCTCGATCATGGATGCCTTTTCCTGAGCAGCGGCCTGCTCCTTCTCCAGGCTGGTCTCCAGTTCGCTGATTCGCTTCTGATCGCGGGTTTTCTGTTCCCGGAGCCCGGAGAGCTCCTTTTCCCGTTCTGCAAGTGTGTTTTGCAGGCCGGTGATCTTGTCCTGCATCAAGCGCCGCATATACATTGAGCGGATTGCAAACCAGGCTATCATGCCGCCTGCAGCAAGCCCGGAGGCAACGTAGAGGCTGTAGATCATCCATGGCTGCATAAACGCCTTCTGGCCTAACCGATTTCCTGCCGGCCTCCGGGGGCATCCTGCGGCCTGGTATAGACGCCGCTTTTCCCCCCTGACTTTTCCATAAGGCAGATCCCCGAGATCATCATTTCCCTGTCCACGGATTTGCACATGTCATAGATGGTCAGAGCGGCCACGGATACGGCTGTAAGGGCTTCCATTTCCACGCCGGTCTGGGCATAGACCCTGGCAGCGGCCTGAATCAGGATGCAGGGGCCTTCGGCTCCCCCTGACTCGGGGGTAAAATCCAGACGAATCTGCTGAATCTGCAGGGGATGGCAGAGGGGAATAAAATCCGGGGTTTTTTTGCCTGCCATGATGCCGGCTATACGTGCGGCCTCCAGCACATTACCTTTGGCAATGCTCTGGTTGACAATGCGCTCATAGGTCTCCCGGCGCATATAGACACGCCCCCGGGCCACCGCTTTGCGGCGGCTGAAAGGCTTTTCCCCCACATCCACCATGCGGGCCCGGCCCTGGTCGTCCAAATGGGAAAACTCAGCCATCTCCATTCTCCTTCAGTATTCCGTCTTGTGGGTGACTGTCTCCTTAATCGCGGAAAGCGTGCGCTCAAGCGCCGGTATAACATGCTCCCGGATATCTCCGGCAACCACCAGCCGCATAATCTCATCGCCCACGCAAAGCGCCTTGTCCTGCTCTATTTCCACACGGATATCGAAAATGCCCGGAGCCTTTTTCTCCCGGGAAAGCACCCGTGCCAGCTCCTGCCGGTCAACCTCCACGCGAAGACCTGAAACAGCTCTGCCGTCTCTTGAAAAGTCCCTTACAAGACCTACATGTGTCAGGATCATGCCGATTCCCCCGGCATCGCGGCTCTGTTTTATCTGCTCAATCATCTGGCTGACAGACATGAAATCACCGATTTTCCTCCCGGGAAGTGTTTGCCTGATGATCCGCCCAGCTTCCGGCACGGGCCAGGTCGGCAGGGGTATTGATATTGAAAAACGAGCCAAGCTCCGGGTCGGCCCGCCGCAGCGTCTTTTCAGGAATCTGCACCACACGCAGCGGCTTAAAAAAACTACGGATCTTAAAGACTTCATTCCGGATGCAGCGCTCTGCCACCGGCAGACAACTTTTGGCGTAAACCGCGCACAGAGGTTCAAGTCCTGCCTCTGTCTGCGGAATCACCACCCCGGCATTTGCCTCGACATGCTCCAGGACCAGCCGAACCAAGCGCTCCTGCAGAAACGGAATATCACAGGCGGCTACAAAAATAAACGGATTTGCCGCATAAAAAAGTCCGGAATGGATGCCGGTCAGCGAACTCCTTACCGAAAACACATCGCTTACAATTGTAGCGTCAAACTCCAGATAGGCGCCGGGATCATTTGTCACAATAATAATTTCGGCAAACACCGCAGCAAAGACCTCATAGATCCTGTCTATAATCCGGCGGCCGCCGATACGAAGAAAGGACTTGTTTTTTCCCTCAAATCGCTGATTCCTGCCGCCGGCCAGGATAACACCGCTGCAGGCTGTATCTGTGCCTCTCATGGCCTTTCCCCTGTTGGCATCCCTGCTCGGGATGGGTGGGATTTTCTCTTTTCTGCTATAGAAAAAAACAGCGGCAAAATCAAGAGCTGCCGCTTCTGCAGCAAATTCTGATCTTGCTTCTTGGCTGATTATATTTTATGGCTAAAACTGATGGCTTCGTAAAAAGTCAGTTTGGGATGACATCGCGGAAGACTTCCCGGGCAACTATCAAAAATTATTGGCCCAACGCCTGCAATTCGGGACGGAATTTATGAACAGCCCTCAGACATTGCTGGAAGCAGCTGACATGGACCGGATTATCACCCGGATCAGCTATGAAATTATTGAAAGCCGCAAAGACCTTGCTGATGCCGCACTGGTGGGCATCCATACAAGAGGGGTGTTTCTTGCCCGGCGAATCCGGTCCAAAATAAAAAAGATTGAATCCCTGGATCTTGATGCCGGAGACATGGATATCAACCTCTACCGGGACGACTGGACGCGCATCAGCCAGCACCCCGTGGTGCACAGAACCGACATTTCCTTTTCGGTAGAGGAAAAGCCCATCATTCTCATTGATGACGTACTTTTTACCGGCAGAACAATCCGCGCGGCCATGGATGCCCTGATCGACTTTGGGCGGCCGTCCAGGATCGAGCTGGCGGTACTTATCGACCGGGGCCACCGGGAGCTTCCCATCCAGGCCAATTACGCCGGCAAATATATCAGAACACGCCAGGATGAGGCAATCAATGTGCTGCTTGCAGAATTCGACGGCGTGGACCGGGTGGATTTGATTTCCAATGAGCCATAAAGAGCACAAAAAACAAGCACCCCGTCACCTGCGGGTAGCTATCATCACCGTATCCACAAGCAGAAGTCCCGGGGAGGATGACAGCGGAAACTGGATGAACCGGCAGGCCCGGCGGGAAGGCCACAGTGTGGTTTGCCACAAGGTGATACCGGATGAGCAGAATGCAATCTCCCGTACGGCAACAAAAATTATTGAAGAGCTGACCCCGGAGCTGTTGCTTATAAACGGCGGCACCGGAATAAGCCCCGGGGATGTGACCCTGGAGGCGGTCAGACCTTTGCTGGATAAAGAAATGACCGCATTTGCAACGCTTTTCGCCCAGCTCAGTTTTGAAGCCATTGATTCAGCGGCAATGCTGTCCCGGGCCTGTGCAGGAACTATCCGGCAGACGGCCGTGTTCTGCCTGCCCGGCAGCACCAATGCCTGCAAACTAGCCTGCAAGGCCTTGATTTTTCCGGAAGCCGCTCACATAGCCGGCCATCTGCAGGGATGAACATATAGCTGTAAAGGAGCCCATTATTTATGTTCGGCATAGGCATGCCTGAATTGCTGGTCATTCTGGCGGTTGCACTGGTCGTCATTGGACCGAAAAAACTGCCGGACCTTGCCAGATCCCTTGGAAGGGCCTTTAACGAATTTAAAAAAGCCACCCAGGAAATCAGGGACTCTCTGGACATTGACGAGGAAATCAACGAGTTCAAAAAGCCCTTAGACGATGTGCGAAGCAGCATAAACGCCCCGTGGACCGGCTCTGAGAAATCCGCCTCCGAAAAAGAGGAAATGGCAGACGCCGCCCCCTCGCAGCAGGAGGCCAGAAATGAAGCGTCCCCGCATGAGCCGGAGGGAGCGGAGACGGATCAGGCAAAGCGTAAAAAAAACGATGGCGGCATTGATGGATGAAAACGAGAAGCTCCCGTTCACCGTCCATCTCGAGGAACTCAGAAACCGGCTGATCCACTGCGCCATTGCCATCGCTGTGGGATTTGCGATTGCCTACCTTTTCAAGGAGAAGCTGTTTTTCATCCTGACCCGCCCCCTGATCCGGGTGATGGACAGGGGAGACACCCTGATATTTACCGGCATTCCCGAAGCCTTTTTCACCTACCTCAAAATTTCCCTGCTTGCCGGCATCATGCTTGCGATGCCGGTCATCATGTACGAATTCTGGATGTTCGTGGCGCCGGGGCTGTACAAAAAGGAGCGGCGGCTGTTAATTCCCATAGCTTTTATCTCCTCCGTATTTTTCGTGGGCGGCGCACTGTTCGGCTACTTTATCGTCTTTCCCTACGGTTTTAAATTCCTACTTGGGTTTGCCACCGAGCATCTGCGCCCCCTGCCCTCGATGAAAGAATACATGGGCTTTGCCACAAAACTATTGCTCGCCTTTGGCCTTGTGTTTGAACTGCCCCTGGTGATCACCTTTCTGGCGAGGCTGGGCCTGGTCAGCGTGGCCTTTCTCAAGAAAAACAGGAAGTATGCGCTGCTCCTTTTTTTCGCCGGCTCCGCCCTTCTCACCCCTCCGGATGTGGTGACCCAGGTCATGATGTCGATACCACTGATGATCCTTTATGAAATCAGTATCATCGGTGCCAAAGTATTCGGCCGCAAGCCGCCAGGGGAATCGGAAGAGAAGCAGGAAGCCGAAACCGGGGCAAACCAATAGGAACTCTGCCAATCCACTGGAAAAGCGCTTTTCCGAAAACGATGCCCAATTTTTTATTGACATCTTCCGGATATCTTATTTAATCTGACAAAAACTAATTTGTAGGGGAAAATGGATCACCAGGTGCAACCTCGGTAAGGTAATGCGGGGGCTGTTGACTTCGACCTTTCGCTTTAGCGAAATCTTCTGGACAACCGCCGGAGGCTGACCTGAATAGTTGTAAAAATCCCTGGAAAGGAGGTGCTAAACGTGGAAGGTCGAGTAAAATGGTTCAATGACAAAAAAGGTTACGGGTTTATCGAAACCGACGAACAGGGTGATGTATTTGTTCATTACTCCAACATTCAGGAAAACGGCTTCCGCAGCTTGAAAGAACTGGAACGCGTATCCTTTGAAGTGGAAAATACGGCCAAAGGCCCCCAGGCTGTAAACGTCAAACGTCTGTAGCGCAAAACGCCAAACATCTCCATCATCCATACGGGCAGGACGGGAAGGTCCTGCCTTCTGTTTTTCCGGCACGCTCTGCGCGCCTGGCGTGGGAGGCACAGCCTCAAACAAGGCGAACTTCCACCGCATCCGCCAAATACTGTTTCACCGCGGCGATGCTGACCTGCCTTCGATGAAAAATCCCTGCTGCAAGCGCAGCTTCCGCGCTGGTTCTGGTAAAAAGCTCATAAAAATGGGCGGTGCTGCCCGCACCGCTGGAGGCGATTACAGGGATGGACACCGTGTCGGCAACCTCATTGACGAGCTCCAGATCAAAGCCGGCACCGGTTCCATCGCGGTCAATAGAGTTTAACAGAATCTCTCCCGCCCCCAGCTTCTCGCACACCCTGGCAAGCGTGACCGCATCCAGATTTCGTCCCTGACGGCCGCCCTGCAATGTGCACTGAAACCAGCACCAGCGCTCCCCCTTCGGGCCCGGTACGGAAGTTTCTATCGCATGGCCCGGAGCCTCCCCCGGGCTGTTTACATATACTCTGCGCGGATCAATGGATATCACCACCGCCTGATTTCCGTAGACCCCCGCAATCTTCTCGATGGCACTGTCTCCTCTGGCCGCCCCTGCAGCCAGATACTGCTCGGCAATCAGCACCGCATCGCTGCCAATGGAAACTTTATCCGCCCCGGATCTGAAGTACTCGGCCGCAACCTCAAGCGCGGAATAAGTCCTGCCGTCCGGATCCGTATAATCCTGAATGCCTCCGCCTATGGTCAAGGGGACAAATACGTGCCGGGAGCTGCGGCGCAGCACCTCCAGCATCGGCAGATCCCTTAAAGGGAAATCGCGGAAGCCGGTGATATTTAAAAACGTTATTTCATCGGCTCCCTCCTCGTAATAGCGGCGGGCCAGATCAACGGGTTTGCCGAGGTTGCGCACCTCGCCTTTTTCCCGCACGTCATACTGATCCCCCTTGGTTACCACCAGATCGCCCCGGTCGTTGCCGCGAACGTCGAGGCAGGCCACAAGGCGTTTGGCCAGATGCGTCTTTTTTGCCCCTGAAACAGAGGGCGCCCGCCCCCTGCCCGGCCGGACGAAATTGCGGAATACACTAAGACCCGCGCCCCCGCTTTTTTCCGGATGAAACTGTGTGGCCGCAATACAGCCGGTTTGAATGCTGCTGACAAAGTCCTGTCCGTATAGTGTCCGCGTTAGCACCACATCAGGATCCAGGGGTTCTACATAATAAGAATGAACGAAATAGAACTTCTCCTCCCCGCTCAGGCCATTAAACAGTGGGCTTTGCTTGTGCAGCCGTATGCCGTTCCAACCTATATGGGGCACCGAAAGGCTGGTTGCGAAACGCTTTACAGTGCCGGGGATAAATCCCAGGCCTGCAATGCCGGGAGCTTCCTCACTTCTCTCAAAAAGTGCCTGCAGCCCGAGACAAATTCCCAGAAACGGGCGACTGCTTTGCAAATAGGCCTGCAACACGGGAATATAGCCCTTCTCAGCAAGCACTTCCATCATGCTGCCGAAGTTTCCAACCCCTGGAAATACCAGTTTTTCCGCAACTTCTATATCGCGGGGCCCTGCAGCCACACGGACGCTCCCCCCCGCTTTTTCAATGGCATTAATCACGCTGCGCACATTGCCGGCGCCATAGTCAAGCAAAGTAATCATGCCTCGTCCTTATTAAGAGTTCAGATGTTTGGCCGAGACTGGCGCGAAACGCTGGATTTTAAAAAATCTGCTTCTGCCCGGCAGTCGGCTGTGGCTGAGCTTTTATCACAAAACAAGGGGAAAAAACAGCCTTTCCTCAAAGGATTCCCGGTCCTGGCCGGCTTTGCAGAGGCGCTGTATACGAAGACCAAAGCCCCTTAGTTTTTGTTGACATGATTTGCCGGAGCTGCTAAGGAACTTTTAGATTGAAAAAGGGACGGAATCGGTGGCAAATTTTAACACTGTAGAAAATCATAAGGAGGGTGGTATGACAAAAAAGCTGAAACAAGTGGTGATGGCGGCAACCGTTGCCTGCGCCTGCATGCTTTTTCTGGCAGCCGGGATACACGCTGCGGACACGGCCGGAGACGAAGAAAGCGGCCCCGGGGTAATGAAAATGAAAAACGAGGATGCCTTCAAGCAGCACCGGATGGGAATTGTCACTTTTGATCACAATACCCATGCAGAAGAATACGATCTGAGCTGCGGCGAATGCCACCACGATGACGAGGGCAACCCCTTACAGGAAGCGGATCTGGACGAAGGCTCAGTAAAAAGCTGCTTTGCCTGCCACGATAAGGAGGGCCGACCCCAACGCGATTCCTCGATGTCCCCTGAAGAATGGGAAGAAGAAAAGATCGGCTACTATTACGAAGCCATCCATCAGAACTGCATGGGCTGCCACAAGGAAAAAGGCGGACCAGCCGCATGCCCGGAATGCCATCCGAGGCCGGAAAGATAGGCAAAGAAAATAGGCATAAGCAGCCTCCGGGATAAACAGAAAACAAGAATAAACCGGAAAGCAAAACCGGGCCCGCTTCAGGGTCCGGTTTTTTTACGTCCGGTTTTTTTAACGCTCCGCAGATGATGCGTGTGCCGCAGCCCTCCGGACCAGCAGCCGGGCCCACTGCGGTGTACCGAGGGCATGCACATGGGTATAGGTTGCCAGTACGTTATTCCTGCAGACCCCGTCGCGCCTGTTGATCACCCCTTTTCCTTTCTGCATAGCAAAGACCATGTCATCGGTTTCTCCCTTCCACTCCAGAATCCGGGAATAATGAAATTCGTGTCCGCGAAGCTCGGAACCCACCGGGAAATAAGGGTTTTCCCGGTCCACCAAAACCCGGGTGTAGCCATGCCCCTGGGGCTTTCGGGAGAAGCCGAATACAATCGGCAGTACACCGACCATGGGGTAGGAGCGATCCAGCACCAACGACTCACCGAGATACATCAGCCCGCCGCATTCAGCATATACCGGAAGTCCCGAATCCGCAGCCGCTTTCACAGACCGCCGGAAGCCGGAATTGTCCGCAAGCATTGCCGCATGGGTCTCCGGAAACCCGCCTCCTATATACAGGGCATCTACTTCAGGCAGCCCTTTATCGGAAACCGGACTGACAAAAACCAGTTCAGCCCCCGCAGACTCAAGGGCCTGCAGGTTATCAGGATAATAAAACTGAAATGCTGAATCCCGTATTACACCAATTCTTATGGGCCGAGAGATATCGAAGAATCGGTCCTCGCTTTTTTCGGCCTCCTCCAATACTGAAGAAGGCGGCTGAAGGGGACCGGCAGTAGAAGCAGTTTGGAAAAGGCCATCCAGATCCACATGACGGCTTACTGTCTCAGCCGCAGTTTCGATGGCGCGGTTTACAAGAGCATGCTCGGGAGTTGGTATCAATCCCATATGACGCTCCGGAAAGTCCTCCGGATCAAGCTTTGGGATAGCGCCAAGTACGGGGACCCCGCAATGCTGTTCAATGCTGGTGCGCAGTATCCTTTCGTGACGACTCCCGGCCACACGGTTTAGGATCACCCCCCGAACCGCCACGCCGGGGTCAAAACGAATACATCCCAGCAGGACCGCGGCCATGGTCCTGGTGGATTTGGTGCAATCCAGGCAAAGTATGACAGGGGTATGCAGCAGCTTTGCCAGAGAAGCAGTACTGGTAGTACCTTCTGAGTCCAGTCCGTCGTAAAGGCCCCGGTTGCCTTCAATCACTGCTATCTCAGGAGGCTCGGCTGCAAGGCGGGAGTAAAAGGATCGGTATACGTCGGCTGACGAGGCAAGAAAATGATCAAGATTATAACAAAACCGGCCGGCTGCCATTGACAGCCAGCCGGCATCAATATAATCAGGACCTTTTTTAAAGGGTGCAACCGTCTTTTGCCGCTGGGAGAGCGCGGCAATTATCCCTATTGAAATGACAGTCTTTCCCGATCCTCCCCGGAGGGCTGCGATCATGAGTCGGGGAGTGTCAACAGAAAGATTGTGCATCGGGAATTGTTTTCCGCAGGCAGCAATAAAGGACTGCTGTGCCGCAAAAAATGGTAATCTGTTAGCCCTCGTGCTCTGCCCCGGCCTGTTTGCCTGCGCCTTTCAGACCATACATTGTGGTGGAGCCGCTGGACCAGTATACCAAAATGCCTTCTTCAACCATGGGATTGATAACTTTTTTGGCTTCCCGTGGCTTGGCATCCAGGATCTTTGCCAAATCGCTGAAATAAAATTTTGTCTTGGTTTTCTGCTTTTTCTCCAGCGCTTCAATAATTTTTTTCTTTGACTCTTCGTAATCGAGTGCCATGGGGATACCCCCTTTTGTTTATATATTGCGCGGGCGGCCTTCATTGCCCGGGCCGCCCGGCGCATTATTGGGTAAAAATCTACCACTTAAAGTTCGAAGTCTGACGCCATGTGTAGTACGCCGGATCACGGAAGTCATCAATCAGATGATGCGTAAACTCAAGGTCGCACTTCTCAAAGAAGCGCTCCCAGCCAATACGCTCAGCCCATTCACCGAGACGCTCATACTTGCGGGCATCATTGGCGTAGGCTTCAACTATCTTCTTGATGGTATCAGTCATCGTCGGCCAGCGCGGCGGCTCATTGGGAATAAAGGCAACGACAACCTTGGAGAATTTCGGTGCGCTGATCCGGTTGGACACCTTGCCGCCGACCATCAGAACAATTCCGTCACCCTCTTTGTCCGCCAGTGGCAGCGCCGGGCACATGGTGTAGCAGTTGCCGCAGAACATGCACCGGCTCTGATTGACCTCTACGCTGTTTACGGTGGTGCCGTCTTCCATTTCCACCTTCTTCGGCTTGATCGCGGCAGTGGGACAGGCAGCGATTGCCAGAGGAATCTCGCACATCTTGTCCATGTAGGCGTGGTCAATCATGGGCGGTTTGCGGTGATAGCCGAGAATGGCGATATCGGAGCAATGCACGGCGCCGCACATGTTAAGGCAGCATGCCATGGAAATCCGCAGATGGGCAGGCAGGCGCATATTCTTGAAGTCATCAAAGACCGCGTCCAGCGTAGACTTGACGGTTCCGGAGGCGTCAGTTGCCGGTGTATGACAGTGGATCCAGCCCTGTGTATGTATTATGTTGGTGATTCCGGCACCGGTTCCGCCTACGGGGAACTTATAGCTTCCCCCCGGGAACTGCCGGCTCTCAAGGTCGTCGATCAGGGGCTGCAGTTTTTCCTTGCTGTCGACCATGAACTCCACATTGTTCCGCGTTGTCCAGCGGACATAGCCCTCGCAGTGCTTGTCTGCGATCTCGCAGATTTCGCGGACCAGGGAGACGCTCATCAAACGGGCGCCGCCGACACGGACCGTGTAGACCTCGTCGCCGGTTTCAGATACGTGCACCAGCACGCCGGGCTGCAGAATTTCGTGATACAGCCATTTGCCTTTATTCTTTTTAATGACCGGCGGATAGAACTCTTCAAAATTCCGCGGTCCGATATCCGTAATCCGATCCTGCATCGGATTGTTGGGAT
>JAWOFF010000030.1:0-2665 GCA_046482325.1 Desulfosalsimonadaceae bacterium
CATTAATGAAGTAGTGCACTTTCTCCAATTCATAAGCTTTTATGGCTTCATCCAGGCTGCTGTCCGTACTGCCGTCATTCACCACAATCACCTCATAATTGTTGTAATCCAGATGTGCGAGCTGCGGATGACACGCGCCAACAGCCCGCCGCTTTGGGTGCAGCTTGACGCAAGCGCCTCTGCCGACGAAAACGGCACGCTTGTTTTCCGCGTTGTGATAAGCGACATCAGCAAGCGCAAGCAGGTTGAAAAACAGCTTCTGGAAGTAAATGAAAACCTGGAGCAAACGGTAAAGGAGCGCACCGGGCTTGCCGAGGCCCAGGCCCGTCAGCTTCGCTTCCTGACCGTGGAACTCATAGAAGCCGAAGAAAAGGAGCGCCGTCGAATCGCCGAGGTGCTGCACGATGATCTCCAGCAGCTACTTGCCAGTGCCCAGTTGTATCTGCAGGTTGCCTGCGACGATTTTTCCACACAGCCGGAATTGGCAAAAGTCAACGACCTGCTCAGACAATCAATTAAAAAATCCCGCAACCTTTCCTTTGAGCTAAGCCCGGTTGTGGTTTACCAGTCCGGCCTGCACGAGGCATTGAAATGGCTTGCCCCCCGGATAAAGGAGCAGTTCGGGCTCAATGTTCGTATCGAGGCGGCGGATTTCCGTGAGGTTACAGACGAATCCGTAAGGGTGTTTTTCTTCCGGGCAATCCAGGAAATGTTGTTTAACGCGGCCAAGCATTCCGGTGTAAATAGTGTCCTTGTAAAGCTTTCGGACGCCGACGGGCAGATAACAATCAATGTCAGCGACAAGGGCCGCGGATTTGACCCGGAAATGCTTGATTCCGAAGAGTCCGGAAGGGGCATCGGGCTTTTAAGCCTCCGGGAGCGGGCAAAGGCCATGGGCGGTGACCTGCTTATCCAAAGCGCTCCCGGCAAAGGCAGCAGTTTTAGCGTGCGTCTTCCTTATGCGGCCGGCAGCAGGGACCCCGCACAACCCTGACAACCCGGACAAATCGTTTCCTAATGACGATGAGCAGACATGACATACAAGACCATGCTTTTGATATCAACCGGACGGTAAGATGTTTTTCCAGGTGGTGTCGATCATAAGCACTTTGCCTTTATGTTTGTTATCAGATATTTCGCACGTTTCCCCGGTGTTTGCACTTGATGATCAGGCGCTGATGATTTTAAGCGATTCGGCATGCATGTCTCTGGCCGGTTCATTATCCAGCAAAATCACGTTCTCGTTTTTTTTAACCAATCCGGCGCCGGCCAGAAAGCCCATGGCCATATCTGTAAAGGTATTTGTTTTATAATCCAGGCGGACAGGATAAACGCCGTAAGACAGGGCCAGGAAATTGTTCGTTTTTTCATCTCCGCCGCAGGGAAGAATCCAGCAGTCCGGTTTGAACCTGGAAATAAGGCCCGCGGCCTCCCTGCTTTGCCTGCCGGTCAGTATATAGCGCACATTTAATGCGTTTGCAGATTCGACGGCATTCAGGGAAATGATGTCTTCAACCCGGGTGTTGACGGAACCCGCCCCCGTTCTGAAGTATGCGGGCAGATCGGCCAAAGCACTGACGGCTTTGCGTTCCCGCTCTGCGGATGCTGCTATTTTCGCTATCATTTCAACCGTCTCCACAGGATATTTTCCTATGGCCGTTTCTTCGGACAACATCACCGCGTCTGTACCGTCGAATATCGCATTGGCCACATCGGATACCTCGGCACGGGTGGGCCGGATATTTTCCGTCATGGAGAGCAGCATCTGGGTGGCGGTTATCACGGGACGGCCCAAAAGGTTCGCCTTGTTGATCAGTTTTTTCTGTACAGCCGGGACGTCCGCTATCGGGATCTGAACCCCCAGGTCGCCGCGTGCGATCATGATCGCGTCCGCGGTTGAAAGAATCGCATCAAAATTGTCAATGGCCTCTGCCCGCTCAATTTTGGCGATCACATACGCGGATTGCCCTTTTTCTTGTGCAAAGGCCTTCACCTTGCGTATGTCCTCTGCTGTCTCCACAAATGAGACACTGAAGGCATCCACGCCCTCACGAAGGGCAAAAGCGACAAACTCGAGGTCTGTTTCCGAAACTGCATCGGCAAATATCTTTACCCCGGGAAAATTTAATCCTTTGTAGGAAAGAAGCGGGCCGCCGATAAGCGTTCTGCAGAAGACCTCCTCTCCGGACACCTTCTCCACCCGGAGCTGTATGAATCCGTCATTGAGAAAAATCATGCTTCCCGGGGCCACACTTTCGGCAAGCCTCTCGTAGTCAACAGGTATTTTACCGGGCGTGCCCGTAATATCTTTGGTGGTTAAAATGACCACATTTCCTTTTTCCAGTATGAACGGCTCTTCCAGAAGTTTTCCGATTCGTATCTTGGGCCCGGGAAGATCCGCCATAATCATGCAATGACGCTGGAGTTTTGCCGCCACAGCGCGTATGCAGCGAATATTCTCACTGTGCCCCTGCAAGGTTCCATGGGCGAAGTTGAGCCGTGCTACGTTCATTCCCTGCAGAATCAAGCGCTCAAGAACGGCTTCCGAACCGGAGGCCGGGCCGATGGTGCAGACGATTTTGGTCTTATAAGCCGGCAGTTTCATGGCAGGATCCCTATGGTGTTCATTTCTTCCGGTCTTTGGGCTTGGATCTGTTGAAAAACG
>JAWOFF010000018.1:0-6761 GCA_046482325.1 Desulfosalsimonadaceae bacterium
TACGCACTGCGGCAAATGCATCCCCGCCTGCCCGACCGGCGCCATCCGTCTGGCAACGGCTGAGAGGGAGAAGTTCTCCATCCTTGTGGTCGATGATGAACTCATCGTGCGGGACTCGCTCCGGGCCCTTCTGGCCGATGAAGGCTTTTCCGTGGATATGGCCGAATCGGGGCAGGAGGCCCTGGAGAAGCTGGGCGCCGCCAGCTATGATCTGATGCTTCTCGACATCAAGATGCCCGGCATGGACGGAGTGGAAGTCCTGAAGGAGGCGCTCGCGGTTTGTCCCGGCCTCCAGGTAGTGATGATGACCGCTTATGCGGCGGTCGATACGGCCGTGGAAACCATGAAGGAGGGAGCTGTAGACTATCTGGTCAAGCCTTTTGAACCTGATTCCCTTCTTCCTCAGATTTATCGTCTGTACGAGGAAAGCGGTGATGCCAACCTGCGGGAGATTACAGCAGATGCCGTGGTGGTAGCCGCCGGCTGCCGCTATTTTGATCCCGCAGATGACAAGGATGTTTTCGGCTACGGTGCGTATGCGGATGTAATTACGCACCTGGAGTTTGAGCGGCTGATCAGCGGGACCGGGCCCTGCGGAGGTCGGCTTCTGCGGCCTTCTGACGGACGAGCCGCTGCCAGAATCGCATGGATTCAGTGTGTGGGCTCCAGGGATTTGCAGTCGGACGCTGATTACTGCTCCAGTATCTGTTGTATGTCCGCAGTAAAAGAAGCCACGCTTGCCCGCCGAATGAATTCGGGGCAGGTGGAGACCGTTATTTTCTACATGGATATGCGGGTCTTTGAAAAGCCCTTTCAGAAATACCTGGAAGATGCGGTTGATGCGGGCGTGCAGTTCGAACGCTGCCGGGTGCATTCGGTTACGGCCACAGATGACGGCAGTCAGCTTGCGATCCGCTATGTGGACTCCCAGGGAGCCCGCGAGGCAATGTTTGACCTGGTAGTGCTGTCTGTGGGCCAGAGGCCTGCTGACAGCGCTGATACTTTCTCGGAAATGCTGGAACTGGAGCGGAACCAGTGGGGCTATCTCTGCCCCCTGTCTTTTTCCCTTACCCGGACAGCAAAGCCCGGGGTATTTCTTGCCGGTGCAGTCGCCGGGCTGACCGATATCAATGAATCCGTTATTCGTTCCGGCGCCGCAGCCTGTCAGGCCGCAAAGACGGTCTTTTCGGCCAGGGCCGGCTCTGCGGAGCCGGTAGAGGCAGTAAAGGGCAAGCAGGGCGGATATCAGGAGGAGCAGAAGGTGAATGTCTGC
Source organism: Desulfosalsimonadaceae bacterium (assembly GCA_046482325.1). GTDB lineage: Bacteria > Desulfobacterota > Desulfobacteria > Desulfobacterales > Desulfosalsimonadaceae > M55B175. Next base: position 1,274 of record JAWOFF010000018.1, read on the forward strand.
GTCTGCATCTGTACCTGCGGCGGCCGTCTCTCCGAACTGCTGGATCTTGCGGCCCTTTCCCGGAGCCTGGAAAAGGATCCCCTTGTCAGCAGTATCGTGGAGACTGACAGTCTATGTACGCAGGAGGGTGTAAAGCAGCTCGCAGAAGAACTCGCTGAGCAGCCAGCCGATCGCATCCTCGTGGCTGCCTGCAAACCTCAGACCTGCGGCCCCCGTCCCTCAGAGCTGGGCCAGGCCCTGGGTTTTGATCAGAAGGCGCTGTGTGTGGAAAACATTTATCTGCCGCATTGGTTTGCGGAAAAAGCCGCAGCCGCAAATGAGCAGGAAAACAATACCGCCCATGCCAGGCGGCGTCTGCAGATGGCGCTTGCCGGCCTGAAACGGGCGGATTTATTACCCGCACCAGAGGCTGCCGTCTGTCAGTCCGCACTTGTGATCGGAGGTGGCGTAGCCGGGATGACAGCAGCGCTCGCCATAGCGGGTCAGGGCATTCATGTGGACCTGGTCGAGCAGAGCGGGGATCTGGGAGGCAATCTTAAGTGGCTTTCCAGCACTATTGACGGATCTGATGTTTCTGCCCTTCTGGAATCCATCAGATCCAGTATAAGCGGGCATTCCCTGATTGATCTGCATCTGAGTGCCTCCGTAAGCGAGATCCGGGGGTCTGCCGGAAATTTCCGTAGCATTGTAGAAAACGGTGAAGGCGAGCTGGAAATTGTCCACGGGGCCGTCCTTGTGGCAACAGGCGGCAGTGAGGCGGAAACACAGAGCTATGGGCACGGCAAAAGTCCGGCCGTGATGACGCATAAGGAGTTTGAGCAGGCCAAAAACAGTGGCGAGGTGGATCCGCAGGCGCTGTCTGCCGTTGCCATGATTCAGTGCGTGGACTGCCGTGAGGCGCCCAGGAATTACTGCAGCCGCATCTGCTGCGTCTCTGCCTTAAAGCACGCCCTGTATTTGAAAGAGCAGAATCCCGATATTGCTGTCTATGTTTTCTACCGTGATATGATGAGCTATGGTTTCAATGAAGCATGGTTTACCGAGGCCCGCAGGAAGGGGGTAATCTTCTTCCCCTACAAAACGGAGGCAAAGCCTGAGGTCAATCTCGCAGAGGAAAGCGGCAAGGAGGGGGGAGCGGTGCGCATTGCGGCCACGGATCCTGTTCTCGGCCAGCCCGTGGAGGTCAGTGCGGACCTCCTGCTGCTTGCCACGGGGATTTCGCCGGTCCTCCCCGGCGCTCTTCTGGAGCAGTTGGGAACAGGAGTTGATGAGCACGGCTTTTTCCGGGAGGCGGATTTTAAATGGCGGCCTGTGGAATCGCTTGCCGCTGGCGTCTATGCCTGCGGGCTGGCCCTTTCTCCCCGTTCGATCGAAGAGAGCATAGCCTCGGCAGAGGCTGCTGCCATGCGCGCGGTCTGCCTGCTTTCGCGAAAGCAGGTCCATGCAGGCAGAAAGGTGGCGGTGGTGCGTCATGCCCTTTGTTCCCGCTGCCGGCTGTGCATGATGGTCTGCCCCTATGATGCCAGGACGATTGATCCCGAGACCGGGGAAATCATGGTGGATATTATAAAATGTCAGGGATGCGGCGCCTGTGCGGCGGTCTGCCCTAACAGCGCCACTATTATGGCTAGCGGCTCGGAAGGCGAGATGTTTGAAATGATTGATGCCGCTCTGGACCTGTCCTGCTAGACCCGGAGCCCGGCTTTATTCACTGATATATAAGAGGAGGCCGATTATGCCGCAATCTGAAGGCATTATCTATATGGGCTCGCAGCAGTTGGAAAAGGGGCTTTTGGGACGGCTGCAGAAAGAACTGGCGCCTTGCATCCAGTGCGGTACCTGCACGGCTTCCTGCAGAAACGCCTATTTAATGGATTTTACACCCCGCAGGCTCTGGCGCTTGGTGCTTATGGGCTGCACCGAGGAGATTTTTCAAAGCCGGACCTTTGCCCTGTGTTCCTCCTGCTATTACTGCACCCTGAGGTGTCCCCGGGGCATTGCCGTAACCGAGGTCATGGACGGCTTAAAGCAGTTGGCGGCTACCCGGCAAGCCCCGCAGTACCGGCCAAACGCCAGGTTTTATGCAAGCTTTATGCACTCCGTCCGCCGCCACGGCCGGGTCAACGAAATGGAGTTCATGCGCCGCTATTTTATTTCCATGAAAAACCCGGTGATGCCTTTAACATTTGCCCCCCTTGGCCTTACCCTCATGAAGAAAGGCAAAATATCCCTGTGGCCGGATAAATCCAGGCCCGAACAAAACCTTGACGAGCTTTTCAAGCGCGTGGAAGAGGTGGAGAATCAGCAATGAAGTATCTCTATTATCCGGGCTGCTCGCTTGAGGCAACTGCTGCAGAATATGACCGCTCCACCCGTGCGCTGTTCGAGGCGCTGGGGGCTGAGCTCGTTGAAATTCCGGGCTGGACCTGCTGCGGTGCCTCTGCAGCCGAAGCTGTCAGCGATCTGCTCTCCGTTGTTCTGCCGGCCCGCAGTCTGGCGCTGGCCGAAGCTATGGAGGATTCTCCGGAGGATATTCTGGTGCCCTGCAGCGCCTGCTACCTGAATCTCAAACGGGCGGCGGAAAAGACCAAGGATGATCCGGAACTTCTGGCAAAGGTCAATGCGGCGCTGGAGCCTGAAGGTCTTGAATTCAAAGGCAGCAAGCGGGTGCGGCATCTGCTGGATGTCCTGTCAGTAGATATAGGCGGCACCGGAATCGCTGCTCATGTTAATACATCCATGCAGGCCTACACCGTGGCGCCGTACTATGGCTGCCAGTGCCTGCGGCCTTATGTGGTGTTTGACGACCCGGAGGCCCCGGTTTCCATGGAGCCACTGATCCTGGCAACCGGTGCCTGCGTACACCAGTGGCATATGTCTGCCAAATGCTGCGGGGCTTCGCTGATGAACATCAGGCCGGAGATTGCAGGCAGGATGGTCGAGGCGATCCTGGAGGGGGCTTCGGGTTCTGATGCCATTGTGACGGTATGTCCAATGTGTCAGATGAACCTGGAGGGATATCAGGGCCGGATCTCGCGAACTGCCGGCAAGGATCTGCACAGGCCCGTTATTTATCTGTCGCAGTTCCTCGGGCTCTCCATGGGGCTGAGTCCGGCCGAGGTGTTTCTGGAACAGAACCTATCCGATACTTCAGCCTTTCTGTGACCGCGCGCGCCGGCTGCTCCCGTTTGCTTATTCCCTGGGGATTGTTATCACAAAGCGCGAGCCCTGCTCAATGGTTGATTCCATCTGAATTGTACCGCCGTGTTCGGATACAACTTTGTCTGCGATAAAAAGGCCCAGCCCGGTGCCCTGCCTGCCTTTGGAGGAGAAAAAGAGGGTGAAGATATTGGCCTTGGTTTCCTCGTCCATGCCGATGCCGTTGTCTTCAATGACAAAGCGGATGTGAGCGTTTTCTGCTGCGGCGGTAAAACTAATTCTGCCCGGTTTGTTTTTATCCGCCATGCATGCGTCCATGGCGTTTTCCAGGATATTGACCAGGGCGGAGCGCAGCATGGCAGCATCCACTGAGAATTCGCCGGAAGCGTTTTCAAAGTCCAGGCTGAACCCGATCTGCTGCCATTTGAATTTGGCATCCACTACGGCGGCCACGTCTTTTGCAAATTCAGCAACATTTACCGATTGTTTTGTGAGCTCGCGTTTTTTTGCATAAAACAGAAGATCCAGCACAAGATTGCGGATCCTTTCGGTCATGGATTTTACCATTTGCAGGCCTTCTTTTGCCTGTTCGGTATCGGCTTTTGCAAGCCCTGAGTCCAGCATGTACATCCCGCCGTCCAGACCGGTGAGAAGCCCCTTTAATCCATGTGAGACAGAACCTACCATAAGGCCGAGCGAGCTTAAATGATCCTGCAGGTCCGCCAGCCGGTCAATGGGTGTGGCCATAACCAGCACCTGGTGAATAACTCCTTCCGCGTCGCGAATCGGTGAAGTCCATACCAGTACAGGATATTGCCTGCCCCCGGCCGTGGCAAAATCGCTTTTGGCCTCGTGGGGCTGGCCGTCTCCGAATGTAGCGGCGGCCGGGCATTCCCTGCAGGGCCGGTCGTTTTGTTTGCAGATTTCGTAGCAGCGCTGCTCTTGGAGCCGGCCGTCGAATGTGTCCTTAAACCAGCGGTTGGTTGTGGTAAAATAAAATTTTCGGTTCAGCACTGCAATAAAGCAGGGCAGCCCCTCGAATGCAGTCTGCGTGGAAAGAGCTGGTCTTTGCCCGTCTGCTCCCCCCTTTGCATCGGAAACAGAGAGCTGCCTGGATTTTTCCAGTATCATGTTTTCCAGGTTCTGCGTGTACTGCTGCATCTTTTCCCGCAGGGCGAGCTTCTCCCGGGCTTTTTTCAATGCAGCATCCAGGGCATGGTCGTTGATGGGCTTGGTGATAAAGTCGATGGCTTCGTTGCGGAGGCTTTTTATGGCCACATCCATATCCCCGTGGCCGGTGATCATGATTACCTCGGTTTCCGGATATTCGTGCTTGATTTTTTCCAGCAGCTCAATGCCGTCCATCCCGGGCATTTTAATGTCCGTGAGCACGATCGAAGGAGCGGCCTCGTTCATGATCTCCAGGGCCTGTGCCGCGCTTTCCGCCGTATAGACCGTATAGCCCGCATCTACCAGGCTGATCGAGAGGACTTCCCGGATATCGGGCTCATCATCAACAAGCAGGATCGGTGGTGTCTGCATTTTCCTTCCTTATGGGAAAGGTGATGACAAAACAGGCTCCGCCTTCAAAGTCACCGACGCGGATTGTGCCGCCGCAGTCGCGTATGATGCCGTAGCTTATGGACAGGCCGAGGCCGGTGCCCTTGCCGGCTTCCTTGGTGGTAAAAAAGGGCTCGAAGATTCGGTCCTTGAATTTTTTGGGCACGCCCGGCCCTGTATCGCAGAACTCCAGCCTCAGGCTCTGCTGTTCGGTCTTTGCGCTGATACGGATTTTTTTCGCGCCTTCCGGAGCCGGGGCGTTGGCCCATTTTTCCTCAATGGCATCGCGGGCATTTACGAACAGGTTAATAAACACCTGCTCCAGCCGGTCAGAATCGCCGTTTATCCGGGGCAGAGCAGCAGGCAGAGCCCATTCGACTGCTATTTCGCGCAGTTTTAACTGCTGATGAAACATCTCGTGGGCTTTTTGGATGACAGAGGCCAGGTCTACGGGTTCCAGGTGCAGTTCGGATTTTCTGGCAATGTCTCGCATGTGATTGATGATTTTTGTTGCCCGGTCGATGTTGCCGTCAATTTTTTCCAGCATGGATTGCACAATGTTATCTGTTACAGCCGCCCCCTGCTGCTGTTTTTTTATCAGAAAGCTGCTTGCGGTTTTTATTACAGAAAGAGGCTGGTTGAGCTCGTGGGCAATGCCGGTGGCCATTTCGCCGAGGGTGGCCATTTTTCCGGCCTGCACCAGCTGCTGCTCGGTTTCCAGGCGCTGGGTGATATCGCTTGTGGTGATGAGCAATACCTTAAACCCGGC
>JAWOFF010000063.1:0-2671 GCA_046482325.1 Desulfosalsimonadaceae bacterium
TTGGCAGGCGTTTGCGAAAACAAGAGGCAGGCAAAACCAGGTGATTACCGCCTGGACCGACGAAACCACGGGTGCAAGAATTCAGGTCCCGAAAGACGAGGCTGACTTCAGGGCCCATCACCTGAAATACATCCAGTCCCGGATCAAAAAACTGCGGCAGCAGCCCGTGAAAAGAAAATCCGAAATCCGCGATGCAGAACCGACCAACTATGCAAGGACCGCTCTGGATGCTGCGATGGATCTGCATGACAGGCATTGCACACAGTATGAAGACAAAAGGGTCTCCTTTGGCATCATCAGAATGGCCAATATCACCCCCTGCGTGGCCATGGCCCGCTTTCTGCTAAAGGCTGATCTTCCCGCTGACACGGCAGTCAGAATCCTGCCCTATCATTCCCGGTTTCCCAGAGTTACCCGGCATTTTATCGAGGTGGAGCTGGATTCAGCCCTGCGGCGCAAGGACCCGCAGAAAATATTTACACTTCCGGAAATAAGAAAACACCTGTCTCACATACGGCAAACCAATTTTTTGTTTATTGTTGTGGCCACACCCATTGAAGAGCTGGGAAGAGATCATGATTTTGACTGGGCGGTGCTTGAGCCGTCTTCAATCCGATCTCTGATTCAGATGGCCGGCCGCGTTTTGCGCCACAGGCAGGTCAAGGCCCTTGATTTGCCGAACGTGATTTTGCTGAACCACAACGTAAACGCCCTGTTGAACCAGTCAATCGCATATACCCGGCCCGGTTATGAGTCAAAGCGTTTTCCGCTGGCAAGCCACAATCTGCGCGACATTTTGGACGAAAAAACCATCCGGCAGCAAACCGATTCTGCGCTTCGCATCGCAAGGGTAAAACATCCCGATCCGGCCAACAATCTTCTCAGCCTTGAACACTGCAGCCTGGACAACCTGCTCCTTGAAGGCGGCAAAAGTGATTGTGAGTCAGTTCCTGGCTGGAACCACGGGCCGTGGCATCTGGCAGATATCGCCCAGAAACAAAAACCCTTTCGCAAAGGCTCCAGGGAGGAAAGTTTTTATGTAATACCCGAAGAACCGGACTACAGGCTGCAGTTTCATCAAAAAGACGATGAGGGACCAATGCATTTGCGCGACCAATGGGTGAAGCATACAGAGCTTTCAGCACGGGAGGAAAAAAGATTGTGGAAGCCCGTGGAATATGTCCACTGGCTTGAAGAAATCGCAGAGCCCATGAATTTAGGCATGCTCCGGGCCGCCAAACGATTCGGGGAGATCGGGGTCCCGGATTATATGCGGGAGCCCGGGGCTGCCCAGGCATATTTCAATGTTCATCTCGGACTCTGGCAACAAAAGGATCTTGGAACCCTTTTTGAATAAAAACAAGGGAGGCGCCTATGGCTGAAAAAGTAAGTGACTACATCAAATCCAAAAAAGATGATCCTGAAACGTGGCTGCCTGAAAAACTCGGAGCACCGGCCTCAAAAAAAATGCGCCCTGCAACACACATCGGGAAATACACACACCCATATGTGGATAAGGATGTAAGCATTCAGGCACCCAGCACTTCCAGTCCCAAAGGGTATGTGTGCAGCGGCAATTTTACAACCAGACTCCAGGACTACGTTGGAAATGCCGCGGTTATGCCATACTCGAAAACCATGGAAGCGGAAATGGAAGACAGACGTCCGGTACGAGAGCATTTGCACGAAGGATCACATCCTTTGAAAAGCATTTGCAAAGCAGATGATCAAACCCTGGACGCATGGCGCAAGGCCTGGGAAGAGCAGCAGGAGCAAAGCAGAGACTGCGGGGCTACGGACCGGAGGCTAAAACAGGTTTATTTTCCATTGGGCGGGGATCAATACCGGCTTTTGAGCCTGCTGCCCTGTTCTGTTCTTATTTGGGAACTCAAGGCAAGACTCAACAAAAGGCAGTGGCAGGAAAAATCAGACTCGAATGCAAAAAACATCCGCACAGCCTTTTTCAATCAATGTCAATCCAGATACGGCGGAACAAAGCCTCAGAACGTCAGCTTCCTTAACAGTGAAAACGGAGGCCGTGCAGTAAAATTGATCTGCTCGCCACCAACCATGAACAGAAAATACAATCTCCCGACCCGGAATTTTTTCAACCCGATCCGGCCAAATCGCCCCCGCCGGCCGACAGGCGGGCAAACGTATTTATGGCAGTTGTTCGAAGCCCTTTACCATACCCTGGCATTTGATCCCAATACCGACTGGGCGCGCAGAAAGAAACGAGGAATCATTTGCGCGATCATTGAACACGGAGTCATACTGCCTGCTGAAAACATCCGGGAAAATGCGCCTGCCGGGTGGAGTACAGAGGATAAGTACTCAGCACTGCCTCAGGAACAAAAAGCCTGGCTTGATCCCGGGCGCGACAAGGACCCGGATACAGAACCGGGCGGCAGGGACTGGCGGGAGGCTATTTCCCGCAGTATCGCAAGGTTTATAGCCACAAACCTTGAAAAAATGATGAAATATGATCCGGCAAAGAAAAGCATTGCTTTGGACGATGCCTTTGTAAACGAAATTTCCGATCTAGCAAGGGAGTATCTTAATGGATAACTACCTGATTATCAGAAAAATGAAGGTTTCCGAAGCAAGCATGGACACCTCTCCTGTAACCAGGGGCTTTCCGTCCATACCCGCACTTATGGGTTTTGTTCAC
>JAWOFF010000121.1:0-27222 GCA_046482325.1 Desulfosalsimonadaceae bacterium
TGCAGGAAGAGTTGACCCGCCTTCTGCTGGGAAACGGCAATCTTTTCTGCGTGGGCGACGACTGGCAGGCGATTTACGGCTTTCGGGGCAGCAATGTCAACAATTTTCTGGCTTTTTCCAAAAATTACTCGCAATCGCGTATATTCCGTCTGGAACAGAATTATCGTTCAGCATCGGAAATTGTGGAGACCGCCAATTCTCTTATTGCCAACAATCCCCGCAAAATGGAGAAATCGTGTTACTCCAGAAAGCAGGGCGGAACTGTGGAAACTCTGGATTTTTTCAGCGACGACGAGGAAGCCCGGTGGGTGGCGGAAAAGATGCACGCCCTGCATCGGGAAGGTTTGCAGTGGAGCCAGATGGCGGTGCTCTACCGCACGAAATTCTGCTCGCTGCCTTTCGAGCAGGCTTTTCGCGCCATGGGCGTTCCCTACCAGATGCTGGGAGGCAAGGGCTTTTATGAACGAAAAGAAATACTTGATATCACCTGTTATTTGACCGCCGCTGTTTTTGAAAAGGACGACGCTGCTTTTGAGCGGATAATCAATATCCCCAGGCGCGGCATCGGGCCCTCAATGCTGAGCCGAATGGGGGGGTATCAAAATTCCGGAACAAGCCTTAAGGCTGCAGCCAGGCAGGCTGCGGAGCAGAGGGCGCTTTCGGCAAAAGCCGGCAGGCAGCTGCATTCTTTGCTTGTGCTGCTTGATGAAATTTCTGCACTGCCGCCGGCAGAAGCGGTCGATCAGGTTTTGGAAAAGACCGGCTATCTAGAGTATCTCCGGCAGTATGCAAAAACAAGCGAGGATTATACCTCCCGCGTGGAGAATATAGAACAGTTGATTTATGCCGCCTCCAGGCACGAGAGCCTGCTGGAGTATCTGGAGGAGGCCGCCCTGGTAAAGGAGGACAAGGAGGATGAACAAACAGAACACCGGATCAGCATGGCCACCATGCATGCAAGCAAAGGCCTGGAGTTCCAGGCGGTTTTTGTGGCGGGATGCGAGGAAAACCTTCTGCCGCACTGGAAATCGCGTGAGACCCTTGCCGCCATTGAGGAGGAGCGGCGCCTGATGTATGTGGCCATGACACGGGCAGAGCGGTTTTTGTATCTAAGCTCCGCCGAATACCGTAAAGGACAGTTTAATCCCAGGAGCCGCTTTCTGGAAGAAATTGCTTTTTGAGGCCTTAAGTAAGAAAAAAATTAAAGAAAATCCGGAAGATTATGATTATTCATTCAAGTTTTGCTTTAATTTTTGTTCCAGCTCCTCGTGGAGTTTGCTTTTTTTCTCCGTCTGCTTTGCTCTGACCGACTCCAGATCCACGCCGCCGGAGCGGCGGGCCTGCTTGAATTTTTTTAGCTCCTCCTCAAGCCGGCTTTCCCCGGGCTGATCCGCTATATCCTCGATTTTCCGGTGGTCTTTGACAAACAGCCTTGTTGTCCCGGCGTTATCCAGCATTTCTATGATTTCAAGGTCTTTGATTTTCCGGCACAGCCTGTAGGTTTCCTCCATTGAGATTCGCAGCATCTCCGATACATCGTCTATGGAAGGAGGGGCTTGGCTCCTGTGTTCCATTACACGGATGGCTGCAACAATCAGATGAGCGTATTCATAAAGTGACTTGTTTGCCATAAACTCTTCTCCCTGATTATATATGCGGCAGCGCCTGTTTCGCGGTCAGTCTCCCGCATCCAGTGCTTGACAGTGTGTAATGGAAATCGTATCATCCGCTTGATTTTTGTCAAGTCAAGCTCACAGAAACCACTTTATCATACCAGCTTGGGAGGCAGTGATGACGGAGATCCGCGAGGTTTTTGCAAGGGAAATCCTTGATTCCAGGGGTAATCCGACCATAGAAGTTGATATAATCCTTGCCGGGGGAACGATGGGACGTGCGGCTGTTCCCTCCGGCGCATCAACCGGCTCCAGGGAGGCGCTTGAACTCCGGGACAACGACAAAAGCCGTTACCTGGGAAAAGGCGTGACCAAGGCGGTTGAAAATGTGGAGCAGCTTATCGCCCCGGCAATCCAGGGAATGGATGCAGGCAGCCAGATTGACCTGGATCGGCGTATGATGGAAATCGACGGCACTGAAAACAAGTCCCGCCTTGGTGCCAACGCCATGCTGGGCGTTTCCATGGCCTCGGCACGGGCTGCTGCAAATGCCCTTGGTCTTCCCCTTTACCGCTATCTCGGAGGGCTGACAGCCAGATATCTGCCGATACCGATGATGAATATCGTAAACGGCGGGGCGCATGCAGCCAACAGTTTGGATATCCAGGAGTTTATGATCGTCCCGGCCGGAGCCTCCAGTATTGCCGAAGCCGTGCGCATGGGAGCAGAGACCTTTCATCAGTTGAAAGCGATTTTAAAGCAGCGGGGTTCGGTTACGGCTGTAGGCGATGAAGGCGGGTTTGCACCGGACTTTGACTCGAATGAAGAGGCAATGCAGGTAATCATGCAGGCCATTGAGACCGCAGGCTATAAGCCGGGCCGAGATATCGGCCTGGCCATTGATGCCGCAGCCACCGAATTTTATGTGGAAGGCAAATACCGGCTTCAGTCGGAGAACAAGAGCCTTACTGCCATGGAGATGATCGACTACTACAGAGAGTTGATTGACAAGTATCCCCTTTTTTCTATAGAAGATGGACTGGCCGAGCAGGACTGGGAGAACTGGAGTGTTTTTACAGAAAAGCTTGGAAGCCTTGTTCAGCTTGTGGGCGACGATGTATTTGTCACAAATCCGCATATTTTCGGCCAGGGGATTCGCGACGGAATCTGCAACTCCATACTTGTCAAACTGAACCAGATCGGCACGGTTACCGAAACGCTGGAGACCGTGGAAATGGCCAAACAGGCCGGGTATACAACGGTCATTTCCCATCGTTCAGGAGAAACCGAGGATCATTTCATATCAGACCTGGTGGTGGGTGTCACCGGCGGGCAGATCAAGACCGGCTCCCTATCCAGGAGCGACAGGATTGCCAAGTATAACCAACTGCTCCGCATTGAACAGGAGCTGGGTGAATGCGCCCGCTTGTCGGACAATATTTTCACTGCACCCACCTCCACGTGAGCCGTCAGGAACCGGGCAGGCTGAAAAGAAGGAATCAAATGAGCAAAAAGACAATCTTTTTTTCGCTTCTGATGATTCTTTGTCTCTGCCTCGGGGCTGGTTCTCAGGCTGCCGGATACGTACTTGACGGCCGTCACGTGCTCGAGCTGATGCTGGCGCGCATGAATCCGGCAGACCGCGTGCAGATGGAGCAGACTCTTACCCTGTTTGATGAGCGCTTTGAGGGCGGACATCTTGCGGTTTCCCAGCGCGTAAGCTGTAAAATGCCTGCCAGATTCCGTTCGGAGATTCAAACCGAAAAGTTAAGCCGCATTTACGTGGCTTCTGAAGGTGAAAGCCTGACCATTGTAGACGGCAAAATCGTCTCAGAAGCAGGAAATCTGGCGCATCGCTACATGGAATTGTTCTGCTGGCCGGACAGGGATGCGCTGGCGGATCATCTGAGATTTATGGGCATGGACGTGGCCCTTTCCAGCTATGGGCGCTGCGGGAAAGAGCCGGTTTATGTTATAGGGGCGCGGTATCCGGAAAAATCTTCACCTCAGTTATGGGTGGACAAGGACTCGCTGCTGCCTGTTCGCTGGATACTTACGGCAGCCGAAAATACCGGTCAGCAGGAGAGTTTCGCCTTTCATTTTGAGAATTGGCAGAAGAGTTCAGGGAGTCTGTATCCCGGTTTGATTCAACTTTTTAAAAACGGAAGCCTGGTTCGCAGGATTGAAATTCACAGCATTACAGCCAATCCTGCACTGCCGTCTAAGTTATTTGACATCGCCCACTTGAAAGCTGTTTATACAGAATCTGCACAAGCCCCCGGGCAGTCCGGGACTGAAAGCGACCTTGACCGGCAGATTCAGCAATTCCGCAATATTTTTGATACTCAATGAAGGTGTGTGGCTATGGCAGGCAAACCCAAGTTTATTTTTGTCACCGGCGGGGTCCTTTCATCGCTTGGCAAAGGGCTGGCCTCTGCCTCTATCGGCGCTTTGCTTGAATGCCGGGGGCTTACGGTGACATTTCTGAAGCTGGACCCCTATATCAATGTGGATCCGGGAACAATGAATCCCTTCCAGCACGGGGAAGTCTTTGTCACGGATGACGGTACAGAGACCGATCTGGATCTGGGCCACTACGAACGATTCGTCAATGTCCGTTTGAGCGCGGACAACAATTTTACAACCGGCAAGATATATTACTCGGTCATCCAGAAGGAACGCCGGGGGGACTACCTGGGCGGCACCGTGCAAGTGATTCCCCATATTACAGACGAGATCAAGCAGAGCATTCTGCAGGCCTCCCAAAACGCGGATGTGGTGATTGTTGAAATCGGCGGCACCATAGGGGATATCGAGAGCCTGCCTTTTCTTGAGGCCATACGACAGTTCCGCTTTGACGTTGGCAGAGAAAACGTCTTATATATTCATCTAACCTTTGTTCCCTATATCTCTACCGCCGGCGAAGTGAAAACCAAACCCACACAGCACAGTGTCAAGGAACTGAGAAGCATCGGCATCCAGCCGGATATTCTGCTCTGCCGTACTGCCCGCTTTCTTTCCCGGGAGTTGAAGGCCAAAATCGCTCTTTTCTGCAATGTAAGTCAGGATGCGGTCATTACGGCCAAGGATGTGGACTGCATCTATGAGGTGCCCCTGATCTATAATCAGGAAAACCTCGATGACAAGATTCTTGAGCTGCTCAATATCTGGACCGGCTCGCCCCGGCTGGAGCAGTGGCATGATCTGCTGGAGCGGATCAACAACGCCGATTTAACGGTAAAAATTGCAGTTGTCGGCAAATATACGGACTTGACCGAGTCTTACAAGAGCCTGAATGAGGCTCTCTATCATGCCGGCGTCTACAACAGTGCCCGGGTGGAGCTCATATTTATCGATTCAAGCACCCTGACCCCCGAGGATGTGGCTGCGGTTCTTGAGCCGGCCGACGGCATCCTTGTGCCCGGCGGCTTCGGCTCCCGCGGCGTTGAAGGAAAGATCCTTGCTATAGGGTATGCCAGAGAGAACCATGTGCCTTTTTTCGGTATATGCCTGGGCATGCAGCTTGCTGTAGTAGAATTCGCCCGCAATGTGGCCGCATTGGAGGGGGCCCACAGTTCGGAATTTGACGAAAAGACACCGCACCCCGTGATTTTTCTTATGCGGCAATGGTTTGACGAGAAAACCCGGACCATTCAAAAGCGTGATGAAAACCATGAAAAAGGCGCCACCATGCGTCTCGGAGCCTATCCATGCCGTCTTCCGCTCCGGGAATCGGCAGCCTATAAGGCATATCATACAGATGAGATCTCTGAGCGGCACCGGCATCGCTACGAGTTCAATAACGAATACATGGAGGCTCTGCAGGAGAGCGGAATGGTTTTCAGCGGCCTGTCTCCCAGGGGCGATCTGGTGGAAATTGTGGAACTGCAGGCACATCCCTGGTTTGTAGGATGTCAGTTTCATCCGGAGTTTAAATCACGCCCCATGACGCCGCATCCTTTGTTCCGGGATTTTATCCGGGCCTCCCGTGACCGGAGACAGAAAAAGGATTCAGGCTGAGCCGGCAATCTGCGCAATTTTTGCTCATGACGTTTTCCAGGCCGCTAAAAGCAGGCGATACGATAGCAGTGGCTGCACCGGCCAGCCCTTTTGACAGGAGCAGGTTTGAGACCGGGCTCCGGCTACTGCAAAATCTTGGCTTTCACGTCCGGGTTCCGGATGCGGTCAGGGATCGGGATACGTATCTGGCGGGCCCGGACCGGCAGCGGGCCGGGCTGATCAATGGGCTGTTCGCTGATCCGGAAGTCCGGCTTATATGGTGCGCGCGGGGCGGATACGGCTCGATGCGGATGCTTCCGTTTGTGGATTATGATTTTATCCGCGATCATCCCAAACCCCTGGTGGGCTCGAGTGATGCTACTGCCCTTTTAACAGCGCTTTACACCCGCTGCCATATGCCGGTTTTTCACGGTCCAATGGTAGTAAGCCTGGCTGATGAGGACGAAGCTGTCTGTGAAAACGTGCACAGCGTGTTTACAGCAGCAGCAGCCCCTGTAATAGAGGCGGCTCCTGCTGTAGCTCTCCGTTCGGGCAGCGCTTCCGGAATTGTCATCGGCGGAAACCTGACAACACTTTCCCACTTGACAGGCACCCCGTTTGAACCGGATTTCTCCGGCCACCTTCTCTTTCTGGAAGACATCAGGGAGGCTCCATACCGCCTCGACCGGATGCTGACGCAGATGAAAATGGCGGGAAAGCTCTCGCGGATCTCCGGACTGCTTCTGGGGCGTTTTCTGGAATGCGGCTCCATGGAGGAGATTCATGCGATTGTGGAAAACATCTGCAAAGACTTGGATTTTCCTGTCCTGGCCCAGATTCCGGCAGGCCACGGCCAGCCGAATTTTACGCTTCCAATGGGGGTGGAAGCGACTCTGGATGCGGATGCCGGAACTTTGCGCTATCACGGGTCCGTGTTCGGCATGGATCCGTAACACACCTGAGTTGTGCCTTCGCAACAGAGGCCCGGCTGATTTCGGCCGGCGGGGCTGATATTATGCACCACGCAGTCAAAAAAGCAGACAGGCTTATGGAGGAAGCGGTTGGCGACGGCGTATTCCCAGGCGGGGCCCTGGGGGTTTTTCGCCGGCAAAAGTTACTCTTTTATGCAGCTTACGGCCTCGCCAATGTTTTCACCAGACGGCCGGTAAGGCTGGATACAGTGTTTGACCTGGCTTCCCTTACCAAACCGCTTGCTACAAGCCTTGCAGTCATGGATCTTGTAGCAAAGGGACAGATGGGACTGGAACAGCCGGTAGCAGATATTTTTCCGGAATTTGCCGGCGGAGGCAAGGAAGGCGTGCAGATCCGGCATCTGCTGGCCCATATTTCCGGTTTACCCGCCTACAAACCCTATTACATGGAGCTTGCCCGGCTCCCTGGAACGGAGCGAAGAGAGGCGCTTCTGCAAAGCCTTTTTGCGGAGCCTCTTGTATACAATCCCGGAGAACAGACTCTTTACAGCGATCTCGGCTTTATGCTGCTTTGCCTGGCCGCTGAGAAAATCTCCGGGCTGCGCCTGGACAGATACGTGGAGGACAATATCTATCACCCGGCCGGTATCCGGGATCTGTTTTTTATCGACCAGCAGGAGGCACGCCCCCGGAAAGATTTTGCGGCAACGGAATATTGCTCCTGGCGCGGGCGGGTCATTGAGGGGGAGGTCCATGACGAAAACGCCTTTTCTGTGGGCGGAATAAGCGGCCATGCCGGGCTGTTCGGAACTGTCCGGGCGGTCTCCGGGCTTTTGACGCATCTGCTGGATGCCTATTCCGGCGGGGTATCGGCTCTTCCCAGGACGCTTGTACAACATTTTCTGAGCCGGCATCCTTTCTCAGAAAGGGCTCTGGGCTTTGACATGCCTTCCGGGGCGGACTCAAGCGCAGGCCTCTATTTTGCCGGCAATTCCAGTGTGGGACATTTGGGGTTTACGGGCACTTCTTTCTGGATGGCCCCGGAACGCGGGATTTTTATTCTTCTGCTAAGCAACCGGATTCATCCGGGCAGGGAGAATGAACGAATCCGCGAATTCCGCCCCCGCCTTCACGACTGCATAATGGCCGGCCTGAAATAGCATCAGACATGGGCGGGCCGCTATTTTCTGCTTGCTATCCCGTACCTTTTCTGTTAGCTGTATTTGTTAATTTTACCCAGTACATCGGTTTTTCCGGCAGGGGCCGATAAAGGAGGCAAAAAGGTGTTTCTTGATGCATTACTTGGTGTTTTCTCCAGTGATCTGGCCATTGACCTGGGCACGGCCAATACACTGGTTTATGTACGCGGCAAGGGTATTGCCCTTAGCGAGCCCTCAGTTGTCGCTGTCCGGACCGATAACCGAATGAAAAACAAGGTTCTGGCCGTCGGCCTGGAAGCCAAAAACATGCTGGGCCGCACCCCGGGCAATATTGTGGCCATTCGTCCAATGCACGACGGCGTGATTGCCGATTTTGATGTAACCGAAGCCATGCTTCGCCATTTCATCCGCAAGGTTCACAACCGCCGATCCTTTGTCCGCCCCCGCATCGTCATTGCCGTGCCTACCGGGATCACGCCGGTGGAAAAGCGTGCAGTAAAGGAGGCTGCCGAATCCGCGGGGGCAAGAGAAGTCTTCCTGATTGAGGAGCCCATGGCCGCCGCAATCGGTGCAGGTCTGCCCATTACCGAGCCAACCTGCAACATGGTGGTTGATATCGGGGGGGGGACCACGGAAGTGGCGGTCATCTCCCTTGCAGGCATTGTCTACAGCCGTTCCATACGGGTGGCGGGCGACAAAATGGATACGGCTATAATGCAGTACGTGAAGCGAAAGTACAACCTCCTTATCGGCGAGCGAACCGCAGAGATCATCAAAAGCACAATAGGCAATGCCTACCCGGATTCGGAAAACTACGAAACCATTGAAGTCAAGGGGCGGGATCTGGTCTCCGGTATTCCCAAGATACTGGCCATTGACTCCGAGGAGATCCGGGTGGCTATTTCCGAGCAGATTGATGCCATTGTGGAGACCACCAAAATTGCTCTGGAACAGACCCCGCCCGAACTGGCCGCAGATATCGTGGACCGGGGCATAATTTTGACAGGGGGCGGGGCCAGCCTGAAAAATCTGGATAAATTGCTGCGCGAAGAAACCGGACTGCCCATAACGGTGACTGATGATCCGCTCTCTACTGTAGCGCTGGGTTCCGGCAAAACCCTGAACAGCCTGGAAATTCTCAAACAGGTAGTCATTGAGTAGTTAATGTTTTCCAAAAAAACGATGCTCGTTGCCGGAGTGCTCATTCTGATCGCTCTAAACGGCATCGTATTTTCAATCGAGAGATTTCGCAGTTCCTCCTTTTATGATGCCGCCGCCCGGGCGGCGGTTTTTTTCGTTGCCCCTGTGCAGGAAGGATTTCATACCACGATTGATTTTGTGGACGAGCTGTGGGAGCATTATTTTCTTCTCGTATCGGTGGGTTATCAAAATGATCGTCTTCGCGACAAACTGGAGCAGGCCAGGCGCCAGAATCACAAATGCCTGGAACTTGCCCTTGCCAATGAACGCCTTCGCGAACTGGTGCGGCTTAAAAAGCGCAGTTCCTATAAATATGCCGCTGCGGAGGTTATAGGCAAGGACCCCTCCCCCTGGTATCAGAGCATTGTCATCAACAAGGGAAGCGAAGCCGGCGTCAGTATGGCGGCTCCGGTGCTTACCGCCAGCGGGATAGCGGGGCATGTACTTCATGCCGCCGATGGTTATGCCACCGTTGCATTGATAACCGACCGCAATACTTCAGTTGACGCGATGGTTCAGAGAACGAGAATCCGCGGCATTGCCAGGGGCTCAGGAAACGGGAAATGCAGGTTTGAATACGCCCTGCGCAAAAAAGAAGTAAAAATCAATGATGTCGTAATGTCTTCCGGGCTGGACGGTATATACCCCAAAGGGTTTCGCATTGGCTATGTATCAAAGGTGGTGCGAAGAAATGCCGGCCTTTTCCAGGAGGTGGAAATCACTCCTTTTGTGGATTTCAAAACTCTGGAAGAAGTTATGGTGCTTTTAAACCCCCCGGATTATGAAAGCAGCCGAAAAAACTGATGAGAATTACGATTTATCTGATTGCAGCCCTTGTTATCCTTGCGCTGCAGACCGCAGTTGTGGCCGGACTGCCGGCGGGCAGGGGATGTTATGATCTGCTTATCCCTCTGGCCGTATATCTCAGCCTGTTTCGGGCCTTTTCCACGGGTTTTGCCGTTGTTCTGACAAGCGGATTTCTCGCGGACATGATTTCAGGCGCTCCAAACGGCATGTTCATGGCTGTACTGCTCATGGTGTTTCTCCTTTTTCGTAATACTGCAGGCTATTTTCACGCCGGTGAGAGATTTCTGTTCACTTTGTGCACGGCCGCCGGAGTGCTGCTGGAAAACCTGGCCTTTTTTTTCTGCCTCGGATTTGCGCAAATGGCTGTGCCGGATATTTTCGCTCACGTTAAACTTTTTTTTGTCCAGCTTGCATGGGTCTTTGTCACCGCTCCTCTGATTTATCATCTGTTGGCTGCCGGTTTCAGACGGGTGGATCAACTGAACACCCGACTGGCAGGAAAAGTATAGCGGGATGGCAGCTTCAGGCCGACTTCAAAAATACCTTCAGGCGATTGATGCAGACTGGTATCGGAGCCGCTTTCTTGCCTTGGTTTTTATCGTGCTGGCAGCTTTTTCCTTGCTCAGCATCCAGCTGCTTCATCTACAGATAGTCAAAGGCAGCATGTACCGGCAATTGTCACAGGACAACTGTATCCGCAAAAAGCGTGTGAAAGCCTTTCGCGGTTTGATCTATGACAGACAGGGGCGAATTCTGGTGGAAAATCGCCCCTCCTTTAATCTGATGATGGTCGAAAAAGACGCGGAGCCGCTGGAGGAAACCGTGCATCGGCTTGCCGCGTTTATCAATCCGGAGCCTTCTGCCATATTGGAAAAGCTGCAGAATGATTCCGGCGGCCTTTATGATCCGGTTCTGATTCTGGAGGACATGGATCGGGATACCATGGCCGCCATTGCCGCACACCGTTTTGAACTCCCGGGTGTCAGCATCGAAGCCCGGGCACGGCGCCACTACCTGTACCCCGAGACAGCCGCCCACCTGCTTGGGTATATGGGAGAGGTCAGCGCCGGGGAATTGCGGTCCAAAACTTTCAGGAACAAACAAAAAGGCGATTATGTCGGCCGCTCCGGTGTTGAAAAAACTTTTGAGGAGGCGCTTTCGGGCCGGGCCGGGGGACGGGTGGTGCAGGTTAACGCCGCCGGCCAGGTGGTTGCGGTATTGGATAAAGTTGCGCCGGAGCCGGGGGACAATCTGTTTTTGACCATCGATCTGGCCCTGCAGAAGAAGGCGAATTCCCTGATGAAGGGAAAAGTCGGGGCGGTGGTGGCCATGGAGCCGGATACAGGGGATGTGCTGGCGATGGTAAGCCGGCCGTCATTTAATCCCAACTGTTTTGTGGAGGGCATGAGTTCTGAACAGTGGCAGGCACTTACCGGAGACCCGGACCGGCCCCTGATGAACAAAGTGGTTCAGGGGGAGTATCCTCCTGCCTCCACCTACAAAATCGTTACGGCCCTGGCAGCGCTGGAGGAAAACGAGGTGGATCCCGCAGAACAAGTGTACTGTCCCGGCCACTATCGGTATGGAAACCGCATCTACTACTGCTGGAAACGCTACGGTCACGGCCGTCTTGCCCTGGTTCAGGCCATTGCGCAGTCCTGTGATGTTTTTTTCTACCATATGGGAAAACGCCTGGGCGTGGATAAAATGGCGGGATACGCGAAAGCCTGCGGCTTTGGATCTCCTACCGGCATCCCCCTGGGCCGGGAAGAAGACGGGCTGGTTCCCACGAAAGAGTGGAAGCGACAGCGCTTTGGTGTTGACTGGCAGGCCGGGGAATCTCTCTCTGTTGCCATTGGCCAGGGCTACAATCTGCTAACCCCGATTCAGATGGCGGCGCTTATCTCCGCTGTTGCCAATGGCGGGGTAAAATATCAGCCCCGGATTCTAAAAAGCATTGAAACGGTTGAAGGCAAAACGGTAAGCAAGGGCGAGCCGATAATTTCCGGGCGGCTGCCGGCAAGCGAGAAAACGTTAAAGATTTTGCGCAAGGGGCTTTGGCGGGCAGTCAATGCAAGACATGGAACCGCTTATTGGCATGTACGCGACAGGGAGATTCAGATCAGCGGAAAAACCGGAACCGCCCAGGTTATAAGCAGAAAAAGGGGAGAGGAACGTGCTGAGGAAATCGCAGACAAGTACAAGCCACACGCCTGGTTTGTAGGCTATGCCCCTTCCGGAAATCCGCAGATTGCCGTGGCTGTACTGGTTGAGCACGGCGAACACGGTTCCAGCGGTGCCGGCCCGATTGCCGGAGAACTGATGACGACCTATCTTGGCTCGACAGAGTCAGTAGAAAAGGAGTAGAACAATATGGCTGATGAATCCCGGGAGACTCAGAATCCGCAGTCTGCTGCGTCATCCAATTTTATTCGCCAGATCATCGAGGAGGATATCAAAACCGGCAAGTACGGCGGCAGAGTGGTAACCCGCTTTCCGCCGGAGCCCAATGGCTACCTCCATATCGGACATGCCAAGTCCATCTGTTTAAATTTTGGATTTGCTGCAGAGTTTAGCGGTACCTGCCACCTGCGCTTTGACGACACCAATCCGCTGAAAGAAAACGAATCCTATGTGGATTCCATAAAGGAGGACGTGCGCTGGCTGGGTTTTGACTGGGGCAGGCACCTTTATTTTGCATCGGACTATTTTGACCGCCTATACGGCTTTGCAATGGAGTTGATAAAAGCCGGCAAAGCCTATGTGGACAGCCTGAGCCCGGAGCAGATCCGCGAGTACCGGGGAACGCTTAAAGAGCCGGGAAAACAGAGCCCTTACAGGGATCGATCGGTTGCGGAAAACCTGGATTTGTTTGAACGTATGGCAGCCGGTGAATTCAACGAAGGCGACTGCGTCCTGCGGGCCAGGATCGACATGGCTGCATCCAACATCCTCATGCGCGACCCTACGTTATACCGCATCCGCAAAAAATCCCATCACCGGAGCGGGGATAAATGGTGCGTCTATCCCATGTATGATTTTGCTCATTGCCTGTCCGACTCCATTGAGGGCATTACCCATTCCGTATGCACTATTGAATTTGAAAACAACCGGGAACTCTATGACTGGATTCTTAATGCGTTAAACGCCTATCACCCACAGCAGATCGAGTTTGCGCGGCTCAATCTCTCACACACGGTCTTGAGCAAGCGAAAACTGATCGAGCTGGTGGATGGCGACTATGTGGACGGCTGGGATGATCCGCGGATGCCCACCATTTCCGGATTTCGCCGCCGGGGCGTCACGCCTGAGGCCATTCGTAATTTCTGCGACCGCATCGGGGTGGCCAAGCGCGACAGCATCGTGGATCTTGCCCTTTTGGAGCATTGCATCCGGGAGGACCTGAACAAGCGGGCCCCCCGTTATATGGCTGTCCTTAGGCCATTGAAAGTGGTGATCGAGAATTATCCGGAAGGTGAGACAGAGATGCTGGAGGCGATTAACAACCCGGAGGATGAAAGCATGGGGCGGCGGCAGATTCCCTTCTCCCGCGAGCTTTTTATTGAGCGGGAGGACTTCATGGAGGAGCCGCCAAAAAAATTCTTCAGGCTCGCCCCCGGCCGGGAGGTCCGGCTCCGGTATGCCTATTTTATTACATGCCGGGAGGCGGTCAAGGACAGCTCCGGTGAAATCGTGGAACTGCGCTGCACTTATGATCCCCAAACCCGCGGCGGAGACGCACCGGACGGGCGGAAAGTCAAATCAACGCTACACTGGGTGTCTGCGGCCCATGCGGTGGAGGCTGAAATCCGCCAGTACGATCATTTGTTCACCGTGGAGGATCCGGCTGGGGTCGAGGATTTTAAATCCGTCATCAATCCGCAGTCCATGGAAGCCATTTCAGACGCCAAACTCGAACCTGCGCTTGCCGACCTGACGCCCGCGCAGCAGTGCCAGTTTGAGCGGGTGGGCTACTTCTGCCAGGACGTGAAATACAGCACGCCCCAACATCTCGTGTTCAACCGCATCGTCACCTTGCGGGACCAATGGGCGAAAATAAAGAAAGCCCAGCAGAAGGGCGGGAAATAAGGCTGCTTGTCATATGCTGTCCGCCCCCGGCGGCGGCCGCCCCGCATCCGTTTGCCATCCGTGTGGACGGCATCCGAGTGCTGCGGGGCGGCGCCGGCGCCTATTTCATCTGTTCGATATTGCTTCTCAGCTGAGCGATTTCAATGCCTAAACTCACGCACTGCTTGCCTTCCATGCAGGACTCGGCATCCCCTTCTTCCAGATAGGTTTTCAGGTGATGCTGGTCTTTGGTCAAATCCACAACCCAGCGTTTCTGGTCGTTATCATAACTGACATCGACATCGATGCCGCATTCGCCGACATCCGGGTACAGTTCGCGGATTTTGTCACACAGTTCCTGTTTCTCCATAGCGCATGCCTCCTTTCTCGATCATTCACAGGTTTTCCGTTATCGATTTTAAAACTAATAACGAACAGGCAAAAAGTCCAACCGGCCGGACAAATCCGGCCAACCTGAAAATCCGGTGCAGGATTTTGAAATCCCTGCCGCCGGGCTTATATTTGAGCCTATGTTGACAGTTTTTGTTTCCATATGATTTTAAAGAATATCCGCCGGCTCAATTTTTTACGATGATTCAATACTCAGGAGGCGTGAATGCTTGATTTTACTTTTACCGATGAGCAGCTGGAACTGCAGCAAAAAGCCCGCAAATTTGCCCTGGAGCAGGTGCTGCCGGTGGCAGCCTATTATGATGAAGTCGATATGGAACCCTTGCCAAGTTCTATGCGTCGGAGGCCGCCCTTGAGGTGGCCAATGAGGCCCTCCAGATTTTTGGCGGATATGGTTATACCAAGATGTTCCCGATTGAAAAGCTCCTCCGCGACATACGGCTGTTTCGCATTTACGAGGGAACGAGCGAGGTCCAGCGCCTGATTGTTTCCGGGCACGCGCTTAACACTTACCAGCCGGTCATGCCCTCAATGGAGGACCTGCCCCTGCATCTGGACGAGGACCCGGAAGGCGTCAACAAGGCGGACGATCCTGCATCAACGGCATGGCGCTGCCGCATGTGCGGATACGTGCATTACGGCGAGGAGCCGCCCGAGCAGTGTCCCTTCTGTTTTTTCCCGGCGGCATCCTTTAAAAACACGGCTGCACAGAAAGCATAGCGGAATCCCCGGCTGCTATCAAAGCTGGATGAATTCGTACTTCCGTGATCCCAGGCCGATCCTTTCCGCATAATCGAGCTGGATCGGCCAGTCCACCCTGGGGTAGAGGCTTTTGAATTTATCCCGGCTCTCCTCCGCATCCGCTTTAAGACAGCTGTGGGGCAGTGTAGGCGCCTGGTTGACCAGATCCACGCAGGCCTGGTCCAGGGCTACCGGGTCGGTGGAGGCGGCAACCCCGATGTCCGGAACGATCGGTGCGTCGTTATAGGGCGGGCAGTCGCAGGCAGGGGAGACGTGGTTGATAAAGTTGATAAAAAAACTCTTGTCGGCTTTCTCCTTGAGCACGCCGTGCGTATATTCCACCATATATTCCAGAAAAACGGGTATGGACTGATTCCACTGGATCTGTATTGCCCCCTGTTCACAGACCAGGATGCATTCGCCGCAGCCCACGCATTTTCCGGGATCGATCCGGGCCTTTTCCTCCTCAAAGTAGATGGCGCCCTGGGCACAGTGCAGGGCGCACTCCCCGCAGCCCACGCATCGTTTCCGTTTTACCTTGGGAGCAACATCGGAATGCTGGGCCATTTTTCCGTGCCTTGAGGCGCAGCCCATGCCGACATTCTTTATGGCGCCGCCAAATCCCGTCAACTCGTGACCCTTGAAATGCGCAACCGATATCAGTGCGTCTGCTGCAATAATTTCCTGAGCGATATAGGCTTCGCTGCAGTGCTTTTGGTGAATTGGCACGGCGGTTTCCGATTTGCCGCGGAGCCCGTCCGCAATTACCAGGGGAGCATCAACAACCGGGTAGGCAAAACCGTTTTTCAGCGCGGTTTTCAGGTGGTCGACCGCATTGCCCCGGGAACCTGCATATAGGGTGTTGGCGTCGGTAAGGAAAGGCTGGGCGCCTGCTTCTTTTATCGCGTCAACGAGGTGGCGGATATAGACGGGCCGGATAAAGGCCGTGTTGCCCAGTTCCCCAAAATGAAGTTTTACGGCCACCATGTCCCGTTTTTTGATGCAATCAGGCATGCCGGCTGTTTCAGCAAGCTGTCTTAGTTTGGTGACGAAATTCTGTTTATAGGAAGCGCGGAAATCGATGAAATATACTTTGCTCGCCATATTCCCTCAGCAATCTTTTCGTTTAGTTCTGCCGTCATCAGATCTCCGCTCTTATTACCACAAGGCATCCCTTAAAGCAAGGCCGGCTTTGGAAGACAATGGCGAACGGTGGCAGGCATATGGTGGCAAATTGGCTTGCAATAGAAATCTGATTGCGTTAATGCAGACAGACAGATATTTCTTGAACCTGAACTGAGCGTTTGAAATTTTTAAATCTATTTATTTCTGAATTATTTTAAGGTATTTAAGCCATTTTTAGCTTTAAAATTTTCAAACCCTCCGGGATGTTCAAGTTAGGTTGAAGGCTTGTTTTGAGCATTTTTTGATACTTTTTCAAAGGCGCAGGCCATAGAGGATGCCGGGGCATTAAGTTCTCCTCCTTCTTTTGAACTATCAACCCCTGACTTTGAACTTTTTATGTTTGACCGACGGCTGATAACCTATTTTGACTGGGGCCTGCTTGCAATCACCCTGCTGATTGCCGGGGTCGGTATGCTACAACTCTACAGTGCGGTTCATGCCGGCGGCATGCGTCATGTTTTCTATTACAAGCAGATGGTCTGGATGTCGGCGGGAACTTTTTTGATGGTGCTTGCCTTTTTCTTCAATTACAGGCATCTCGATAAATGGGCGCTTTTTATTTATATTGCCTGTATTGTACTGTTGGCGTGCGTGCTCGGATTCGGCAGGCAGGCAGGCGGTTCCACCCGCTGGCTGGTTGTAGGCCCCCTGACAATCCAGCCTTCAGAGCCGGTAAAGCTAGGTCTGATCATTGTTCTTGCCAAATGTTTTGCCAATTCTGTAAAGCCCTACGGTCTGAACCTCCGGGATCTGGCCGCACCGGCGCTGCTGACGGCGCTGCCTTTTTTCCTGATTGCATCGCAGCCGGATCTGGGCACAGCCGGATTGATTCTTTTGATAGCCGGAAGTATGGCCATTTTTACCAAAATTGAACGGAAAACCCTTATTGGGCTCTTCCTGCTTTTCGTCATCATTCTGCCCGTTGGCTGGAACCTGCTTGAGCCTTATCAGCAGGAGCGGATTGTGACGCTTATCTTTTCGAACAGGGATCCTTTGGGCGCAGGCTATCATATTCGCCAGTCGAAAATCGCAGTGGGGTCCGGGATGCTTATGGGCAAGGGATATCTAAACGGAACTCAGAAAATGCTCGCCTTTCTGCCGGAACAGCATACGGATTTTATCTTCTCGGTGCTCGCGGAGGAGTGGGGCTTTCTTGGCGCATTCACCGTGCTTTTGCTTTTTCTGCTGCTGCTGCTGTTTGGATTAAACATTGCGTACTGCAGCCGTGATAAATTCGGAACCATTCTTGCCGTTGGCATTACGGCCATGTTTTTCTGGCAGATCTTTATCAACGTCGGCATGGTGATCGGTATTCTGCCTGTAGTCGGCATGCCTCTGCCCCTTATGAGTTATGGCGGATCTTCAACATTGACAGCATTGGCAGGAATCGGGCTCTTAATGAATATAAGTATGCGGCGCTTTATGAAGGACTAGGAGCTCTTTTCGATTGGCAAATCTTTGCAGGAGGTTTTCTATCTTCGATTTGGCAGTGAAGATGGCGCTGATGACGGGTAGAGGTCAAAATTTTTCAAAAAAGCTTTGACAAATATAAGCATTTGGTGATAGTTCTATTTGCTTAAAATCAAAGATATATAGACCTTAACTCTATAGCAGGTTTTTAAGTCGACCGGTAAATTTGCGGAGGGAGAATTATGGTAAGTGTCAACGGTACGCTCATCATCCAGATAATCAATTTCGTTTTTTTGATCTGGGCGCTCAATCTGGTTCTTTACCGACCCATCCGGCGGATAATCACTGAGAGAAACGAAAAAGTCGAGGGGCTGGAATCGGGAATCGAAAGTTATGAACAGGGTGCGGTAGAAAAAGATCAAGAGATTAACGAGGGCATCCGCAAAGCCAGGGAAAGAGGGGCTGCCCAGAAAGAGGCCATTGAAAGCGAGGCCAGAGAGTTGGAAAAGCAAAAGATTGCAGAGATTAATGAAAAAGCCCGTCAGGAACTTACCCAGGTCCGGGAGCAGGTCAGCCGGGACATGGAAGCAACAAGGCAGTCTCTGGAGTCTGAAGTGGAGCAGTTTGCCGTTGAAATCAGCAAGAAAATTCTGGGGAGGGCGCTTTAATGAAATGGAAGTCACTTGTCAGTCAGTCCAGAAACCTTGTTTTAGGCCTTTTGCCTGTTGTACTTGTTTTGCTGCCGGCGCTGGCCCTTGCTTCTTCCGGCGGTGATCACGGGGGCGGAGGAGGATGGGAGGCTACCGACACCTACCGCGTCATGAACTTTGTCGTTTTGTTTGCCGCGCTTGTTTATCTCCTCCGTAAACCCGCATCACAGTTCCTCGGCAATCGAATCAAAGGCATCCAGGATCAGCTGGAAGATCTTGACGCCAAGAAAAAAGCCGCTGAGCAGAAGCTTGCCGAATACGATGAGCGCTTAGGCCGTCTGAGTGAAGAGGCCGAGCAGATTGTGGAGCAGTATAAAAAGCAGGGAGAGGTGGCCCGGGAAAAAATCCTGAAGGAAGCGGAGGCCTCCGCAGCCAAGCTGGAAGAACAGGCTAAGCGAACAATTGACCATGAATTCAATCAGGCCAAAAAACAGCTTGAAACGGAAGTGCTGGAAAAAGCC
This sequence comes from Desulfosalsimonadaceae bacterium, assembly GCA_046482325.1. GTDB lineage: Bacteria > Desulfobacterota > Desulfobacteria > Desulfobacterales > Desulfosalsimonadaceae > M55B175. The sequence goes on from JAWOFF010000121.1 coordinate 18,698, forward strand.
ATCGCTAAAGCGGAAGAAAAATTGAAAAAGGGCATGACAGATAATGATCAGGAAAAATTAATTGACGAATATCTAAACGAGGTGGTGAAAAAGTGAGAAGTTCAGCGATTGCCAGAAGATATGCAAAAGCCCTGATGCTCATCGCCAAAGAGGACGGCCAGGCGGAAACCTACAGGGAGGAACTCCAGGGGTTTTTGGATCTGTTCGATCAGGAAGACCAGCTTGAGCCGATGCTGACAAATCCTCTTTACAGCGCCGAGAGCCGCTGGAAAGTTCTTGAGGCTGTGCTGCAGACCGTAGAGATCTCCAGTGTGATGCGTTCTTTTTTAACCTTGCTTTTCAACAAAGGTCGGATTCCCTATCTCCGACAGATAGCCACCTACTTTAACCAGCTGGCCGATGAGCTCAGGGGAATTGTCCGGGCAGATCTGATATCAGCCACCGAGCTGTCTTCTGAAAAGGTTGAGGCGATCCGCGGGGCACTTTCGAAAATGACCGGAAAGGATGTGGTTCTTGACACAGATCAGGACCCCTCCATTATCGGCGGTGTTGTAACGAAAATCGGCGATATTGTATTGGATGGAAGTGTTAAGACACAGTTGGAAAATATGAGAGAATCATTAAAAAGGGGTGAGAGGGTCTAATGGAAATAAAAGCCGAAGAAATCAGTCAAATTATCAGGGACCAGATTCAGGAATTTGACAAGAAGGTGGAACTGAGCGAAACCGGCGTCGTCCTGTCGGTAGGCGATGGGATCGCCCGCGTCTACGGACTGGAAAAAGCTCAGGCCCTTGAGTTGGTGGAGTTTCCCAACGGCGTCCTCGGACTTGCAATGAACCTGGAGGAGGACAACGTAGGTGTCGCCATCATGGGCGAAGATGTCGAAATCAAGGAAGGCGACATTGTCAAGCGGACCGGGCGGATCGCCGAAGTCCCGGTCGGTGATTCCGTGCTTGGCCGCGTGGTTTCAGCTGTCGGGGAGCCGCTTGACGGCAAAGGTCCGATTGAAGCCGCTGAAACTCGCCGGGTGGAAAGGTAGCCCCCGGTGTTATTGACAGAAAAAGCGTTCATGAGCCCTGCTACACCGGTTTAAAAGCCATTGACGCAATGACTCCGGTCGGCCGGGGTCAGCGCGAACTGATCATCGGCGACCGGCAGATCGGCAAAACTGCAGTTGCTGTGGACGCGATACTTGCGCAGAAGAATACAGACGTCTACTGCATCTATGTTGCCTGCGGCCAGAAGAAATCTTCAGTAGCACAGGTCGTTGCGGTGCTTGAAAAGTACGGGGCAATGGAGTATACAACGGTAGTTGCCGCATGCGCCAGTGACCCGGCAACCCAGCAGTACATTGCACCGTATGCCGGATGTGCCATGGGTGAATACTTTCGCGATAACGGCAAGCATGCCCTGATCATCTATGACGACCTTTCCAAGCAGGCAGCCGCCTATCGTCAGGTATCCCTGCTCATGCGCCGTCCGCCCGGTCGCGAAGCCTATCCCGGCGACATCTTCTACAACCACTCCCGGCTGCTCGAGCGTGCCTCCAAGCTGAACGAGGAACTCGGTGCAGGATCCCTTACTGCCCTGCCCATTATCGAGACCCAGGCCGGAGACGTCTCAGCCTATATTCCCACGAACGTGATTTCGATTACAGACGGCCAGATTTATCTGGAGCCCGGCCTCTTTTTTGCCGGTGTCCGTCCGGCAATCAACGTTGGGCTCTCCGTGTCCCGCGTGGGAGGCTCCGCTCAGGAAAAAGCCATGAAGCAGGTTGCCGGAACGCTGCGCCTTGACCTGGCGCAGTACAGGGAACTGGAATCTTTTGCGGCCTTCGGCTCCGATCTGGATGCGGCAACCCAGAGACAGCTCACCCGGGGCGAACGACTGGTAGAGATTCTCAAGCAGCCGCAGTATCAGCCCTTGCCGCTGGAGAAACAGGTTCTCATTATATATGCGGGTACCAAGGGATATCTCGACAACCTGCCGCTCAATGTGCTCGCCAAATATGAAGCCGGTCTGTATCAGTTTGTTGAGACCCGGTATCCGGATATTTTTACAAAGATTCAGGAAGAGCGCCAGATTACTGATGAAATAGACCAGATGCTGACCAAGGCGTTTGAAGAATATGGCGAGGAATTTAAGGACACAATCAAATAACAGCTGACAAGGGCAGTGATTTATGGCGTCGTTAAAAGAAGTCCTGGCAAAGATAAATAGTGTAAAAAAGACCAAAAAGATTACCCGGGCCATGAATATGGTGGCGTCCTCGAAACTGCGCGGCGCCCAAACCGTTATGGAGGCCTTTCAGCCCTATGCTGAGAAATTCGCTGAGGTCCTCGGCAATATTGCGGACAAGGCCGGAGATGAGACAAGCCCGCTTCTCGAACCCCGCGAGGAGGTAAAGCATACTCATATCGTTTTGATGACCTCCGACAGGGGTCTGTGCGGAGGGTTCAACACCCATTTAATTGAGGCTGCTGAAGAGCTGGCTCACAATAAACAGAATCTGGGCCAGGAGGTCAGTTTTACCAATTTCGGGAAAAAGGGCCGGGACTGGAGCCGCAAGAATGGATTCCGTCGGGATAAGGAGTATCTCGGGATAGTTGGCGCTAATTTCGGTTTCAGTGTGGCCTCTACCGCGGGTCAGGAGTTGATTGACGGCTTTTTAAACGGGTCTTATGACGAAATCCACATGGTATATTCCCGTTTTCTCGGAATGGCAAATCAATTGCCCACCGTCAAGCAGCTGCTGCCCATTCCGGTGCTTGAGAGCGGCGAACAGTCAGGGGAAGAGGAAAGTTACGAGTACATGGCGGAACATATTATCGAGCCTTCTCCGGATGAGCTGTTAAACGAAATGCTCCCCAGAAACGTATACATTCAGTTGTATAACGCCTTGTTGGAGACTTCGACCAGTGAGCACGCAGCGCGGATGAAGGCCATGGACAATGCAACCAAGGCCTGCGATGATATGATTGAGAGCTTGACCCTGACCTATAACAAGGCCCGGCAGGCTGCAATTACAATGGAGCTGATGGATATTGTCGGCGGCGCGGAAGCATTAAAGGGATAACTAAACGAACATATGCCTTATATAGTTTGAGGAGGTCTATTCATGGCAGAAAACATGGGAAAAATTACGCAGGTACTGGGGCCTGTTGTTGACGTGGAGTTCGAACAGGGAAAGCTTCCTGAAGTCTTGACAGCTCTGCTGATTACCAACCCCTCTATTAATGACCAGGAGGACAATCTTGTTGTAGAAGTTGCCCAGCATCTGGGCGATAACGTGGTTCGCACCATTGCAATGGACGTTACTGACGGTCTAGTCCGGGGCGCTCCGGTAAAAGATACCGGCAAGCCGATTATGATGCCTGTCGGCGAAAATGCTCTGGGCCGGGTATTAAATGTTGTTGGGCGCCCTGTGGACGGCCTAGGGCCGGTAGAAAGCAAAACCATGCTGCCGATCCACCGGCCTGCTCCCAAGTTTACCGAGCAGGACACTTCTGTCAACGTTCTGGAAACCGGTGTGAAGGTTATTGACCTGCTGGTACCCTTTCCCCGCGGCGGGAAAATGGGGCTCTTTGGCGGTGCAGGTGTCGGCAAGACGGTTATCATGATGGAAATGGTCAACAACATCGCCATGCAGCACGGCGGCATTTCTGTTTTTGCCGGCGTGGGAGAGCGAACCCGCGAAGGAAACGATCTCTATCATGAAATGAAGGACTCTGGTGTTCTGCCCAAGGCTGCTCTTGTATACGGCCAGATGACAGAGCCCCCCGGAGCCCGTGCGCGTGTGGCGCTGTCCGCACTGACAGAGGCGGAATACTATCGTGATGAAGAAGGACAGGACGTTCTGATCTTTATCGACAACATTTTCCGTTTTACCCAGGCCGGTCAGGAGGTCTCCTCCCTGCTTGGCCGCATGCCTTCCGCGGTGGGCTATCAGCCGACACTTGCGGTTGAGCTTGGTGAACTCCAGGAACGCATCACCTCAACGGATAAGGGCTCCATCACGGCTGTACAATGTGTCTACGTGCCTGCAGACGACCTGACAGACCCGGCCCCTGCCACAACCTTTGCCCATTTGGACGGAACGGTTGTGCTTTCCCGGCAGATTGCCGAGCTTGGTATTTATCCGGCTGTTGACCCCCTGGATTCTACCTCGCGGATTCTTGATGCTGCCTATATCGGCGAGGAGCACTATCACGTCGCGCGGGAGGTTCAGCAGATCCTTCAGAAATATAAGGAGCTTCAGGATATCATCGCCATTCTGGGTATGGAGGAACTTTCTGACGAGGATAAAATTACGGTTGCCCGCGCCCGCAAGATGCAGCGCTTTCTGTCGCAACCCTTCCATGTCGCGGAAACCTTCACCGGTCTGAAAGGCGCCTACGTTAAGATTGAAGACACTGTGCGTGCATTTAAGGAAATCTGTGAAGGCAAACATGATGACCTTCCGGAGCAGGCCTTCTATCTGGTCGGAACTATCGAGGAAGCAGTGGAGAAAGCCAAAAAAATGTCTTCTGAATCATAACACTTGAGGGAATTGGACAGATGGCGGAAAATATAACACTTGAGGTGGTAACACCGGAAAAATACGTGGTCAGCGAGGAAGCCCAGATCGTAATGGCTCCCGGCACTCTGGGAGAATTTGGCGTGCTCCGCGGACATACCCCGTTTCTAACCTCTCTTAAGGTAGGACGCCTTCATTATAGGGATTCCTCCGGCAAAGAACGGGAATTGTTTATCAGCGGCGGCTTTGCTGAGGCTTTGCCGGACAATGTCACTGTCCTTGCCGAATCAGCGGAAAGGCGCCGGGATATCGACCTGGAACGGGCCAGGGCTGCGTTTGAGAGAGCGCAAAATCGTCTCTCCCGGGAACGGGACGAAAATATCAATTATGAGCGGGCCCGGGGGGCAATGTATCGCGCTCTGGAACGTATCAAAGTGGCTGAATCAAGATAATCGGTTTTTCCTCTTATATTTCCGGGAAATTATTAAAAGGGCATTTCATGAAATATGAATTGCCCTTTTTTCGTGTAATCAGAATATGGATGCTATGATCGCAGACAACACCGCAGTAATTATTCTTGCAGCCGGCAAAGGCAGACGGATGCATTCCAGCAAGGCCAAAGTCCTGCATCCCCTGGCCGGACGCCCTCTTATATCCTGGGTCCTGCAGACGGCTGCAAAGCTTGTTGACCGCAATATTGTGGTAGTGGTCGGCAATCAGGCGGATCAGGTAAAGAAATGCGTTTCGGAATCCGCCGATGTCATGTTTGCTTATCAGGAGGCGCAGCGCGGCACCGGTCATGCGGTGCAGTGCGCTCTGCCGGTGCTGGATGCAGGTATTGAAAATGTGCTCATTCTCTGCGGGGATGTGCCCCTTATTTCCGAAAAGACTTTAACCGGCCTGCTCTCTCTCCACGCTCAGGCAGATAACGCTGTTACCCTGCTTACGGTTCAGCTTGACAATCCGGACGGATATGGGCGCGTTATCACCAATACCGGCGGCCGGGTGGAACGAATTGTTGAAGAAGCGGATGCGACGGCAGCAGAAAAAGAGATTTCTACGATTAATTCCGGGATTTATTGCGTTCGCCGTTCCTTTCTGGACAACGCCGTTCACCGTCTGCGAGCTGATAATGCCCAGGCGGAGATTTATCTTACAGATATTATTGAAATTGCTTGCCGGGCTGCGGAGCCTGTCGGCATGATGGTAGCTGAGCGGCCCACGGAACTGCTGGGAGTGAACACCCCGGAAGATCTCATTTGGGTGGAGTCCCTGCTGTCGATTACATGAAAAACCCTTGACTTTGTGGATTGAGAAGTATTATAGATTAATGATATAGAGGTGAAAATTGGATATTGATGAGGTTATGCTCCAATTTGATGAGGTTGAGCGCAAAATCGGCCGGCTGGTCGAACAGTGCCAGTCACTAAAGGCCAGAAATGCCGAACTTGCCGAAAAAGTAGAAACTTTAGAGGAAGAGCTCAGAAAGAAAGCCGAACAGGAAAATTCGTATTCGGAACAAAAGGCATTGATTCGGTCTAAAATTGACGGGCTGTTATCGAAGCTGGATGAATTCAGTACGACCGAAACCGATCAGCAATAATCCGGATAAGCAGTAAATGAACAGCGGGACTTTGTGGAACAGCTCATAACAATCGAACTGCTGGGGGAGAGTTTTCAGTTTAAGGTTCATGAAGAAGATATAAATCCAGAGAAAATTGCCGAGTATCTGATCCGTGAGGTTGAGCAGGTTTCCCAACAGTATCCTGAGCACGTGCGAAAAACCAATAAACTGGCAATTTTGGTTTCTGCTGCTTTAAATATCACCAAACAATATTTTGAAATGCAATCCAGTCATTTGGATTTTATAGCCGATGTTAATCACCGGACATTCAGACTGGATGATTTGCTTAGTAAATCTATATAGTTCGATTGTTTGCTGCTCTTTATGATGCTGAAGAATTTGACTGTTGGCGGGGATGAACTTAAATTATATATAAAAGATTTACCCCTGCCGGGTACGTGATTGAATAATGCCCCTTGACCCAACATGTATTAAAAAGGGAGCCTTCCCTGGTTTTGGTGTGCATGTTCTGTTAAGACAGAAAAGCCTGAAGAAACTATAAGGCGCCCACTTGGTCTTAACTGGATCAAGGCTAATTCAACACGGCCGGGCGGGGGCTCTTTTTCTACTCTAAAGCATTTGCGTCTTATCTCCATTCATTTTTGTCGGGCCATCACCCCTCATCGAACTCCATCGCTTCACCTTTGCAGCACAATCCAGTGACGGAAAATTGTTTGCCTTGATAATTTATTGTCACGGCAGATACCCGTTTGAAGTATAGCATAACATATAAGGGAGTTATTCCATGGAAGGCGCGTATATACTTATGTTTATTGTTGGGGGGGTCCTGGGGTTTCTGGGCTCCCAGATGCTGCGGGAGCGTTTGGCCGGCCAAAAAATAAAGGATGCGGAAGAAAAGGCCTCCATGATTATTGATTCTGCCGAACGTAAAGCCGATTCTTTGGTAAAGGAGGCCCAGCTTGAGGCCAAAGATCGGCTCTTCAAGATGAAAAGCGATTTTGATGCCGAAACAGCCGATTCCAGGGCTGAACTGAAAAAGCAGGAGCGCCGGCTGCAGCAGAAAGAAGAGAACCTCGATAAAAAGAACGAGCAGATCGAGCAACAGGAACAGGAAGTCGAGCGCAAACAGAAAGAGCTTCAAAAACGGGAGGCGGACCTGCAGGGCAGGGAAAAGCACTATAACGAAATCATTGAGCAGCAGAGAAAACAGCTCGAGGAGATCTCGGGCCTGACATCTGAGGGCGCCAAGGAGCTGCTGCTGCAGTCAATGGAAAACGAAGCCCGCCATGAAGGGGCGAAGCTGGTCAAGAGAATTACATCAGAGGCCAAGGAAAATGCGGACAAGGAGGCCAAGAAAATCATGGCCTCGGCCATACAGCGTTATGCCGGCGATTTTGTTGCGGAACGTACCGTCTCCGTGGTGCAGCTGCCGGATGATGAAATGAAAGGCCGGATTATCGGCCGGGAGGGAAGAAATATCCGGGCCCTGGAAGCAGCCACTGGAATCGATTTGATTATTGATGACACCCCTGAAGCCGTTATTCTGTCAGGGTTTAATCCGGTGCGCCGCGAGGTAGCCAGGATTTCGCTTACCCGTTTGATAGAAGACGGCCGTATCCACCCGGCACGAATTGAGGATATGGTTCAGAAAGTCAATCAGGAAGTTGAAACAACCATTAAAGAAGCCGGAGATCAGGCGGCTTTTGATTTGGGCGTGCACGGTATCAGCAATGAACTGATTCGCTATCTTGGGCGTCTGAAATACAGGACCAGCTATGCGCAAAACATGCTACAGCATTCGGTTGAAGTAGGGTTTTTGTGTGGTGCAATGGCATCCGAGCTTGGCTTGAACGTGAAGCTGGCCAAGCGCATGGGACTTCTTCACGATATTGGAAAAGCCGTTGACCATGAAGTTGATGGCTCCCATGCGGAAATCGGGGCCCGGCTCGCCAAAAAGTGCGGTGAGTCGCCCAAAGTTGTCCAGGCCATTGCCGCGCACCATGAAGAAGTACCGCCGGAGTCTGTCTATGATTTGCTGGTTCAGGCTGCGGACAGCCTCTCCGGTGCGCGGCCCGGGGCCAGAAAAGAGCTTCTGGAAAACTATATTAAGCGGCTTGAGGATCTGGAAGGCATTGCCAGCTCTTTCAGTGGGGTTTCCAATGCCTATGCTATCCAGGCAGGCCGTGAATTGAGGGTTATTGTGGACGGAGACAATATTTCAGACGAAGATTCGACACTCATGAGCAAGGATATTGCTAAGAAAATCGAAGAAACACTGACTTTTCCCGGGCAGATCAAGGTGACGGTGATCCGGGAGACCCGGGCGGTTGAATATGCGTATAAATAAGGGGCTGTGATGACTGTTCTGGATATTCTGAACGAACGGGGGTTTGTTGAAAACACAACGCATGAGCAAGAGCTGAT
>JAWOFF010000043.1:0-14343 GCA_046482325.1 Desulfosalsimonadaceae bacterium
GAGCCCGGCAGGTATGCCGACCTCGGAGCGCTTGCGGGCTCGCAGCCGGGAAAAAAACAGTACGGCAACCCGCCGCTTGCGCTTTCCCTCTCCCGGTACCCGGCATTTGAAAGCCTCTCAGCCTATGAATATATGGTGGATTCCGGCGGCTATGAGAATCCGGTGGAGGTGGATATTTATGAAGACCTGCACGAGGGGACTTCCGCAGAGCTGTATATAGGCATGGACATCGGCTCAACCAGCACCAAGGCTGTCTGGCTCGGCCCGGACAGGCGGGTGCTTGCCGGATTCTACATCCGGACGGCGGGCCGGCCGGTGGATTCCATGCGCGGGGTGCTGGCCGCAATGGATGATGTGATCAAAAAGCGCAGACTGGATGTCAGAATTCTGGGCGCCGGTACTACCGGCTCCGGCCGTAGATTCGTGGGCCGGATTATAGGCGCCGACATTATTATTGACGAGATTACAGCCCATGCCCGCGCCGCCTGCGAGCTCAATCCCGATGTGGACACCATTATCGAGATCGGCGGGCAGGATTCCAAGTTTACCACCCTCCAGGACGGCCGCGTCACCCGCTCAATCATGAATACGGTTTGTGCAGCCGGAACGGGAAGTTTTATAGAAGAACAGGCCCGGAAGCTGGGGTGTCCGTTGTCCAGGTATGCTGAACGGGCGGAGCAGGTATGGTCTCCGGCGGCAAGCGACCGTTGCACGGTATTTATGGAGCGAGACATCAATTATTACCTGAGCCGGGGCTACAGTGTTGATGAGGTGCTGGCAACCGCGCTGCATTCCGTGCGGGAGAACTATCTGGCAAAGGTTGCGGAGCCCCGCAGTATCGGGGATGTGATTTTTTTCCAGGGAGCAACAGCCAAAAACCGGGCCCTGGTTGCGGCTTTCGAGCAGAAGCTCCAAAAGCCCATCCTGGTCTCGCGCTTCTGTCATTTAACCGGTGCCATGGGGGTGGCCCTGCAATTGCTGGACGAGGCCGTGAAGCAGTCGGGTTTCCGGGGTATTTCTCTCTACTGGTGGCAGATCCCTGTACGAAAGGAAGTCTGCAGCTATTGCACCAATCACTGCAAGATAACCATTGCGGAAATGCCAGATGGCCCTGTGGCCTTTGGCTTTCTGTGCGGACGCGACTACAACACCCGCCGGTTTGTCGACAATAACAGCTCGGGGTTCGATTTGATACGGACCAGAAGACGGCTTTTCCGCTTTGCCCCGCAGGAGCAGCAGAAAAGCCCTGTTACCGTGGGCATTCCGGCTGCGCTTTACCTGTACGAGGATGTGGAATGCTGGCAGCAGTTTTTTGCCGCCTTCGGCATCCGAACAATTACCAGCCAGGGAGTGAAGGACGCGGTCAAGACCGGGAAAAAATATACCGGCGCCGAATTCTGCGCCCCTATTTCCGCACTTTATGGTCATGTGCGCTGGCTTCTGGACAGGGCGGACTATATTTTTATGCCGTATTATCTGGACAACAAGGAAAAGGGCAGCTCTGCGCGGCGTCAGTACTGCTACTACTCCCAGTTTGTCCCCTCGCTGGTCTCCGGTCTGGGGGAAGACAGCGGGCGCTTTCTGCGGCCTGTGGTAAAATATATTTATTCCAGTCTGCACGACAGAATGCAGCTCTACCGCATGCTTAAGAGAATTGCCGGTCGTCGCGTGCATTTCTTTGACGTTGCGCGGGCTCTGGACAGCGCTTTTTCCCAGAAGAGCCGGGCTCTTATGGAGTTGCACCGTATTTATCTGCAAGAGCTTGAAAAGAGGGAAGATATCAGCGTAGTTTTGCTGGGGCGGCCCTACACAGTGCTGTCGCCGGCCATGAACAAGGGCATCCCTTCAATTTTCGGCTCTTTCGGCGTTAAGGCATTTTTTCAGGATATGCTCTGCTGCCGGGATCAGGATCAGGATCCGTATAAATCCGGCACCGCTGAAATCGCACCGCTTCTTGAAGACGTGCATTGGAACTATGCCGCCCGCATCATTTCCGCGGCCGCAGAGGCGGCCCGGACTCCGGGGGTTTATCCGGTATTTATCACGTCCTTTAAATGCGCGCCGGATGCGTTTGTCAAGGATGTTATCAAGGATATCATGGCGGCCTGCCGAAAACCTTACCTTGTGCTGGAGTTGGATGAGCATGACTCCAGCGTGGGCTATGAAACCCGCATTGAAGCGGCTATCCGGGCGTTCCGCAACCATTACAGCATGACGGACTCCCGGGGCGAAGAGCAGCGCCCCGCCAGCCTTGTCCATCTCAACCGGGGTGACAATCCCGCTCTTTCCGGTAAAACCCTGGTGCTTCCCAACTGGGATCCCATTACCTGCAGGCTTCTGGTGGAAAATTTGCGCCGGGAAGGTGTTGATGCGAGGCTGATGGAGCAGACCCCGGAGATGGTGCAGCAGAGCATGAGCTTAAACAGCGGCCAGTGCATTCCGTTAAACGTCATTGTGCAGGGCTATGTCGACTGTCTCCGAAAGCATGACCTGGATCCCGCAAAATCGCTTCTCTGGATGGGGAAATCCGAGATTGCCTGCCATCTGGGGCTGTATCCCTATGAGATGCAGCAGATGCTAAACCGCTACTCCGGCAGGATGCGGCAGACCGGCGTTTATGCGGGCCCTCTGTCCTTTACAGACATCTCCATGAGGGCTGCCATCAATACCTATTTTGCCTTTATGTTCGGCGGGATGCTGAGAAAGCTTATCTGCAGGGTCCGCCCCTATGAGACAGTAAAGGGCGTAACCGATCAGGTGGCAGATCAGTCCCTGGAGGTGTTCTGCCGGGCATTTGCCGGCCGTATGTCCAAGGAGGACGCGGCCTCTGAAGTGGTCCGCCGGTTTGAACAGATACCGGTCCAGCCCGGGAAAAGGCCTCGTGCCGCAATTTTCGGTGATTTGTTCGTACGCGATAACCCGGTGATGAACCAGGATCTGCTTCGTTTTATCGAGGCCTGCGGGGGCGAGGCTATCACTACCCCCTATACAGACTATATAAAAATGATAGCCCGCAGTTATTTCCGCAAATGGTTTACGGAAGGGCGCTATATGGAGGTTTTTCGCTCCAGGACCCTGCTGATGTGGCTGGCTCATATGGAGAAAACCTATTTCCGCTGCTTCAACAGTATTCTGGATGAGGCAGAGCCAAGCTACGATGCGCCGCCAGCAAAAATTCTTTCCCCGTATCGGATGATCGCCGAGCAGACCGGCGAGTCCATGGACAACATTTTAAAAATTTATTATCTGTGTCAACATTTTCCCGACCTTTCTCTGTTTATCCAGACCAGTCCTGCGCTTTGCTGCCCCTCGCTGGTTACAGAGGCTATGTCTTCGGAGATTGAGGCGCAAACAGGCATTCCTGTGGTTTCGCTGACCTATGACGGAACCTGGGAGGAGAAGAACCCCGCCATTATCCCCTACCTTCAGTTTCCGCGGAGCGGCGCCGGAGAAAAAGGGCAGGGCAGGCGTCTGACAGTGGTCAGTTGATTTTTTTTGGGGGCTTTCTGCGGGGGAGCAAGTGCTTCTGCTTGATCCGGGCCGGCTTGCTGATTATACTAGTCCAGTTTTCATGCCGCCGGCGGCATGAACCGGGACCAAAACCGGATGCTTGATGCCCGGCATTGTAATCTGAGATCTAGGGTGAAATCCTGTTGGAGTTTTTATGCGCTGGATTCCGTGGCGGTTTATCACCAAGCGGGCGGCCCGGGCCTATGGCGTGCTCGATCCGGTGACCTTTCTGGCGAAGCTGCGACGCTTCTCCCAGCCCTCTGAGGTCCAGGAGCCTATTGAGCTGCTGCGTGCCGGTATCCTGTTTCATGCCAGGGGGCTTATCAATACCAAGGCGATTCAGCATAATCTGGACTGGGTCTGGCCCTACTGGGTGGAGCGGCAGTTCAATCCGGCGGACCATTCTTTTATTCCGAGGGCCTTTTCTTTCAGCCATATCAATCTGACGCACCGCAACTGGACAGCAGTCGGGCATCCGGAGCTCCCTGTCTACCCCATTGTCGATCCGCGCGGACTGGTGACCCCGCTTTATGACGGATGGTCCCTTGACTTCTGGTTCATGCGCGAAGACGGGGAGTTTCTCCTGCCTTCGCGTCTGGATGCGGTGGTCCAGGAGCTGCGGATGACTCCCAATCTCTGCGTATATACAGAAGCAAGAAGAAACGGGATGTCTATAGCCTCCGAGATCTGGCTGGAAACGCTGAAAAAGGTGCCGGAACTGCATATGCGGTTGACAGGCGCCGCAGACACCCGGGGCTGGCTGGTGGCCGCTCTGAGACCCTACAATCCCGAGGGGATTCAGTTTATAGAAAAGATTGCAAGTGATGCGGAGGGCTCTGGCTGGCTGATTGACAGGCGGCATATGATACGTTTCGGAGAGGGGGCGGACCGGATTTTGTTTTCTGATTATGATGCGGGAGATGTCATTCATTATTTGCGGAAACCGGCCTGGCAGGAGGAGGGAGCATGCCGGGTGGGAATGGCCACCGGCGCAGCCCTGTTTGCCGTAAATCCGGGCAAAAGCCGTACTGTTGATCTGCGTATGCCGCTTGAAAGCGAGTTGCCGCGGCGTCATCTGTTTAGCGGCGCATCCGCGGAAGCGGCATGGAGAGACTGCCTGCCGGGCGGAGGTATTGCAGTACTCCGAATCCCGGATGCAAAAATGCAGTTTCTCTATGACGCGGCTCTTCGCAGTCTGCTGCTTTTGTCCGCCCGCGAAATCGTGCCCGGACCCTATACCTACAAGCGGTTCTGGTTCCGCGATGCATGCCTTATGTTAAACGCCCTGATGACTGTGGGCGGTCTGCAGAGGGCCTTTCGCATCCTTGATACCTTTCCCGCCCTTCAGAAGGTAAATGGCTATTTCCAGTCCCAGGAAGGCGAGTGGGATTCCAACGGCCAGGTACTCTGGATCATGGAGCGCTTTCTGCGCCTGTCCGGGCAGTCTGCGAACAACCGGTGGCTGCGTTCCGCTTACAAGGGGGTGCAGTGGATCAGAAACAAGCGCCTTTCGAAGGATTCCGGAGCGCCTCATGCCGGGCTTTTTCCGGCGGGTTTCAGCGCCGAACACCTGGGCCCCAATGACTATTACTACTGGGATGATTTCTGGGGCCTGGCCGGGCTGCGGGCGGCTGCAAAAATTGCTGAGATGGTGGGATCTAAGCGAAGGGATGATATCCTGGCCGAAGCAATTGATTTTGAGACGGCCATCCGGGCAAGTATCGCTTCGGTCTCAGCAAGGCAGAGCCGGGGCGCAATTCCCGCCAGCCCTTACCGCCGCATGGACGCCGGCGCCGTGGGCTCCATGGTGGCGGATTATCCCCTGCAGCTCACCGCTGCTAATGATGTACGGATCGGCCGTACCCTGGAGTTTCTTTTGGAGAACTGTTTTTATAAGGGGGCGTTTTTCCAGGATATGATTCATTCCGGCATCAATATCTATTTAACCCTGGATCTCGCTCAAACCCTTTTGCGCCGGGGAGATATTCGTTTTCGTGAACTGATCCGGGCGTGCGCGGATATGGCTTCCCCAACCGGGCAGTGGCCGGAGGCCATTCATCCCATTACGGGCGGCGGCTGCATGGGTGACGGGCAGCATGGCTGGGCCGCAGCGGAATGGGTGATGATGATGCGAAACCTTTTCGTGCGCGAAGAAGGCAGCACGCTCGTGCTGGGGGAAGGCATATTCCCCGAATGGCTCCGGAACGGTTGTTCCGTTGGTTTTGGTCCCACCCCTACACCTTGGGGAGGCGTCAGTGTCGATTTTGCTGTAGAGGGGAAAGGACTGCGGGTGAGCCTGGATATCGAGCGGGAAGACCAAAAGCGGGAGCCTGAGGCAACTTTACTGGCTGTGCCCGGTTATAAGCAGCAGCGGATTTCCGGTGCAGCGGGGGGAGACTTTTTTCTGGAGGCTGATTATTGATGAAAATCTGCATGTTTACCAATACCTATCTTCCCCATGTGGGGGGTGTTGCCCGTTCCGTAGCCAATTTCACCGAGGACCTGAGAGAGCCGGGGCATCAGGTTGTAGCTCCTTCGGAGAGCATCAGCCGGCTGATCGCCATGGGACCTTTTATCTCAAAAAGCAACTGCGCTCGTGAAAACGGTTCAGCCCAATTTCGGTGGCGGCGAGGAGGGATAATGCATTGGGAGAGCGCAGAGGCGCCCCGCAGCCGGCTTTCAGGCCGAATGGATCTGCTATGAAAGAAGGGCTTGGCACCAGGCTGTTAAGGCACCGATGGCTGGCCTCGGGCATCGCCCTTGCAGCGCTTTTGTGTGGCGTTCTGGCGGTGTATGCGATGCTCCGCTGGGATCTGATAGCACAGGGCACACAGATGATCGACAAAAACACCCCGGCTCCGCTGTTTCTGCTGCTGTTTCTGCTGCTGCCCCTGGTCGGGATGCCGATGAGCGTCTTTATTTTCGTACTGGGCGTAAAGTTCGGCGCCGTTTACGGAATACTGATTCTTGCTTTGATTATGCCGCTCCATATTCTGGTCTCCTTTTTTATTGCACGCTGGGTCCGGCAGCCCTTGCTGGCTTTTTTGGTAGAGCGGCGTAACTATCGCATACCCGAGATTCCGCCCGGGAAAATGGCCCTTTTTTGTTTTTTGTTCCTGGCCGTCCCTGTTGTTCCATATGCAGCAAAAAACTATATTCTCCCGCTGGCGGGAGCGCCGTTTCGTTATTGTGTGTGGATGAACTGGGCGGTCCAGGGGGCGCTGGCCATTCCTTTTGTCTTCCTTGGAAAATCCGCGGCAGACATGAATGTCCTTGTGTTCGGCATTACCCTGGCAGTGCTGGCGGTCCTGTTTGTGCTGCTTCGCTGGATCCGGCGCTGGTATGAGGCCCTGCAGTAAGGAGATTGCAGGCATAAAATTTTATTTTGAACAGGATCATGGGTTGAGTTATATTGTTTTTTAACATATGCTCATAAATTTGGTATTACTTGGCGCAGTGCGGACGTTTGGCATATGCTGCGGTAAAACCGCGCGAGGAACCGGCGCGCTACTCTATAAAGATATGAAAGGTCAGGGTGATTTTGTTATGAGTCAAAATAAGGTGCATTTTCTTCCACATGAAAGAGAAATTGCGGTTGAAGACGGCGAATCCGTTATCCGGGCGGCCATGGAGGCGGGCGTTCATATCAATGCCTCCTGCGGCGGCGAAGGGGTATGCGGTAAATGCCGGGTATTGATAGAAAAAGGCGAGATTGAAGGCGGCATAACCGAAAAGCTGAGCCAGGAGGACGTGGACAAAGGCTATCGCCTGGCATGTCAGGCCAGGGTAAAAAGCGATATAACAGTGAGGGTTCCGATTGAATCCGAGATTGATGCCAGCGTCTTAAACCGGTTGTCCACCCCCCGCAAGACCGCGAGAATCCGCGAGACCAACCTCGATGAGCTCAAGGAAAAAGGCCTTTTTATCCCTCCGGTGGAGAAGAAGTATCTTGAACTGCCGGAACCCAGTCATGAAGATAATACCGCAGATGTCTCCCGTATTGTACAAATCTTAAGAAACACACACGGGGAGCACCGGCTGGAGTCTGATCTCTCTGTGATCCGCAAGATTCCGGATATCCTGCGTGAGGCGGATTTCAAGGTGACGGTCAACATTGCCCGGCCCGTGCGGGACGAGGGGAAAAACCGGATTATCAACATTGAACCCGGCGATACCACGGACCGAAACTATGCAATTGCCATTGATATCGGTACGACAACGGTTTACGGGCAGATGGTGGATTTGATCTCCGGGGATGTGCTGGCCCAGTACGGGGATTTTAACCTGCAGATGAGCTACGGCGAGGACATCATCACCCGCATCGTGTACGCGGAGAAGGGAAACGGGCTGGAAGTGCTCCAACAGAAGGTGGTTGAGACCATTAACGGCATTATTGAAAAGATCGCCAAGCGCTCCAAGGTGGAGCTTGATGAGGTCTCGACCATTACCCTGGCGGGCAATACCACCATGACGCAGTTGTTTTTGAAGGTCAACCCGCGCTATATCCGCAGGTCCCCTTTTGTTCCGGCAGCTACCCTGTATCCCCCCTTCAGTGCCCCGGAGATTGGATTGAACCTCCCCGCTCACGTTACCGCCCTGGTCTATCCCCAGGTGTCCAGCTATGTGGGCGGCGATATTGTGGCCGGCGTAATGGGCTCCGGCATGGCCCATGAAGAGCCGTTGACCCTTTTTATGGATATCGGCACAAATGCAGAGATCGTGATCGGCAATAAGGACTGGCTGGTCTGTGCGGCCGGCTCTGCAGGACCGGCATTTGAGGGCGGCGGCATCAAGCTGGGTATGCGCGCAGCCAGGGGGGCCATTGAAGATGTCTCCATTGACCCGATAACCTATGAGCCTATGAACTTAACAATTGGCAATGAACGGCCCAAGGGGATCTGCGGCAGCGGTCTGATCACCGCGGTGGCCACCATGTTTGAGATGGGCATTGTGGACAACCGGGGTAAGTTCAAAACGGATCTCGACACCCCGCGCATCCGGGAGTGCGAGGACGGCCATGAATTCGTGCTGGCCTGGAAGGATATGACCAGCATCGACCGGGATGTGGTGCTGACCGAGATTGATATCGACAATCTCATCCGGGCCAAGGGGGCCATGTACAGCGGCTGCATGACACTTTTGAGCGAAATCGGTCTGAGCATCCATGACATTGAGCGCATCATTTTATCCGGGGGGTTCGGCAGTTATATCGACCTGGAGAAAACCATGACCATAGGGCTGCTGCCGGAGATTGACGCTGAGAAGGTGACCTTTATCGGAAACGGCGCCCTCCTAGGCGCCCGGATGAGCGCACTGACCAACCGGATCCGCCGCGATGTAACGGAAACGCTGGCCCGGATGACCAATTTTGAACTTTCTGAAACCAACTCTTTCATGGATAATTTCATGGCTGCTATGTTTCTGCCGCATACGGACCTTGAACTTTTTCCGAGACTGAAGCAGCGGCTGGAGAATCGGCAGAAAAAAGAGCAGAAATAGATGATGCCATATAACAGGGTTTCTGCAGCCCCAGGAAACCGCAAAAAAATCTCCCCTTGTTGTTGACAAAAACGAATTTTTACTATTAAATAAAATTTTTTGGTTATATTGGTTATAATGGGAATCCTTTCCGGCAAAGGGAAGGGATTCTTAACAAGAAAGGGGCGTTGTAGCAGGAGAGCATCGTTTGGGTAGACAGGGTTTGGATCGGTTGAATATAGGCAACAACTATTGCTTGGATTAAAAGGAGGTTCACATTGGGCTTTGAAATCGAGAAAGAAAGTTATGCAGGAAGCATAAAGCCGATCACGATCGGCAAGGGCGACAAGGCGGTGACCGTCGGTGGGAGCACCTGTCCTCCGTTTCACTTGTTTGAAGGCGATATGCCCAACAAGCCCAAGGTTGCAATGGAGGTCTGGGACATTGAGCCGGATGACTGGCCGGAATCGGCGAAAGCGCCGTTTCAGGATGTCCTGAATGACCCGGCTGCCTGGGCAAAAAGATGTGTGGAGGAATTCGGGGCGGAGATTATTGTGCTGCAGATGAAAAGCACAGATCCCAACGACGATGATACCAGCCCGGAGCAGGCGGCCAAAATCGTTAAAAGCGTGCTGGAGGCTATCAATGTGCCGCTGGTTGTATGGGGTACAGCCAACAACCAGAAGGATGAGCAGGTTCTGAAGAAAATTTCCGAGGAATGCGAAGGCGAAAACCTTTCGCTTGCTCCGGTGGAGGAGGACTGCCACAAGGGCGTCGGCGCAAGTGCTCTGGGCTACGGCCATACGGTTGTGGCTTCTTCGCCGATTGACATTAACCTGGCCAAGCAGGTAAATATTTTGCTGGAAAACCTCGGCCTGCCAACTGAGCGCATGCTTATCGATCCAACCACCGGCGGCCTGGGATATGGTATGGAATACTCCTATTCCGTAATGGAGCGCCTGCTTCTGGCAGCTCTCACCCAGGGCGACGACAAGCTGCAGCTGCCGATCATCAACAACCTGGGCAATGAAATCTGGCGGTGCAAAGAGGCCAAGGATACGGTGGAGACCGCACCGGAGCTGGGTGATCCCGAACGCCGCAACATCCTGATGGAAGTTGTGGGTGCGGTCAGCTACCTGATTGCAGGCTCAGACATCCTGATTATGAGGCATCCGGAATCGGTGCGCATGGTTAAAGCTTACATAGACCTGATGGTTGACGGCGGCAGCGCCGAGGGCATCGCGCCGCTTCAGAAGCGTCTGCAGGATGTGGATATTGATTTTGCCGCAAGGGCGCCGGAGCCCGACCTGACGTTAGAGGAAGAGAAAAAGCCGGCGGCCAAGAAGGAAGAAAAACCGGCTGCCAAGGAAGAGGCCGCGCCCAAGAAGGAAGCCGCCGGGAAAGAGGAGAAACCGGCTGCCAAGAAGGAAGAGCCCAAGAAAGAGGAACCCAAGAAAGCTGAGAAACCGGCTGCCGAAGAAAAGCCCAAGGCCGAAGAAACCGCGGAGAGCAAGGCAGCGGCCGAGGCCAGGGCCAAGGAAGAGGCTGAGGCCAAGAAGAAGGCCGAAGAGGAAGAGGCCAAAAAGAAGGCCGAAGAAGAGAAGAAAAAGGCTGAGGAAGAGAAAAAGAAGAAAGAGGAAGAAGAGGCTGCCAAGAAAAAGGCCGCAGAAGAGGCTGAGAAGAAAAAGGCCGAGGAAGAGCGGGCCAAGCGTGAGGCGGAAGAGCAGGCAATAAGAGATAAACGGGCCAAGGAACGCGAAGAGCTGGAGAAAAAGCGCCAGGCCGAGCGGTCTGCGGAAACGGTTTCCAAGACCCCCGCGGCAGAGCAGAAAGATCAGCTGCAAAAAATTGTAGAGATGCTTGACCGTGTACATAGGCGCGTATAACAATCCATTGATGTGGAAATATAAGGTGAAAAGCCGATAGATAAGCTTTTGCCGGGGCTTTTTACCGAAACTGTAAACAAGAGGAGGAACCTCTGATGGCAGAAGAAAAAGAAAGTAAAGAGAAAAAAGCCAAAGTTTGTGATCCGCTGCAGGCAAGCATTGATCCGGCATCGCAGCAGATGATCGCCCGCGCACAGGAGCTGGGAATTGATACCTGCTTTGATCGGGCGGAGAATTTGAAACCTTGTAACATCGGCGCCCAGGGCATTTGCTGCAAAAACTGCGCCATGGGACCCTGCCGGCTGCCGCTGCCCAAAGGCGGCATCCAGGGCGAAGATACCCGCAAGGGCATTTGCGGAGCGACGGCCAACACCATCGCCGCCCGGAACTTTATCCGCATGGTCGCCGGCGGCGCAGCAGCCCACTCCGACCATGGCCGCGGCGTGGCCGAAGTTTTCCTCTCTGCGGCACGCGGGGAAAATGACGACTACAAGATCAAAGACACCATCAAGCTCAAGGCGGTGGCCGAGGCGCTCGGCGTGGAAACCACCGTTGAGGTGGACGGTGAGGTCAAGGACCGCGACATTAACGAGATCGCCGTGGAGACTGCAGAAACCGCTATCGGGGAATGGGGCAAGACGGAAGGCGAGCTGATCTATGCCAAGCGTGCCCCGAAGAAACTGTATGAAAAATGGAAGAAACTGGGTGTTCTCCCCCGCAACATCGACCGCGAAATCGTGGAGATCATGCACCGCACCCATATCGGTGTGGACCAGGACTACAAGAACCTGATCAAGCAGGGATCCCGGGCGGCCATTGCAGACGGCTGGGGCGGCTCCATGCTGGCCACCGACCTGCAGGACATCCTTTTCGGCACCCCCTATCCCGTGCAGGCGGAAGCCAACCTGGGCGTCATGAAGGAGGATCATGTCAACCTGATCCTGCATGGCCATGAGCCCATTCTCTCCGAGATGATCGTGTCTGCCGCCCAGTCCCAGGAGATGATTGATTATGCCAAGGAAAAAGGCGCTAAGGGAATCCAGATCGGCGGCATATGCTGCACGGCCAACGAGCTGCTCCAGCGCCACGGGGTTCCGCCTGTCGGCACCTTCCTGCAGCAGGAGCTTGCCATCATCACCGGCGCCTGCGATGCTATGATCGTTGATATCCAGTGTATTTTCCAGAACGTGGCAAACGTGGCCGCCTGCTTCCATACCAAACTGATCACCACCCACCCAATCGCACGGATGGAGCAGAACAACGTTGAACATATCGAGTTTGATGAACACCATGCCATGGACGATGCCAAGAGAATCGTCAGGATGACCATCGAGAACTTTGCCAACCGCAAGCAAGAGGTCATGATTCCCCGGCAGACAGCCACTCAGGTGGCGGGCTTCGGCGTGGAATCGATCCAGTATCACCTTGGCGGCACCTTCCGCGGCACCTATTATACACTAAACGACAACATCATTAATGGCCGGATCCGGGGAATTGCAGGCGTTGTAGGCTGCAACAACGCACGGACCAAGCACAATGAAGGCCATATCAAGGTAGTTAAAGAACTGATCAAAAACGACGTAATCGTTCTGACCACCGGATGCAACGGCATTGCCTGCGCCATGGAAGGCCTGCTGACCCCGGAAACCGCGGGCGTCTTCTGCGGACCGGGCTTGGCTGAGGTCTGCGAGACTGTCGGCATTCCGCCGGTATTGCATGTGGGCTCCTGCGTGGACAACAGCCGGATTCTGCTGGCCGCCACCGAAGTGGTAGAAGCCGGCGGACTGGGCGAGGATATTTCTGATCTGCCGGCCGCAGGCAGCGCTCCGGAATGGATGAGCGAGAAGGCGGTCAGCATCGGCCACTACTTCGTATCCTCGGGCGTGTATACCGTGTTTGGCGTGACCTTCCCCACGTCAGGTGCGCCGGTATTCCAGGACTACCTGTTTAAGGAATATGAAAAACTCTACGGCGGCATGTGGGATTTTGAAAAGGATCCGGTCGCCCATGCACAGAAGATGATTGCCCATATCGACAAAAAACGCAAAGCCCTTGGCATTGACAAGGCCCGCGAACGGGTACTGATGGATATGGCGGACCGCCAGCAACTGGAAGCCTAAAGAGTCGAATTGGACCAGGATTACGAAATCCTCAACGAAGGAGGAATATATGTCTAAATTGATAGCGTTTGCTGCCATTCAGGGCGGCTATAAGGTTGTATCTTCGGTAGAGGGCGAATATGAGCGGATGCTGGAAAGCTACAGCGCGGAGACGCCGGTGGAGTTCCCCAATACCGGTTATTTTCTGCCCGTGATTTATTCGCTTACCGGCCTCAAGGTGGAGACCCTCGAGGATCTCAGGCCGCCGCTGGAGTTTGCCAAAAAGCTTCTGCCTCCGCATATCAAGGGCAGGCACCATCTGCCCTATCTTGGCCCCCTTCTGGATGCCGGGATGGCGGCCATTCTTTGTTATGAGATTCGCGAAGCTCTGCGCATCGTGCGCGAGCCGGATTTTTATTATCCGTACGAAGACCCGGATCTTGAAAACGGCAAGAAATGGGTGGGCCCGGCAGACGATATTATTCTGCGAAAACGAGGTGTTGAGTTCGTCGACGGCTCGGCCCCGGGCTTTGCGGCCATCGTTGGCGCAGCCCCGGATTCCGAAACCGCCAAGATGATTGTGGAAGAATATCAGCGGCGCAACCTCTATATCTTCTGTGCCGCCCAGCATCATGGTACAAATATTATTGACCAGTTGATCGAGCAAGACGTTCAGATCGGATGGAACACCAGGATCGTTCCCTTTGGACCGGATATTTCTTCGGCCGTGTTCGCACTCGGTTTTGCCAACAGGGCGGCCATGTCTTTTGGCGGCGTGCAGCCGGGCGACTATAAGAAGATTCTCAAATACAATAAGGACCGGATTTTTGCTTTTGTCAACGCCCTTGGCGATATCGGAACGGAGTGGGGCGTTGCAGCAGCAGGCTGCGTCAACTGGGGTTTCCCAACGCTGGCGGATACCGATATTCCCGAAATTCTGCCCACCGGCATCTGTACCTATGAGCACGTTGTTGCCAATGTGCCCCATGACGAGATCGTGCAGCGCTCCGTCGAGGTGCGCGGCCTGAAGGTCCAGGTCTCGGAGATCGATATCCCCTGCTCCTTCGGTCCTGCCTACGAGGGCGAGCGGGTCCGCGGAAAGGACCTGCACTCCCAGATGGGCGGCGGCAAAACCCAGTGCACAGAGCTGGCTAAACTGGCCGATATGAAAGACATCGAGGACGCCAAGGTGGAAGTGGTCGGCCCGGATGTCACCGACATTAAAGAGGGCGACACCCTGCCGCTCGGCATCTACGTCCAGATCGCCGGCCGTGAGTTCCAGACGGACTTTGAGCCCATTCTGGAGCGCCAGATACACCACCTGATCAACTATATCCAGGGCGTCATGCATATCGGACAGCGCGACATCT
>JAWOFF010000165.1:0-8897 GCA_046482325.1 Desulfosalsimonadaceae bacterium
AGCCCCTGATACAGGTGATGAATGCAAGCGGTGGCCAGCCTATTACAGTGGAGCCGGAGGTTATGAAAATGAGCTGTGCGCCGGGAATGGAAGGCTACCTCGTGTTTTTCGGAACCGGCCAGTATATAGGGACTGAGGATTTTGAGAATGCATCCCAGCAGTCTTTTTACGGGGTTTGGGACTGGCAGGCCAATTGGCCGGAAAACGAGCAGAAGACCAAATACCTGGGGAATTTTGTCGCCTCGGACAGTTCCCCGGTACTTTCCCATGCGCCGAGTACCGCGGATAGCCTGACCCTGTTGGAACAAACCACGACAACCATAAGTCAGGGCTGGCGATCTAATACCGATTATCAGGTCGATTATTTTAACCCGCCGGACGGAGATGACGATGCGGAAACAGACCATGCCGGCTGGTATTTTAATCTTGTGAATGACAGGAGCCGGGTAATCCGGAACCCCACTGTGCGTCCCGGGACCGGGGAAGATGAAGGCATTGTTACGTTTATATCCTCGGTGCCCTCGGAGTCCCCGTGCGCTGCGGGAGGCTCCTCATGGCTCTATCAGGTCAGTGCCTGCAGCGGCGGCCGGACGAGCGATCCGCAGTTTGACGTTACCGGGGAGGGAAAAATTGATGAGCAGGACGTGATTAACAGCCAGACCACCAGTGGCAAGTCATTTGAGGAGATGCTTTATTCCCCGATTCAAGTCAGTGATAATCTGTATTTGAATGATTCCACCGGGGATATTAAAAATGTTAAAATTGATTATAGCCGTGAAGGAATCAGCTATTGGCGGGTTATCCAGTAAGGGGCAGGATCTGAATCTATCAAAGGGGATTACAATGTTTCATATTTTGAAAAATCGTATAGCAGTCGTTTTGCCGTTAGGGGCGCTGCTCATTCTTGTACTCGCGGTGGCAGCGCCGGCGTTTTCCGGAGAGAATCAGGCGCGTATCAAGGGGGTTAAGCCGGCACCGCATTTTGATGCAGAAGAGACCAATATTTCAAAAGCTGTGCGCTCTCGTTTTGATGTAATCGGAAAAGTCAATGCAGCGTTTGAGGATCGGGTTGTGATTTCAGACAGGAATTTCAGGCTTGCCCCGGATGCAGATACGCATGCTCTGAGGGAAGGAGCCTTTATCGGGGCCAACCTGAACGATGAAGGCGAGATTACAGCCGCTGAGCCTCTGGAACAACCTGAGCGGTAAATAGCCCGTGAAAAGGGGGAACAGTTGCTGAGGAAACTCTTATATGTTTTGGCTGTGGTTTTTTTGTGCTTGATCTGGGTTTATCCTGCGTCAGCTGAATATTATCAGTATGCTGATGAGGATGGCAATCTGCACTTTACTGACAATATGGCGGAAGTCCCGGAAAAATACCGAACTGAGATAGAAAAGCACCGCTCTGTTAAGAAAGAAAAGACCTCAGGTATTTCAGCGGCGGATAAGCGGGGCCGGTCAGCAGAACAAGCCGTACCCGATGCAAAAACCCTGGATGGAAAGCTCAAAATAGAGGCCGGGAAGTTGGAAAAGGAAAGGCAGCGCCTGCAGAAGGACTTTCAAAAAATTCAGGAGGAAAAGGAAAATCTGCTGGAGCAGGCAGAGGAGGAAATGACCGCCGAAGAACGCAGGGCATATCAAGACCGGGTCCGGGAGCTAAACTCGCGCATTGACAAATATCATGAAAAAAGGGAAAGGTTTCAGGAAAAGAAAAATTCTTTTACCCAAACCCTGCGGCAGCCTCCGGGCAGGGCAGCGGAGTGAGCAAAAAGGGCTGCAGGCAACAATTTCATTTTGTTTTTTATATGTATGAAGCGGGCTTCTAATAAAAGAGGCCTGCTTTTGTTTTGGCCCATCGGGAAAGAAAAAATGGACCCCCTTCTCATCACAGCGTTTATCCTTCTTGGGGTTTTGTGTATCCTGGGGCTGATTGCAACTCCCCTGGGGCTGCCGGGCACTTTTGTGATTCTTGCGGGTGCGGGCCTTTTCAACCTGGTGCAGTGGAAGATGGCTATAAGCCTGTGGGTGCTGGTGCTGCTTCTGGCGCTGGCCGTTGCCGGCGAAATTCTGGAGTACTGGCTTGGCGTGCGGCTGGCAGCCAGGCGCGGGGCATCCGGGGCCGCCATTGCCGGGGCTATTGTCGGCGGTTTGATCGGTGCGTTTGCCGGTGTGCCCGTGCCGGTGATAGGGTCTGTGATCGGTCTTTTTCTCGGGGTTTTTCTGGGGGCGCTTTTTGTGGAACTGCTTCTGCAAAAAAACTTCTCCCGCGCATGGAAGGCGGCAACCGGGGCCTTTTACGGGAGGGCGGGCGCCATTCTCGTCAAATCCATGCTCGGGGTGGCAATGGTGGCCGTAATTTTTGCGGCGGCGGTGTAGGCCATTACATTAGGAAAAAGAAGGGGGTGGATTGCGCCATGAATCTGAAAAACACGCTGTCTTTTCTGCTCCTGCTTTTCCTGGCCGCGGGGCTGTCTGCATGTTCTGTCGTGTCCAAGGATATTCGCCGGGAGGCAGTGGAAGTGCCCTTTGCCGGGATAGCAGAAGATCCCGCAGCCTATGAAGGCCGGATGGTGATACTCGGCGGCTATGTGGCGGAGCTGGAAAATTTGATCGACAAAAGCCGCCTGGTGCTGCTTCAGGCACCTCTTGATTTTCAGGACAAGCCCGGTGACAGGCAGCAATCAGAGGGCCGGTTCGTGGCTGTAACCGAAAATTTCCTCGATCCCATGGTATATGAGAAGGGCCGGCAGGTAACTGTTGCCGGAATTGTATCCGGCCGGACCCGGGAAAAGGTCGGCGAGTACCGCTACGAGATGCCTGTTATAGAGGCAAAAGAGATTCACCTGTGGCAGCAGTGGCAGCCCCGCCCCTGCTATTGGCGCCATGAACCCTGTTCCCCGTGGGCGGATGATTATTTTTATCTCCGCTGGCATTATCCCTTCCGCTGGTAGAGGATTTCCGCCTCTGCTGTTTACATCCCCTTATTTTTATCGTATAAAATCCCTTTTTTATCTAAACCGGGCGGTTTTCAAGTTTGCCGCAGATACAGGAAGGATTTGATACGGGCGGTTGAGGCTCTGTTTTGCAGCTTTGGCTGCTCTGTAAAGAGGCTGATTGCAGCAGGGCGGCTGTATAGAATAGGGTGCAAAAAAAATAATAGCATAGCAGGCTGTTTTGGTGTATAAAGAAAGATTTGCGAAAGAATCAGAGGGCGCGGATTCGCGCCGCTTTACAGGCAGGCAGGTATGCATCTTCTGGATCCCAAGGAAATTAAGGAATTCCCGGTTTTCCGGGAGCTCAGCCCGAAGCAGTGGTCAGAGGTTTATCCCCTTCTGCATCATATATGGACGATTGAGGGCGAAGAGCTGATCCGTGAAGGGGACCGGGCACACACCTTTTTTATTATACTGAACGGCCATTTCATGGTTCACTACAACGACGACCGCGCCTTTACCCTCAACCAGCGGGGCGAGATCATCGGCTGGTCTTCGGTTATCCGGCCGTTCAGGTATACGGCAAATGTCACATCTCTTACAAACGGCGAGATGCTCTCCCTTGTCGGCGCTCAATTTTTGGATCTGCTCCAGGCAAACGCCAGCCTGGGGGATAAACTTGTGAAAAAAATCAATGAGGATATCCGGCACCGTCCCCTTATAACCTAGCCGCAGCCGCGGCGGCAAAAGGGCTTTAAACTGTAAAAGCCGGGGTACCCGGGAAAAAATTATTTTATGATAGGTATTGAGGCCATAATCCAGCATGACGGGTTCAGTATGGCAGCGGTTGGCATAACCATTGTATTTACCGCCCTGGTCACGCTGTCACTGATTATTTCGCAGCTTCACAGGGTGCTTACGTTCTGGGATAACCGTGCCGTCTGGAAACAAAAAATCGTTCGGATGTTTGCCGCCCGGCAGCAGAAAGAGGGAACCGGCCCGGAACTGCAGCATGTGCCGGGGGCTGCTGAAACCGCCAGGCAGTTTTTTATCCTGGTCCAGGCAATGGGAGAGCCTTTTTCCCTTCCATGGCTGATCCTTAAGGCGGAGGCCTGCGGTATCCGGCATCCCCATGCAAAGGTGAGCCGCCTGATCGAAGAAAATCTGATTATGCCGGATGAGAAGGGATTTTTCGTGTGGAACCACGCCGAGTACAATCGGCCTGCAAGATGGAGCAGATAGTAAACCTATGGAAATGTTTCTGGATTTTTTTTCAAACACCGGTTTTGCGCTGGCAGATTACCGCAATTTTATTATGCTGGCAATCGGTGTGTTGTTTATATATTTGGGAATTGCCAAGCATTATGAGCCCCTTCTGCTTGTCCCCATCGGGTTTGGCATTCTGCTGGGCAACATACCGGTGTTCAAGGGACTGGGTCTCGGTATATACGAATCCAACAGCGTCCTGCATTATCTTTATTTTGGCGTAACATCAGGAATTTATCCGCCGCTCGTGTTTATGGGCATCGGTGCGATGACCGATTTTTCCACCCTGCTGGCCAGACCGGTGCTCATGTTACTTGGGGCCGCCGCCCAGACCGGTATCTTCCTTACCTTTCTTGGCGCTCTCGCCCTGGGATTCGCTCCAAATGAGGCCGCATCCATCGGCATCATCGGCGGTGCGGACGGGCCAACGGCCATTTTTTTGACAGCCAAACTGGCCAGCGATCTAATCGGTCCCATTGCGGTTGCCGCCTATTCCTATATGGCGCTGGTGCCTGTGATTCAGCCTCCCATTATGCGGCTTCTGACAACCCGCAAAGAGCGATTGATCCGGATGGAGGAGCCTCGCCAGGTGTCAAAGCGGGAAAAACTGATTTTTCCTATTATTGCAGTGCTTTTGTGCTGTTTTATTGCACCGGCAGCCCTGCCGCTTCTGGGGCTTCTGTTTCTGGGCAACCTTCTGAAGGAGGCGGTTGTCACCGAACGTCTGGCCCAGGCCGCCCGCACTTCCATTATTGACTCCGTCACCATACTCCTCGGGGTGACCGTCGGCGCCAGCACCCAGGCCGATGTGTTTCTGACCGGCAAATCCATCGGTATATTCATCCTGGGGGCTTTGTCGTTCTGCGTTGCCACTGCTGCCGGGCTCCTGTTTGCCAAACTAATGAACCTTTTTTTGCGGCCCAGAATCAATCCGCTTCTGGGTGCTGCCGGAGTTTCCGCAGTGCCGGATTCCGCGCGGGTGGTCCAGATGGTGGGCCAGGCAGAGGATTCCACCAATTTTCTGCTGATGCACGCCATGGCCCCCAATGTTTGCGGAGTTATCGGATCAGCCGTGGGCGCCGGCATACTGTGGAGTTTTATGATGGGCTAGGCCTTGCCCGTCCCGTCCCTGTTTTTCCGGAAGAAGGACGCCGTGCTATTTACATTCTCAGTCTTCTCTGGCAGAGAAAGTATCTTTATGAAGGACAGAGAAAGGATCGCGTGCAATGAGAAGCGTTGAGAAAATTATATCCGGAGCGCAGACCGGGGCGGATCGGGCTGCGCTTGATTTTGCCATGGAATACGGGATCAGCTGCGGCGGATGGGTGCCTGCAGGGCGTGAGGCGGAAGACGGCGTCATTCCTGAGCGCTACAGTGTCTGGGAGATGGATTCCGGCGGCTATGTGGAGCGCACAGAAAAAAATGTCATTGAGGCGGACGGCACCCTGATCGCCAGTCACGGTGAATTAAGCGGAGGCTCGCTCCTCACCATGGAATTTGCGCAAAAGCATGATCGGCCGTGCATGCATATTGATTTCGATCAACTGCTTGTATTTGATGCAGCCATTGACGTCAGCGACTGGATTGCAGAGCACGGCCTGGCGGTTCTAAACGTCGCGGGTCCACGGGAAAGCAAGGATCACAAGATTTATCAGGCAGTCTGTCATCTGCTGGAAACGGTTTTTTATGTAAGCATTATCTCTGAAGCCATGCCGCATGCCTCTGGCCGTTCCGGAAAGAGTGAAAACGGCGGCGGGGAAGGCTCCCGGCTTTACCCGGTGAATGTGGCGGAGGCGGTGGACTCCCTTGTAGCCGCCCTGCCTGCCGGGATAAAGGCCAGAATTGCCAGTATGCCGGATGAAGAAGTGTCCGAGGCGGGGGTTAATCTGGCACGTTGGATTTGCCGGGAGTTTGGACTTGATTCACAAAATCAGCAATTGCTTGATGAATGCCGGGGGATGGCGGGCAGGCAGCAGATGGATCCGGATGGAGCGTCCTTTCTGATCGTGCGGGAGCTTTCGCACAGACTACAGAAAATGGGGCATTTGCGGGTTGTTAAGTAGCTGACTGCCTTATTTTATTCTTTCCCAGTCGGTGGTTTTTTCAAAGGCTTTTTTGCTCATTGTCAGCCTGCCGATCAGCAGCTTTTTTTGTCCTGCTTCGATAAACCCGTTCAGCTTCAGAGTTTTTAGCTGATATCCTTCCTTGTCCACTGCTGCGACCTCAATGATGACATCGTCGCTTTCTCCGTTGTTTTGCACCAGGGCGCGCACCGTTATTGTGCAATTGTTCTCCTCAGCCTGGGATCTGCACGTGGAGTCTGTTTATTCATTGCCGCTTTGCACTGAGCAAAGCAGATGCAGGACCACGTTTCTGGATGACGGTTTCGCGGGTAAACAGTGTTTTTAAGGGCTTTGCATAAACAGGCGTCAACTCTCAGGCGGATTCAAACTTTTCGGCAATAAGTGCCGCCAGGCGCCTGGTATGACGAAGGATTTCCTGTTTGTCCCGGCCCGGGTACCGGCTGTAGGAGAGCATAATGCCATTTAATGCGGAAAAAAGCGCATGGGCCATAATGCGCGAGTTTTCTTCA
Source organism: Desulfosalsimonadaceae bacterium (assembly GCA_046482325.1). Classification (GTDB taxonomy): domain Bacteria; phylum Desulfobacterota; class Desulfobacteria; order Desulfobacterales; family Desulfosalsimonadaceae; genus M55B175. The sequence goes on from JAWOFF010000165.1 coordinate 6,793, forward strand.
GCTCCCGAGGAAATGGCCAATGCAGTTTCCAGGCGGTCCATGAATTCGCGCATTAAAGCGTTTAGTTTTTCCGTGCCTTCCGCAGACATTTCTCCGCCCAGCATGAAGTTGCTCATCATCTGGTAGAAAGTCAGATTCTCGGTGAGAAAATCTATGTACCGGCAGCACAGCCGTTTCAATGAGGGCTCCGGATTCTCCAGCTCTTCATCAAGCCATTCTATAATGGATTCCGTGGACTTTAAAAACACATCCAGAAAAAGCTCGCCGAGCGACTCATAGTAATAGTAGATGCTGCCGATACTAACACCCGCAGTTTTAGCGATCTCCCGGACGGTTACGTTGCGGAAGTTTTTTTGCGCAAACAATTCTCGTGCCGCATCCAGAATCAGTTTGCGCCGTGCGTCCCGTTCCTGGACTTTTAAAGAGGATAGAGTATTTTCTGACATAACACGACCTTTATCAACCTGCGTGCCGCAGGAAAAAATCCTTTGCATTACGGCTGCCGATCCGCAAAAAGCGGATACTGATGTGAACAAGAACCAATTTATTGAATCCGGTTTAATTATAACTTATACTTGCCGTGATGGGCAAGATTTTTTTATTCTATCTTTTTCCTTCGTATAAGTTTGGCGTTTGGAAGACTTTCTTTTCGGATATTTATAAGTTTTCAGAGCCAGGAAAAAAGAAGCTGTTGCTTTTAAGGAAAATATTTTTTATTTATGCCTTTAAGCACGGAGCGCTGAAGTAAAACAGCAGATATTTTGTTTTGCCCTGCAACCCCTGCTGTAAAGCGGGTGGCGGGGTATGAATTTTTAGCAGCAAAGGAGGGACGAATATGACAAACATTGGTATTATCCGGTGCGAGAAAAACGCCCAGCGATGCCCCCTGACCAATTGCATCAAAAGTTTAAGAAATTGCGAGCAGGCGTTTTCGCGGTATTCGAGCCCGCAACTGATCGGGGTTTTTTCCTGCCAGTGCCCGGGCGATAATGTGGACAACCTGGCAAAAATCTTAAAGAGCAAGGGAGCAGAAGCGATTCATTTCTGCACCTGTACATTTGCCAGCAAGTCGGAAACAGGGTGGCAGATGGGAGATGGCTTTTGTGAAAATATTGATGAGCTGATGCGCCAGGTGGCGGAGGCCACAGAGATTCCATGCGTTAAAGGCACCGCCCATCTGCCGGAGGGCTACAGTCCGCAGGTGTTTTCCTGATTCAGCAAAAGTCCGTTTTAATAGAAGGTGACTGCCATGAATGATTTGTTTGACGATTTCGTGGACGAACTGCAGGGGCAGATCGACCAGGAAACCCGGGAGACATTCGGAGAAATCGTATATCAACGCTGGAAAAACCCGCTATACATGAAGACCCTTGCGGCTCCGGACGGCTATGCCAGGCAAACCGGCAGCTGCGGCGATTCCATCGAAATTTCGCTGCAGGTGCATAATGGACGGATTTGTGATGCCGGTTTTCAGACGGACGGCTGCGGGCCCAGCGCCGTATGCGGCTCCTATGCCGCTGAGATGGCAATAGGAAAAACTCCTCTGGAGGCCGCCGAACTCCGGGGCGAGCACATCCTGGAGGTGCTGGGCGGACTCCCGGAGGAAAACGAACATTGCGCCTATCTTGCGTGTGCTTCCTTGTATGCAGCGGTTGAGGATTATATGAGCTGCAGGGCCAAAAAGCTTTGACGGTTTTGTTTTCCTTACCGGCAATTATTCCAGGGCGCCTCTTTTAAGGGGCGCCTTTGTTATATGCGGCCGGAAACCGCATCGCCTGAGGGATTTGCCCTTCTGTTTGATTTTTGTTTACATTCCGGATGGCCGGACTTTATAAAAGGAGCGCACGCTGGCCTGACCCTAAATTTATCCTGCGAGCTCTCATATGAAAAACGGAGGGGAATATATGCCGATTGCCGACGGCGATATGGTGGTTTGTCATTTCAGGGACAAAGGCCCCCGGCTGATCCGGGTCAAACATGGCGGAAGCATTAATACGAGTCAGGGCAAACTGCCTTTTGCCGATATTATCGGAAGGCCTTATGGCGCTGTTGCGGAAACGAGCACGGGGCATACGGTATATCTCCTCCGGCCCACCCTTGAGGAT
>JAWOFF010000169.1:0-4877 GCA_046482325.1 Desulfosalsimonadaceae bacterium
TATGAATCCTTAATATTCACGTCAAGAAAATTTTTATTTTTTCAAGTAGTTATATAGATTTTCTTGGATAGAATTAGACAGAAATAGAGGTTCTTGGATAAACTGATATTTTTAAAAAAAACGACATTTCTCCCTACCTGGAACCCTAAAGAATTTAATCTGAGATTCTTACACCTGTTATCACCGAGATAAAATGAACCCAGTTGTAAATTGAAAGTGGACCCACCAGTAAGTTGTCGGTTTCGGAAATGGATTGGTCAATCTACCGATTTGGTGACCCGGGAGAATGGTGAACAGGGGGGATCAGATAAGGAGAGGCCGGGAGCCCGTAGGGGCCCGGCCTCTCCTTATCTGATGATGTTGAAGTTAACCGGTGGCGGAACTATCTGCGGGGTTGTTCAGCTGCTGTGATTCATGCAGCCTCCAGGAGGGGCCGTCGATATTGATGATAATGGAGTGATGCACTATGCGGTCAACTATGGCAGTGGTAATGACCGGGTCACCGAGGTAGTCCCCCAGTTCTTTGAAATCGATATTGGTAGTTATTATAGTTGAGTTTTTGCAGTAACGGCCGTCAATCACCTTGTGAAAGAGGCAGGCATTTCTGGCATCCTGCTGCTCCAGGCGGTCAAAGCCGACCTCATCTATCAAGAGGATATCAGGTGAGAGATAGCGTTTGAGCTTTTTATCCAGGGTATCGTCAGCCAAGCCGGTCAATAGGTCCCTGAGCATACCGCTTGCCGTGGTATAGCGGCAGCGATAGGTTTTCCGGCAGCCGAGAAGAAGCAGGGCCTGGGCTATATGGCTTTTCCCGGTACCGGAATTGCCGGCCAGGATGAGCCCCTGCCTGCGCCGGACAAAGTCGAGTGTTGCCAGTTCCATGATCTGGGCCTTATCCACCCCGGTCTGAAAGTCAAAATCAAAATCAGTTAAGAGCCTTCTTTCCGGGAGCTTCGCTTCCTTTATCCGGCGCTCAATCCGGCGCTGAATAAGGTCTTCCGCCTCTCTGCTCAAGAGCCGTTCCAGGAGGTCGAGGGCAGGTAAACCTTCCTGGGAGGCCCGGGAAAGCTCGTCATCCAGGATATCGGAGATGGTGTTAAGCTTCAGGATCCTGAGACTGTTTCTGATCCTGGTCAGTTGGTCCGTGGTCATGAGAGAGTCCTCCAAAAAGGGAGCTGTATTCCGCCAGAGGTCGTTGCCTGATCTCCGGCAGGGTTTGGCGCAATTGCGCCTCAGCCCTTTCGTTTCTATATGATTCCAGGGTGCGGGGTGCCGCCCTGGCCTTGAGAATCCGCCCTATTGCCTCCTGGTCATAGGCGTGATAACGGCAGGCATGGGCAAGCGCCCTGTTGATATCATCACAATGATAAGTCTCTTTCTGCCGGAGAATTGCTCTGGCATGGAAGCCGCAGTTCCTGGGATGCTTCTCCGTAAGACCCCGCAGGAAATCGGCTGCCTCGTTGCCCAGGGCCAGGAACTGGTCCCGCACCGGCTCCAGGCCGTAACGTACTGACTTGGCGCCGTGAATACCACCGGCATCAAGAGTGATAGCCGCCCCGTTCGGCAGTCGTTCATGGCGGACGACGAGTGAGAGGTCCGGGGCATAAATGAAGATCTCCTCTTCCGTCGCCTTCATGGTAAGAATATCGGTTACGTAGTCATAGGGAACCGGATACAGGTTGGTCTCAAATTCCAGATAACCGTCGATGCGGCAGACCCGCAGGGCTACTTCCGAGGAGTCATAGGGGCAGGAAGGCAAGGGAAGCAGGGCTTCCTGTTCCTGCTCCAGGAACAGTTCCAGGGGTGGCCTGCCGGTGGTATCATGGACATGGGTATCAGAACGGTTTTCCAGCCACCAGGCGGCGCAGGCCCGTAAGTCATCAAGGTTGCGGAATCTGCGGCCGGCCAGCAGGTTGGTCTCTACATATTGAAACGGTCTTTCGATTTTTCCCTTGGTTTCTGCCCGCCCCCGTCTGCAGGCAACGGGCCGGCACTGGTAATGGGTGATAAAGGCGGTAAATGATGGGTTGAAGACCGGCTTGCCCGCTTCCCAGCGCAGGACCACGGTCTTTTCACTGTCGTACAGGCACTGCCGGGGTACGCCGTTAAAATGGCGGAAAGCATCCTGGTGCCGCCGGATCAGAGTAAAGAAATCCCGGTGTTCAGTAAAACCAATGTGCTGACGCCTGGAAAACCCCAGTATATAGGAGAAGCAATTGACCCTGGTCTTGCCGGTGTCGCGGAAATTTATAGTGTAAGGGCTCCAGTCCATCTGGCCCTGAAGACCGGGTTCGGTCTCGAACCTGACCGCGGGCTCCTTCTTGGGTTTGGGCCGCAAGTGGTGCAGACGATCCCGCAGAATGCTGATACCGCCCTCATAGCCGGCTGTCCTGATTTCCTCGTAGATACGTTGACCGCTTAACCTGGGATAATCTTTCAGCAGTTCCTGAATCTGATCAATATACGGGTCCAGTTTGCTGGCCCGGACCCTGTTTTTTTGACTCTGGACCTGGTCATGGCCCTGGTCTCGGTCAAAGTCGTGCTTGCGCAGGATCCGCCGTACCATGTTGCGGCTGATGGAAAAATGACGGGCCAGCCCCCGGATGGAACTGCCGTCGGCATACATGGTTACCAGCAAATGCTCCAGTTCCTGGCGATTGTGGATGAAGGTGGCCATTACTCTTCCTCTAACTGCCGTAATTCATTGCCAGTCCGTTCAAGTGCCGTCGCCACCTGGGCACAACAGTTGAGAAGGAGTTTTTCCTCGTCTTCCTCAAACTGGGCCAGTATCGTGGTTTGCACAGCAAACGATACGTTCAGGCAATACTTTTCCAGGGTAAGCAGCTTGCGGTGGATCTCCCGGGCCAGGGGGCTCAAACCGGTGTTGACTGCAGAGTCTATTTCCCCCGGAGACTTAAGGCACTCACGCGGCTGCCACAGGATACTGGTTTGGTCGTGTGGCGAGGTCTGCAGGAGATCAATAAGTTGCCTGAGTTCACGGCAGCTGAGGCCATGTTTATGCACCGCTTCCGCCACCTCTTCCTGGTTGCCGCGTGGCAACCGGACCAGTTCCCGGCCCATGCTGACCGGCAGCAGTCCCAGCTTGATCCTTTCCCGGACCTCATCGCTTAAGCGGTCGATCAGGGCTATCCGGCGGCTGACCCAGCTCTTGTGGCGGCCCAAGAGAGTGGCGATCTCCACCTGGGCCAGGCCTGTAAACAACGGCACAAAAATCAGCCAAAATCATCGGAGAAAAAATCCACCACCCCATGCCTAAGACGCACTTCTCCCTTTCGGGTTACATAGGAAACAGATTCCCCCCTCTTTTTCATGGAATTTATAAATTTATAGTGGCAGTAGGCTATGACCTCTTTCGATAACTTTTTCCCTCCAGGATAAGGATTTCCGAGTTGTAAACGAGGCGGTCGGCAATCGCTGTGGCGACAGTAGTTGAGTCAAAAACCTCTCCCCATTGCGCAAATGGCAGATTTGTCGTGATAATTGTCGACTTTTTTTCATGCCTGGCGCTGATTACCTGGAAAAACAGGTTTGAACCCTGGCGGCCAAGCGGAAGATAACCGATCTCGTCACAAACAAGCAGATCCGGTTTTTGATAAGAAGAGAGTTTCTTCAGCAGAGAATGATCCGCTTCCGCGGCGATCAACTGATTGAGCATATCCATTGTGGAGGTAAAGAGGGTTGTTATGGCAGCCTGGGTAGCTGCATAGGCCAGGCATTTGGCCAGAAAACTCTTGCCCGTTCCGGGATTGCCGATCAGGATGATATCTTTTTTCTGCTGGATAAACTCCAGGTCGAGTAAATTTATGATCTGATTTTTTTGTTTTTTTCTTGAGGCATGATATTCAAAGTTAAATTGGTCTATAGTTGGTTTTTCGGTTAGTTTTGACTGTCGGTAGCGCAGGACGATCCTGGCTGTTTTCCTTGCTTCGATTTCATGGTCTAACAACTGATCTATTGTCTGCAGCACGGAAAGATTATTCTGCTCAGCCTGTTTAATCATACTGTCAATGTTTTCAGCGCAGTTTTTGAGCCTGAGATCTCTAAATTTCCGGATCACCGTTTCAATCATTGTCTTTCCTCCGCTTGAGTGCCAGCGAGTCATATTCGGCCAGGGACGGCGCAGTTAATCTGATCTCGTTGAGATTCCGCTTCTTTAATCTGACCGGTTGATGGCTGGCTGCGGGTGTCATTTCCTGATAGAGTATATTTTCGACATAATCAGCCCCGTAAAGCTTCTTGCTCAGGGCGGTTTGCAGGCCGTAAAGCAAGGAGGCCTGGCCGTATTCATCCAATAAAGCCAGCAGCCTGGTTATGTTCTTTTTTATTGGTTGCCTGGCGTCGGCGAGTTTTTCCAGATAATCGGCAGCCAGCTGGCCCAAAGAAAGAAAGACCCTTATCTCCTGATCCTGGTAGAGTTTTTTGCGCAGCTTTTTTACCTGCTCTCGATGGGCCGGCAGTTCAATACGTTTCTTTCTGGCCCATGACCGGCTATGGACAGCAATGCTTTTTTCCTTGTAATAAAGCCAGACCTGCTGATTATCTGCCTTAAGGGTTACATTCTTATCAATAGCCCATGGCGGTACTGTATATATATTGCCGTCAAATCGGACACCGAAATCCTTGTAGACCTTCAGGCTTAATGTCTCCCGGCAGTCAGGGGGCTCGGGCATTGCCGCCAGGCAGTCTTTCCGGAGACGATCCACTGGTCTTTCACTGGTGGTTTGATGGACTCGAACGTTGGCAACTTTTTCAAGCCAGTTCAAAACCTGGGCCTGGACATCATCCAGGCCTGTAAATTTACGTAATGGCCAGAAATTGTTACGTATATACTTAATGGCGTTTTCCACCTTACCCTT
>JAWOFF010000038.1:0-14299 GCA_046482325.1 Desulfosalsimonadaceae bacterium
TGCGGCGCCCCTTTTCCATTCACCGTCTGCTTTGCGATAAGAGCCGGGTAACTGGAATCGAGATTCTGTACAAAGCCGTGGGGCAATTTACCCGCAAACTATCCCGGGCATCAGAAAATGAAGGAATCGACATGCTCGGCCCATTGGGCAGGGGCTTTACCGTATCCGATGATATCCGGAGCGCAGCCCTGATAGCCGGCGGCATAGGTGTTGCGCCGATGCGCTTTTTGGCGGAGTCCCTGCTCCGGGCAGGACTGCACGCGGAAAATAGCCTGGTCTGCATAGGCGGACGCACCAGTACGGACATACTCTGCAAAAAGGAATTCCTGGAGCTTGGCCTGCCGGTTCATACTACCACGGAAGACGGCAGCGCCGGCGAAAAAGGGCTGGCAACGGAGGGGCTGCTCGCGTGGCTTAAAAAGTCCGGACCGGATATAATCTATGCCTGCGGCCCTGCCGCCATGCTCCGGGCGGTTTCCGGGATTGCAGCCGGCCGCGGCCTGGCCTGCGAAGTCTCAGTTGAAACGGTTATGGCCTGCGGCGTGGGGGCCTGCCTGGGATGCGCCATAAAGGATCGCAGCCATAAAGAAGGCTACGGCCATGTCTGCATCGACGGGCCGGTGTTTAATGCACAAAGGCTCGAGCTGGAATAAAAAAAGCCCGCAAATTTTTGCAGCATCCTGTTTCGTTTTATATTGACGGCAAAACCAGGCTGTGGTAGATAACGAACTTTTAAAAGCAGAAAACTCCCCGTGGGGGGATATGAAAAAAGAAACCCGGCAGATAGTAAAAGATCTGGGTTGGTACAGTGCTCTTGGATTTTCTGTTGCGCTTTCAGTGTTTATAGGGCTGTTTATCGGGCTGTTTCTGGACAAGGTTTTCGGCACTGCACCATGGTTTATGTTCATTTTCCTGATTTTCGGGATTATCGCGGGATTCAACAACATTTTGCTGGCGATTAAAAAAGTCAACCGCATGCAATGAATAAAATGGAAATTCAGCAGCGCATACTCAAATCGGTTTTATGGGGCAATTGGATCCTGCTGGGTCTTGCCGGGATCAGCGGACTCCTGTTAGCCCCCCGGGATTTTGCCAGTGGCATCATTGCCGGCGGCCTGATAGTGACCATCAACTTTCATATGCTCTACCGGACGTTGAAAAAATCGCTGACACCGCCGCATTTGACTTCGCATAAAGTAGTGCTTGTCAAATACTATCTGCGGTTCATTGGCAGCGGCTTTATTATTTTCCTTCTGATTTCCGGCGGGTATGTCCATCCGCTGGGCCTTTTTATCGGCCTGTCGGTCGTTGTGGCAAGCATCGGCCTTGCCACCCTGAGCGAGATAAAAAAACTCATTTGCAAGGAGGCGGTCTAAGGTGGAACATCCATATCTATTCTTCGTAAAAATTTTTGAGTTGTTTGGACTTGAACACTTTGCACACCAAAACCCGCATGTCATCTATGCATGGGTTACCATGGCGATTCTTATTATCCTTGGAGCGGTAGGCACGAAAAGCCTCAGCCTGGTACCCAACAAACTGCAGAATGTCCTGGAACTTGCCGTGTCCGGGCTGGAAGAGTTCATGGTGGATATTAGCGGGGATGAAGGCCGCTGGTTTTTCCCGCTGATCGGCACCATCTTCCTCTATATTTTCGTCAGCAACATCATGGGACTGATTCCGGGATTTTATCCGGCCACCGCCAATCTTAACACGACGCTTTCCTGCGCCCTGGTGGTTTTTGTCTTCACGCACGTGATCGGCATCAAATGCCACGGGGTCAAATATATAAAGCATTTTACGGGACCAATCTGGTGGATGATCCCGATCATCATGCCGATCGAAATTATCGGCCATGTTGCCCGGGTGCTTTCCCTGTCCTTCCGGCTTTTCGGCAACATGATGGGGCACGAACTGGTGCTGGCCATCCTGTTTTTCCTGGCCGGTGCATTTTTCGCCCCGCTGCCGATAATGGTGCTGGGCATTCTCGTTGCTCTGATTCAGGCATTTATCTTCTACATGCTAAGCATCATGTACTTTACCGAAGCCATGGAGCACGCTCACTAAAAAAGAAAAATTAAGGATCAGGGCGAGGCAAATCCCGGGGGACAAAAGCGCAACGCAGATACTGGACTTTTTAGGAAGTCATAAACATTTTGCTTTTGGAAGAAGCCGAATGACAACTTACTTATCATTAAAGGAGGTTTGAATGGAAGCTCAAGCACTACAGTATTTTATCGCCGCCGTCACCGCTGCTGGTTTCGGAATTGCCATTGCCGCCTTTGGCTGCGGCATTGCCCAGGGTATAGGCCTTCGCTCAGCCGTTGAGGGAATCGCACGTAACCCGGAATCCTCCGGTAAGGTAACGGTTACCATGCTGATTGGTCTGGCCATGATCGAGTCCCTGTGTATTTACGCACTGGTTATCTCGCTGATTTTGATCTACGCGGCTCCGATGACAGGCACCGTAACCAAGCTGCTGGGCGCCTAAACCTTTTTCCGGCAGACTGCAAACATTAGGGCAGCATGCGGTAGCAATCCGCCATGCTGCCCTTTTTATTTTGCCCTCCTCACATCATGCCCCCTCTGCAGGGACTTTTGCAGAAATTTTCCAGTATAAGACCGGGGGTTATCGGCAACCGATTCCGGGGTGCCGCAGGCAACAACCTCTCCTCCCTGCTCACCGCCCTCAGGGCCCAGATCCACGATATGATCAGCGTATTTGATAACATCCAGATTATGTTCAATCACGATTACTGTATTGCCGGCTGCCACCAGACGATTTAATACCCTGAGCAGCTTTTTAATATCATCCATGTGCAGGCCGGTAGTGGGCTCATCAAGTATATAAACTGTACGGCCCGTCTCCCGTTTTCCCAGTTCCCTCGCAAGCTTAACCCGCTGGGCCTCTCCGCCGGAAAGCGTGGTAGCAGGCTGGCCCAGACGGATATAGCCCAGCCCCACATCCACCAGTGTCTGCAGCTTATCGCGGATGACTCCAATATTTCCGAAAAACTCCAGGGCCTGGTTTACCGTCATTTCCAGGACTTCGTAGATATTTTTTCCCTTGTATTTAATCTCCAGGGTTTCCCGGTTATAACGCCTGCCCTGGCAGACGTCGCAGGTAACAAAAACATCCGGCAGAAAATGCATCTCGATCTTGATAATGCCGTCCCCGGAGCAGGCCTCGCATCTGCCGCCCCTGACGTTGAAGCTAAAACGGCCGGGCTTGTACCCCCGCATCCGGGCCTCGGGAGTTTTGGCGAAAAGCTCGCGAATGAAAGTAAAAAGACCGGTGTAGGTTCCCGGATTCGATCGCGGCGTTTTGCCGATAGGCGACTGATCGATATTGATCACTTTGTCTACATACTCGCTTCCTTCAATGGCCTCGTAGCGTCCCGCCCCCATACTGCTGTGATAAATCCGCTGCGCCAGAACCCGATACAGGGTTTCGAGCACCAGTGTGGACTTGCCGGAACCGGAAACACCGGTCACGCAGACAAAACATCCCAGGGGAAAGGAGACGTCAATATGTTTGAGATTATTCTGACAGGCCCCCCGCAGCACCAGCGCGTGGCCGTCTGCAGCACGCCTTGCGGAGGGGACCCGGATCTGTCTGCTGCCGCAGAGATACTGGCCTGTCAGCGATGCCTCCGACTGCAAAAGCTCCCGGGGGGTTCCGGAAAACACCACCTCCCCGCCTTTTCTGCCGGCTCCGGGACCCATGTCCACCACGTAGTCGGCCCGGCAGATGGTTTCCTCGTCGTGCTCGACCACCAGCACGGAATTACCCAGGTCCCGCATCTGCCTGAGCGTTTCCAGCAGGCGGTGGTTATCGCGCTGATGCAGGCCGATGCTTGGCTCATCAAGCACATACATCACCCCCGTCAGTTTGGAGCCTATCTGTGTGGCCAGGCGGATCCGCTGACTCTCGCCGCCGGATAAAGTAGCTGCAGAGCGGTCCAGTGTGAGATAGGACAGTCCCACATTCATGAGAAAACCCAGCCGCTCCCGGATCTCTTTCAGAATCGGGGCGGCAACAGCCTCATTTTTGCCGCCAAAGGATAGCTGCCAAAAAAACTCGCAGGCCTCAGCTATGGAAAAAGCCGTAATCTCCGCTATGGACAGGTCTTTTATTTTGACCGAGCGGCTGACACGATTGAGGCGGGCGCCCCGGCACTCGGGACAGGTACGGAAATTCATGTATTCTTTGATCTCTTCCCTTGCCTGGTGGGAGTCGGTTTCCCTGTACCTGCGCTCAAGATTGGGAATCACCCCTTCAAAGGGCCTGGTGAAGTCAACCCGCTGATTTCTGCGATAGGCATAAAAAGGGATCTCCGTATCCCCGGAACCGTAGAGCAGCACCTGTTGAAAATGGCCGGGAAGATCCTTGTACGGGGTATAAATATCTACACCGTAGAAAGAGGTAAGAGCCTCCAGAAACTCTGCAAAATGGACGGAGCTGCGGTTCGCCCAGGGCTGGATGGTGCCTTCGCGCAAGGTAAGCTGGGGATTGGGCACCACAAGATCCGGATCAATCTCCATGGTAGCGCCCAGCCCGTCGCACTTGGGGCAGGCGCCCTGCGGGGAATTGAAGGAAAAACTGGCCGGGGTAAGCTCAGGATAGCTGATGCCGCAGTGGAGACAGGCTGCCTTTTCGCTGTAGAGCATGGAGTCCAGTACAGCGCCGGAACGATCCACACGGTCCACTGCCACAACCCCGCCGGAGAGCGAATTGGCGAGTTCAATGGAGTCAGCGAGCCGGTTTTTCATCTTCTCCTTGACCACCAGCCGGTCCACGACCACATCAATGGTATGCTTCTGGTTTTTCGCAAGCTTTGTAAGCGAATCCAGCTCTTCAACGGCGCCGTCTACTTTGACCCGTGCGAACCCATCCTTTCGCAGGTGGGCCAGCAAAGCCTCGTGAGTGCCTTTCTGATCATTGACAAGAGGGGCCAGAATCAGAAGCCGGGAGCCTTCCGGCAGCGCCAGAACCTGATCCACAATCTGGTCCATGGTTTGAAACGTAATCGGCCTGCCGCAAGACCAGCAGTGAGGGGTTCCCACCCTGGCAAACAGCAGGCGCAGATAATCATATATTTCGGTTACAGTGCCCACAGTGGAGCGGGGATTATGGCTGGCGGTCTTTTGCTCAATGGCGATGGCCGGGGAAAGGCCCTCGATCAGATCCACATCCGGCTTCTCCATGCGCTCCAGAAATTGGCGGGCATAGGTGGAGAGCGACTCCACATAGCGGCGCTGCCCCTCTGCATAAAGGGTGTCAAAAGCCAGCGTGGATTTGCCCGAACCCGAAAGGCCGGTGATCACAACAAACTGATTGCGCGGCAGCTCCAGATCAATATTTTTCAGATTATGCTGCCGTGCGCCTTTTATAACAATGCGGTCCGATTCCATCCTACTGCTTCCATATCCTTATACAGCCCCTGGGAAACAAAGCCCGGTACCTACCAACAAAACGGAGGGAACAAAAGGCTTATGCCCGCACGTTTTCTGCCGCCCTGCGATTTTCCGCCTGGAAGGCAGCCATCCTGATGGCCGCGATAAAGCTGCCGGCATCTGCCTTGCCTGTGCCGGCAATGTCATAAGCGGTTCCGTGATCCACCGATGTCCGTATAATGGGCAGGCCGAGGGTGGTGTTGACGCCGTCCGAGAAATGAATCATTTTGAAGGGAATCAGGCCCTGATCATGGTACATGCACAAAACCGCATCCCAGGGCCCGTCCACGGCATGGTAGAAAAGGGTGTCCGGCGGAAGGGGGCCGGCTGCATCCAGTCCCGCCTTGACTGCACGGGAAACGGCCGGGCTAATGATGGTAGATTCTTCATCGCCAAACATACCGCCTTCTCCGGCATGCGGGTTTAAACCGGCCACTGCAATCCGGGGCCTGCGGATGCCAAAGCGCTCCTTCAAACCGTGATCCATAATTTCCAGGATGCTGAAAACAAGGTCCTCGTGCAGGAGCTGCGTCACCTGCTGCAGCGGCACATGTATGGTGGCCGGAACTACACGAAGACGGCTCCCCGCCATCATCATGGCGCAGCCCGAGGCGCCGCTGCGATGGGCCAGGAGTTCTGTATGCCCGTGAAATCTGCTTCCGGCCAGTTTCATGGCGCTTTTATTGATCGGCCCCGTTGCCAGTGCGTCTATAGCGCCAGCAAGCGCCTGATCAATACCGGCTGTAATATAGTCGATCATGGCCTGTCCCGTGGCAGGTGTCGGATTTGCCCAGCTAATCTGATCTGCCTTGAGGCGGGATATGCTGCATACGTTGATACGGCCCGCTCCGTAGCTTGCAGAGCCCGGATCCCTGATTTCTACAATTTCCTGAGCGCAGGCCGCAATCTTTTCGGCTGCTTTCAAAACTCCTGCATCCCCCAGTACAAAAGGCCTGCATAAGGAGTAGATCTCCGGCTCTGCCAGAGCGCGGCAGACAAGCTCCGGGCCCACGCCCACGGGATCACCCATTGTAATGCCCACAATCGGTTTGTTTTTGTCCTCCGGCATTATCCATCCTAAACTGAGCGTAAAATATTTTTTATACCAGAGCCCGCGGTATTATGCAACAAACTGATTATGAAGAAAACTAGAAGATACCGGGACGCAAAAAAGGGCAGTGCCGAAGGACTCGGCCTGCCCTTTTGTCTGCCATCGCAAAAAAGCGGGCAAGCTGCCTGCCGGACACGGCAGCTTCACCCCTTTCCGACGCTTATCATCCGGCTTTGCTCTTGTCCCTGCCGGCGGTTTTCAGGTACTCAGATTCCCATATGGGCCAGGTAATATTGTAGAGTTTCTTTCCGTATTCCGAAAGTCCCTTGATATAATCCGGATCATGCATGGCCTCCTCAGCAGGTTCGTCAATGGGTCTGGGCTGTGCCCGCTCCAGGATTTTCTGGAACTGCTCGTGATGATCCCTTGTGGGACAGGGGCAAAGCCAGTTGTCCAGATCCGGATGCTTGCGTTTATAGGCATACTCATCCTGAAATTGACGTATCTCCTTGAACAGTGGTGTTTCAAGGGCAGTATTAATCGTGCCGCCCTGGCTGTACACATCATAAATATTGGCGGCGGCGTAGGGGACAAATACGCATGGGGTAATGTCGCCGTTCCAGATAATATGGTAGTACCCGTGGGGGCGGCCGGCACAGATGCAGCCGCTGGAGGCCGTTGCGCTGTTCCAGAAATCAGCGTAGAAAACTTTTTTGCGCCTGATCAGATCCCAGGACCGCCGCCACATCTCCGCGCGATGCTCGGGCGGGACCATAAGGTCCAATGTGGCGGAGCGTCCAATGGGCATATACTGGAACAGCCAGCCATAGAAGGCCCCCTGCTCATAGAAGTAGAAATCCACGAACTCGTCGCGGGTCACAAGATCCCAGTTATACCGGGTTCCTGTCACGGAAATTCCAAATGGCACCCCGTAGCTGCGCAGCAGTTCAAAGCTCTTCATCACTTTCTGGAATACGCCCTTACCGCGGCGCTCATCGGTTTCCTTTTCAAAACCCTCGACCGATATCGCCGGCGTAACGTTGCCAAGCTGTTCCATGCGGGCGGCAGTCTCATCGTCGATCAGGGTGCCGTTGGTGTAGACCAGGAAAAATTCATCTGAATGGCGCTCGGCCAGATCCAGAAGATTCTTGCCCTTGCTCCGGTAAATAAAGGGCTCGCCACCGGAGATCGCGGTAAAATGCGATCCCCAGAGCTCGCGTTTTTCTGTTAAAATGCGGTCAAAGGTGTCAAAATCCAGGTAATCCTTCTTTGTGGCATCGCTTCCTGCATAGCAGCCTGTGCATCGCAGATTGCAGTTATTGGTCGGACTGATGAGCAATAAATAAGGGTTGCATTGTTCCGGAGACAGGCTCGTGTCCATCACCTCGTTGGTAAATATCGAGTTGACCAGGAAGGAATCCACTACCCTGGCAAATACTTTGCCGGAGATCCAGCCATTTTTATCCGCCCGCTCCAGGGAATAGACAAGCCCTTCCAAAATCCGCATCTTGTCCTTCCAGGCCTCAGCCGGAAAATTGAAATTGTCCGGCGGCGGGGCATCTTTCGCTTCCTGCAGCAGGCGCTTCAGATACTGCATCACATAACGGCGGACAAAGGGACGGTTGGCTAAAAAATGAGGAGCAGTTTTGAGAATTGGGGTTGCGACAGAAGGTTTTATAAAAAACATAGCATCCTCCTTTCGACAGGTTTTTCTTAATTACAAGAAAATACCTACTTATTCTCACGGCTCAAAACAAGCCGGTTTTTTCCGCTATTAAAAATAATATAATCAATATCAGAAAGGATGCAAAAAAATTGTCCATACGAATCAAATAATTAACTCCTCTCCAAAAGAGTCCTGCCTCCGGGAACCGCTCTAAGGAACTCTGCTATAAGGGGATGGGGATGACTGACGGGTTTCCTACTTTGCCTGATACAGGGAAAGCAAGCGGCTTATCCTCTCGTCTTTGTCCCGCCACAGGCCATTGATCCAGCTTTGAAAAGAGGCTTTAAACTCAGGGTCATTGTAATAATTGCCGATTATCTCAGATCCGGGGTGCAGAATGCGGACATCTGCAACCACCTCGCGGCAGCGGCCGCAAAAAAACTGCCAAAGGCCGGGAACACCTTCAGGATAGATAATGGTTACATCCACGATCTGTTCCAGCACATCTCCCATAGCATACAAAACCAGGGCGGTACCTCCGGCCCGGGGCTTTAACAGGTGGCTGTAAGGAGACTGCTGCTTTCTGTGCTTGGCAGGGGTAAAGCGGGTGCCTTCCACAAAGTTCATAACAGTTACCGGCCGCTCCTGGAATTTTTCGCAGGCACGGCGAGCGGCCTCCAGGTCAATTCCCTTCAGGTGCGGATGCTTCGCAGTAAACTCTCTGGAATAGCGTTTCATGATCGGAAAATCCAGCGCCCAGAAAGCCTGGCCGATAAACGGCAGCCAGAGGAGTTCCTTTTTGACGAAGAATTTATAGGGCGGCAGCCTCCGGAAAAACACCCGGAGAATGACAAGGATATCCACCCAGCTCTGGTGGTTGGAAAGCAGCAGACACCACTTGCGGCTGTTTACATCCGGGATTTCCCCCATATGGATCTGCGTCCGCGCAAACAGACGGTTGGTGGTGTTTGCGCAAAAGACCCAGCAGGTGCTGGCAAGAAAATCCACCACCCTCGTCAGAGAACTCCTTGCCCGGGCTTCGGGGATCAGGAACTTGAGGAGCACCACGAGCTGCATGACAAAGAAAATAACCGTTGTAAACAGAATATAGAAACAAAAGGTCAGAGCACCACGAACGAATCCCGGCATCTTGGTCTCCTGTGCAAGCTCAGGAATCCTGCAGCATTTCATGGAGCTTGCGGGAAAGTTCTGCGAGGTTGAAGGGCTTTTGAATAAAACCGCTGCATCCGCGCTGCATCAATGCATCCGCCCGGCCGTTGAAATTATAGCCGCTGGCCAGCAGTACCTTAATCTCCGGCTTCAGAGCCTTGAGCTGCTCAAGGACTTCGCTTCCGCTCATACCGGGCATTACAAAATCCAGAATCACCAGATCCACCGTATCGGGATTTTCAGATAAGCGCTGAACCGCTTCATCACCGCTTTTGCCGGATATGACATCATAGCCGAGGCTTTCCAGCATCTCCCGCGCCACCTCAATAATCATTTCCTCGTCATCAACAACGAGGATCGTGCCCCTGCCGTCCACCACGCCTGCTTCAGCCGGTGATTCAGCCGCAGCCGCCTGTTTCGATGCAGGCAGATAAATATTGAAGGTGCTGCCCCGGCCCTTCTCACTGTAGAGGCTTATAAAACCACCGTGGTTTTTGATAATATTGTAGGCTGAGGCAAGCCCCAGGCCTGTTCCCTGCCCCCGTGGCTTTGTCGTATAAAAGGGCTCAAAAACCCGCCGCTGCACTGACTCATCCATGCCAGGGCCGTTGTCGGCAACAGAAATACGGATATAGCTGCCTGGATCCAGGTCATGGGGGCGGGTGCGTTGCTCCGGCAGATATTCATTGGCTGTCCGGATATATATATCCCCGCAGTCCTCCATGGCCTGCGAAGCGTTCATAAACAGATTCAAAAGCACCTGTTCCACCCGGGCCCTGTCGACATCCGCGCACCATAAATCTTCTGCCGGATCTTCATGCATAGAGATCGCTTTGCAGGTGCGGCCGAACATGGATACCTGATTGCGGACCAGTTCATTAATGTCTGCAGGAGCAACTTCCACTTTTTCGTTTCTGGAAAAATCCAGAAGCCGGCGGTTTATATCCACAGCCCGGCTGGCATATTCCTCGATCTCTTTTAGATGCTGATGGGCAGGCTCCTCCGGACTGACCTCTTTTAAAGCAAGGGCAAGCCGGCCCTGCATCCCCATTATTAAATTATTAAAATCGTGAGCAATGCCGCCTGCCATGGCACCGATAGATTCCATTTTCTGCGCCTGCTGCATATGCCACTGATACCGCCTGGTCTCCGTAATATTCCGGAAAATAATCAGCACACCGGCAAGACAGCCCTTGTAATCCAGATATGGAGCTGCACTGATACTCACATCCAGAAAATCCCCCGAGCGCGTAACCGCCTGGGCCTCTCTGCCGTGCACCGGCTCGCCGTTCTGCACCAGTTTCTCAATCATATTGGCAAATAAGCTCCGGAAAGGCTTTGGAATGCAGGGAAGCGGCTCTGTCTGCAGCTCATTGTCCTGCCAGCCGAAAAGATTGGTGAAAGCCCTGTTGATATATTGAACGGACTGATCCGGATTAAGCAGAGAGATCGGATCCGGCGAGGAATTGAGAAGGGATTGATACAACTCCTGGGCCTGCTGGGCCTCTTTGTAGAGTTGCCGATAGCGGACACGGCTTTTGCGAAGAGCTTCTTCGGTTTTTTTCCTCCTGCTTATATCCCTTAACTCCGCGGCCCGAACAGTTCTGCCGTAATAGGGAATGCTTTTGCTGCGTACCTCTACCGGAACCCTAACGCCGTGTTTATCTATGCCGACCAGATCGTACTGGGCCTCTTCGCTGACCAGGACATATTTTTTCCATTCCTTTTGCCACTCGGGGGCACACAGCTTTGCGGCGTGCATACCGATCAATTCGTCATATGTATAGCCGGACATCCGGGAAAGCTCAGAATTGCACTCAATAATGCGGCCCTGCTCATGGATGCAGGTTGCTGCGAAACTGGCATCCTGGAGCCTGCGAAAGCGCTCCTCGCTTTCCTTCAACTTCTGCTCGGTCTGCTTGCGATCTGTAATGTCCCGGCCCACTCCGCAAAAACCGGTCGGTGCGCCGCTTTCATCGAGGAGCAGGTAAGCAGAAAGTTCAAGAAAACGGACTTGCCCGTCTTTGCGGATCACCTCATAATCTGAAATCTCCGCGGATTCTCCGGTCGTATAGACCCGGTGGAACACCTCAAACATGCGCCTGGCGGTATCCGCCGAAGTATATTCCCGGTTGTTTTTGCCTATCAACTCCGGGCGGCTGTAGCCCAGGATACGGCATACCGCATCATTGAAAAAAACCAACTCCCCCTGCAGATTCAGCTCGAAATAGCCCTCCCGCGAGCTTTGCATCAGGCTCTGAAAACGCTGTTCATTGCGCCTGTACTGTTTCATTCGGATATGAAGAGCCTGTTTTTCCCCTTCAAGCTCTTTGATCCGGCGCAGCAATGCATCTTTGGAATCAGAGTAAGTCATTAAGCCCCCGGCGGAAGGTAAAATATTCCAAGCAATCAGAATACAATTATTATTTACTGTTCCGGGGACAAATTGTCAAGAAATGGCAGGGATAGACCCATGAAAGCGGAAATAATGTTTACTATACCCGCTCAGCCTGCAAGCACACCGATTTTCATGGCGTAGCGCACCAGGCTTGCCACGTTGTAGATTTCCAGTTTTTCCATGAGGTTCGCCCGGTGCTTGGCTACAGTCTTGGGGCTTATGTTCAGGGTCTGGGCCACCTCGTTTATTGTATGGCCGGACACAATAATGCGGAACACCTCTTTTTCCCGCCGGGTAAGCAGATTATATCTGTCCAGCAAAACGGTTTCATTGGACTGCTTTAAAAAATTGTCGATAATATCGGACTTGATTTCAGAGCTCAGGTAATATTGTCCGCCGGCTGTGCTTTCAATAGCTGCCGAGAGTTCCGAAAAAGGGGCGGTCTTCAGTATGTATCCGGCGGCTCCGTCCTGCAGGGCCTGTCTTACTTCATACTGCCTTAAGCTTGAGGCAATGATAAGGACCTTCGCCCGGGCAGCAGCCGCATGAATCCGTCCAATAATTGCGGAATCCCCCTCTTTTGCCAGCATCGAGTCCAAAAGGACAACATCCGGCTGCAGTTTTTTCACCTGCGCCACCGCATCGGCCGCCTCGCCGGTATCACCCGCAACGGTAAAACCGGAGGCCTGATTCAGCAAGGCCACCAGGCCCTGCCGAACCATCACGTATTGATCGGCAACAAAAACAGAAATCGATTTCATGACACACACCCCGATCCTGCATTTCAGAAAAGGTTTCTTCCCTGTTTGCAGCGGTTACCTGCCCGGAAAACTTCCCGGCAACCCCAAAGCAAGAATATAAGAAGGCAGAAACTATCTTTTTACGGAAACGTTAATTTTTTACTCTATAAATTCTTTCTCAAGGATTTTAACTTGCATTTCGCTCTTTGAAAAAGTGAATTTTATTTTTTTGCCTTTGTTTTGCATTAAGGCACCCGGCCAGATGAAATATTGCTGGCTAAATCAAGCGGATCTCACGCTGTACTCCGGCAGACAAAAGCGGCGACTGTCTCCGGGGTGCGCAGAATATAATCGACATCCGCGCCTGTCTCAGGCTATAATCGAGAATAAATTGTTTGACATAAGCAAAGCTTTGATTTAATTCCTATTACAAAGCAATACCCGCACAGCCCGCACCTCTTTAACAGGAGAGAGCAACATGAGAGCAACTCCCTGGCCGACAAATCTGTGGCCTGAAAACGTCCCTCACAATGTGGACGGCTATGACATCCCCCTTTTCGCAGCCCTGGATAATGCAGTACGAGACTATCCCGAGCAAATTTTCACCATATACAACGAGGATTCCAACACCTATGCAGAGGTTGGGCAGGCAGCGGCCCGGGTGGCCATGTTTCTGGCCTCCTCCGGCGTAAAAAAAGGCGACCGGATTGCTGTCTGCCTGCCCAACACGCCGGCTTTTCCGGTGGTGTTTTTCGGCATAATAAAAGCCGGTGCTGTCTGCGTAAGCTGCAATCCGTTTTATACAAGCCCCGAGCTGCATTATCAACTAAATGATGCAGGCGCCACAGTCATTTTCTGCATGGAGGATGAGAAGCAGTATTCCAAAACACTCGAGGCCGTTAAAAACACCGCTGTAAAGACCGTTGTAGCCTGCAGCGACAATCTGGCGCAGCAGCAATCCCAAGCCAAAGAGGACGGCAATGCCCCCTTGCCTGAGGATTTGGCAACATCCGGACGCCTCTGTCTTGGCCGGATCCTTGCTTCCTGCCGCCCGGAGCCCCCGGAAATTGCCATAGATCCCTTTGAAGACCCGGCCCTCATTATTTACACCGCAGGTACCACAGGCATGCCGAAAGGAGCTGCCCTTACCCACAGCAACCTGACCTATAACCTGCGCGCGCTTGAAGAATATGCAAGAATGGAACACGAACCCGGCCTGGGCGCTGAACCTCTTCGAAAAGGCGGTTTTCACACTTATGCAGGAGTGATCCCATGGTATCAGAGCTTTGGTCTGACAGTGTGCATGCTGGCTGCATGCTGGAGCGCAAGCCGGCTGATCTGCATTGCGGATCCAAGGACCGGCGATCCGCCCTTTACGGAACTGTCCAGCTAAAGGACTGGTTTCTAAAAACCAGAATACTGAAAAAGCTGCAATCGTATCTGCAAATAAAAATACTGAAATGCCGGGAACGCAACAGAAAGAAACAGCGAATCCTGCTGGCACATCAGAAAGGAAAACAGCAGAAACAAACTTTTCAAAAGAAAAAGAACTCGCTTCAGAACAACCTGAAGAACCGGAACAAAACAAAACTGAAAAGAAAGCGCCTGAAAAGAAAGTCAGGACAGATTATTATGCTCTCGCTATCCAAAAGCTTAACAGAAATGAATACCGGGAAGCAATAGATGCTTTTGAAAGAGCCGGTAGTCAAGGAAATGGCAAGGCCCTTTACAATCTGGGCGTGATGTATTTAAACGGTTTAGGAATGATAGAGGATAAAGCCATTGCTCTGGATTATTTTCAGAAAGCTGCCCGTTAC
>JAWOFF010000085.1:0-4162 GCA_046482325.1 Desulfosalsimonadaceae bacterium
CCCTGGTTTACCTGGGTGAATCTCCTGTTGATGCTGGGATTTGTCTTCACCCCGTATTTCGGCTACCTTGTTTTTTTTCAGATGGTGATCTACACACTTTCGCCCTTTATTACATGGCAGGTTGACCAGCACACTGCGGCCATGGAATCGAGGAAGAGCTGACTCCGCCCGCATAAGTCCTTTTTCCCCGCTTTTGTTTTTCCGGATCGGGTTTATGCGTTAAAGAATCGCATCCCGGCAGCCGATACAGAAGAAGAGAAAAAATCATTCATGGCGGACAGATATGCAGGTTCATCAGATAGATACATGCTTTACCCAATCCGATCGCTCCGACCGCGCAAAGGGTAGGCCACCGGGCCGGAACTTTGCCCGCGAGCTTGAAGCCAGCCTGGCGGATTCCGGCAGAAGCCCGGCATCCGGCCGGGGAGAAAAAATCTCTCTGGGCACGATTTCCCGGGAAGATCCCACTGTATCCCACCTGCTGGCGGAACACCCCGGGTACGGAAACGACTGCTGGGAGATCATTCATGCCGGGCAGAACCGGGACAAGCCGTATACCCGGATGCGATGCGGCACCGAAGTGTATTTGAATCCCGAAACAAGGGAGATCACCTGGCATGGCGCGGGCCGGAATACGGGCGATGGCGGTATGGAGCAGATTCAGCAGTCCATTACCCGTGCCGCGGATAAACACAACCTGCCCCGCAAGCTTATTGCCGGCGTGATACAGGCGGAATCCGGGTTTAACGCAAGTGCTGTCTCCGGAGCCGGAGCCCGGGGACTGATGCAGCTTATGCCGGATACCGCTAGGGAGCTGGGTGTTGACAACCCCTTTGACATCCAGGAAAATATCGATGCCGGAGCCCGGTATCTGAAGAAAATGCTCGATCTTTTCGGCGGCAGCCTGAAAACTGCGCTGGCCGCCTATAATGCCGGCCCGGGCACGGTGGAGCAGTTCGGCGGCGAGGTGCCCTATGCGGAGACCCGGCAATACGTGGCACAGGTGATGTCCTTTCTAAAGTAGATTCGCTACTGCCGGGCAAAAATTTTTTGGAGGATAACCCGGCTGATCATATAGGTAGGCTTAATCCCTTCTGCGCCCATGCTGCCTGAGGCAAGCGTCTGGCCGCTTTTCAGCGGATTGTCGGAGCCGTAGTAAGCATAACGGATCTTTATATCCTTTGATACATGTCCCCGGATTATTGCCGCGTTAATGGCCCGCTGGTAATGTCCTCCCTCCATTTCAAGCCCCACCGCCTTCCAGGAGGAGTCCTGGAATTTTTTGAGCACGTAGCGGTTCTGCAGGGAAGTGCCCAAAACAGTAATGATGGGGCCTGTATAGACGTTTGCCGTATCATCGAATTCCGGGGCGCAGAGATCGTTGTCAATAATGTAGTTGTGCGGAGTGCCCTCCATTACGTGGGCGTTTGCGAGCATGATATCACCCTTGTCTCCCGGCAGAATGCCGGCTTTGCCGATGATCGAGATGGAGAAAAGGGGCAGCATCCGCGTCGCGCCGTTTTCCGTCCAGGGATAAAGCAGCTCGTCCATCAGTTCAAAGGCCTGCTCCCCGAACGCATAATCCATTACAAGGATAACAGGCTCTTGCCCTTCTGCCTGCTCGCTGCTGACGGTTATCTCCGGGTGCAACGCCATGCCGTTGAGCGTCCGGGTGTCAAAGAGCTGGCAGTCGATCTGGGAGCCGCTTGCATCCCGGATCATGTGGCAGCCGTTGCGGGCTGCATAGGAACTGATCATGTCCTGTTTTTCTTTGAGCTGCTGCATCATTTCATAGAGGCTTAGCCCGGCTGCAGGGTCCCCGTTTTCCCTGCATGCCGCGTAGCCGTAAAGCAGGTTCAGTATGCTGTGCAGATTGGCGCTCACAATGTGCAGCGGCCGGTTCCGAAAGCCCAGCGAGGAGATGGTTTCTTTGATGCTGGCCGCCCATTTTCTGGCGTGGGTGCGGTTTAAGATCCAGTTGTTTAAGGAGGGTGTGAAATGGATGGACATGGCGTTGGTTATTTCACACTCCCCCTCCACGGATTTGCCCAGGCTGTGAATGATTTGGAAGAGGCCGCTGTTGCTGCCGTGCTCCCGCCGGTTTTTTTCCAGATAGCTATAGCTCTTTTTGGTATCATCAAAGGTCCTGCCCAGCAGCAGGCTCAGATTCCACAGGGCCTGATCCAGATCCTCGCTGCACAGCTCCTCCACGCAGTCAAGGTAGTTTTCCAGGCGCTGCCATTCCGTGGTGATGTTGCCGTGATCGTCCCGCATTTTCTTGTGGATTTTTTTTGCCTCAATGTAGAGGAAGGTCATATGGGTGAGGATATCGTAGATTTCGCTTTGTCCGCGGGTGATGACAAAGCTCATCTCCGCGGGACTGATGCGGTAGGAGACCCGTCTGCGCTTAAGAGGCTGAATTTTTTCAAAAGATGCGCCCTCATATTCCTCCCGGGCAGTCATCACAATGCGGCTGCATCCCTCAATGCCTTTAGGCAGGCGGTCGATCACGTACTCGAGCCCCTTCAGTTCAATGCTGCGCGCATCATTAATGGCACCGTAAATTTCCGGGCTCAGGGTTCGCAGCGCGGTTTCCAGGGTATTGCCGGTACGCCCGCCCATCCGGTAGTAGCCCCGGAGCAGAGCGGCATCCGCAATGGTTTTAAATGTTCGGATGGACAGACGGGACTGATCGGCAAGAGAGAATTCATCCATGGGTGTCATCCATATAAGGTTTTCGATTTGATCAACCTTATAACACCAAAGCATGGCCTGCTTCAAGCCAAGCTTTGCAGGCATGCCGGCATTTTTTTACCTGAATCCGAACGCTGAGTTCAGGTTTCAGTTTGACAGGATAAAGGAGGCCGCCTATGCTGGCGAAAAACCTGCAGGCAGCAGAAAACGATAAACAGCGGTAAGACCATGACAGAAGAGCACAATGATACAGAAAAAGACCCGGTCGAGCAGGCGGGAGAGGATTTGTTTTATTATGCAGCGGACCGGGAGGATATTAAGTGGCTGATGGAGTATATTTCCCCGGAGGCGGATATAAATCGGGTAGCCGTGGAGTATGAGCTGCAGATATTAAAATTCGTCTCCGTGGGGTGGAGCATCTCCTATTTCCTGGAGAACAGCAGCAACCGCAGCCGGGTGCTGGCGCTTTACTGGCAGGCGGTACGCGAATATGCCCGCAATCTCTCGGATACCACTAACATGATGACCGGTCAGGAGATCAATTATTTCGAGATTGTAAAACAGCGCCTTGATCAATACGTAGCGGCGCTTTCGCATAATTCCGGCGCCCCGGAGCCGGGATCGGTTATTGGCCCCGAGTTTGCCGGAATCTGCGGCAACAGAAATGACATTGTCACTTCCATGACTGGTTCCAAACTTTTTCTGGGGATTCTGGCCAATGTCCGCAAATACCTGGAAGCCATGGAGGTGTAGGGAGGAGAGGGAATCTGCCCCTGTCTTACGATTTTCTAATAACTTCCCAGAATTTTAAGGTAATCCGTCTTTTCGGCAAGCTCCTCCAGCACCGGCGAAAGCGCCTCTGAAGCAACGTCTTCTTCCAGATCCACGTAAAACATGTACTCCCAGGGCTTTCCGTGAATGGGCCGGGACTCCAGCTTAACCAGGTTGATTCCGTTGTCGGCAAAGATCTTAAGGGCTGCAAACAGTGATCCCGGCTGATTTCCGGTGGAGAAAATCAGGGAGGATTTCTGCTTGTCTCCGCCGGCCAGGCGTTCCCGGCTTATCACAACAAAGCGGGTATAGTTGCGTGGGTTTGTCTCAATGCTTTCCTCAAGAATTTCCATCTCAAAAGCCTCCGCAGCCTCTTTTCCTGCTATTGCTGCATCCCACGGGTTGGCTGTCTCTTTGATGTGCTGCACCGCCCGGGCAGTATCTTTCATGGAAACCACTTCCCAGTCCGCGTGCTGCTCCAGAAACTGGCGGCACTGCTGAAAAACCTGGGGGTGGGAGAATATGCGCCTGATTTTGTTGATATCACCACCCGGCTGCCCGATCAGATGGTGCTGGATCCGCAGGGTGATTTCGCCGACGATCCGCAGGTCGTATTCGAGGAGCAGGTCGTAGTTTTCATGGACGCTTCCGGCAAGCGAATTTTCCAACGGCACCACCCCGAACCGGGTCTGCCCGG
>JAWOFF010000090.1:0-6239 GCA_046482325.1 Desulfosalsimonadaceae bacterium
TTGAAACAATGCAGCCCCGAAAGCATCGGGGTGTGTACATTGATTGATAAATACGAGCGGCGGGAAGTCGCATTTGAAGCCGATTATGTTTGTCATGGGGTAAAAAGCGGTTTTCTGGTGGGCTACGGCCTGGACTATGCAGAGAAATACCGGTACCTGCCTGCCATTTATGAGTTGAAATTTCAGTGAAAGGGGCTTGACAGCCTTTTTCGAGACCATCAAAGGGGATGGAGTTTGCAATGATAATTACCTGCGAGGCATGTGGTACAAGTTTTCGGTTACAGACCAGCAGGGTCAAAGAAACAGGCTCCAAGGTCCGCTGCTCCAAGTGCAGGCATGTATTTGTCGTTTATCCGCCGCAGGCTGCCGCTGAGGCAGACCCGTTGGAGGCGGAGGGCGGATCGGTGGAAGGCACCGCCACAATGGAGTTTTTTGGTGCCATCGAGGAAGAGGCCAGAATTTCGCAAGAATCTGCCCGGACCAGGGACGCACAAAAAAGCGAGGCCCGTTCAAATGAGGAGGATGATACGCTCTCAGATCTGCGGGCCATGATCGAAAGCGAAAACGGGCAAAACTCCTTTTCCGATTTCCCCGATTCCGGCCCGGCCGGAGATGAAGCCGAGGTGAGCCTCTCGGAGCTTGAATCCAGCCAATCTCCGGAGGTGGTTTCCCCGGAATTTGTTCCCCTGGAGGATCTGGAGCTCACGGACTTTGGCGGGCAGGCGGAACCCGAGGAAGAGCCGGTGGACCTGGGGGATCTGACCGTTGATACACCGCCCTCCCCTCCCGGAGCCTGGGAAAACCAAACGCTCGATTTCGGGGAGTTGGATGCGGAGACCGCGGATTTCGGGGAAACTGCGGCCGAAGACAGCGCAGCGGAAGAGGACCTGCTGGATTTGTCCGCTTTTGGGCAGCAGGCTTCAGCCGTGTCGCGGGATGCGGAGGCGGATGCAGGCGAGGCCATTGATCTCTCCGAGCTGGAAATGACAACGGGCGAGACCCTTGATTTTGATAAGATGGAGGCTGCGCCGTCTGCCGGGGAGGAAGCATTCGAAGATGGGTCTGGCGGTGATGCCGGGGATTTGGCAGACGAGGAACTGGATTTGGGAGATCTGGCGATTACTGCCGAAGAAGAGGAGGCGGTGGCGGAAGAAGAAGTCTCAGGTAAGGGAGGCGATGATACGGATTTGGATAATTCTAAGACAGTAAGGGATGCGGGAGAGAAAGAATCTTCCGGGGCTGCCGGTGATACAAAATACGGCGATGAATTCGGCCCGGATGATGCGGAAGGCTCACCAGCCGGTGAATTGGACAAAGAACCGGATGTAGAGGAGCTTGAGCTCGATCTTGATGTGGAAAAGGATCTGGAGCGTGAGCTGGGACTGGACTCCGAGTCAGCGGATAAAGAGCCCTTCCTTTCGGAATCCGTGGAAGCCGGGGGCACAGAGGAGTCCGAATCGGCTGAACCGGACGAGGATGATTGGGCCCTGAATCTTGACGATTTGGACCTGGATACCGATGAGGGAAGCAGCACTACCCCGGACCTGGAAGAGGGGGAGGGTTCAGATGAGTTTGAGCTGGATCTGGATTTCGACTCCGGAGGCGAAGCTGGCGGCAATGAACCCTCCAGGTCCGAATCCGGGGCAGCGGCCGCCACTGGGGATGCCGCCTCGGAAACTCTGGGCAGCGAGGACTGGGAACTCGATGTAGATGAATTTGATCTGGACCTGGAGACCGACGAGGCAGCCGGCCAAAGCATGGATCTGGCAGACCAGGCCAGGCTGGATGAGTTTGAGCTGGATCTGGATTTCGATGATGAGGAGCAAAAGGCCCCCGGTGCAGCCGCTGAGGAGAGCGGAGAAGATGATTTTGAACTTGACTTTGATCTGGACGACCCCGGGGAGGTCCGGGCAGAGGCAGGGCAAAGCCTGCCCCGGGATGATGCCGGCGAGGAGTTTGAGCTTGATCTGGAGCCGGATGAAGGCACTGTGGCGGCAACCGAGACCACCGATGCGGCAGGCGGGGAGTCAGAGAAAACCGAGGAGTTCGATCTCTCTGAAATTGAAGATATTCTTGATGAGCAAGAGCCGGATTCGGATTCGGATTCAGCACGGAGCGCGCAGGAGAGTACTGAGCTTGATCTGGATATGGAAACCGATGACGCCGGGCGCACGATAGAGACTGATACTGAGCCTGAGACAGCTCCGGCGACGGAAGAACAGGAGCTCGACCTGGAGACCATGTTGGATAATGAAAAAAAGCATTGGGACTCCGGCGAAGAAGAGCTCGCCATGGAAACCGTTGAAGAAGACAGGCAGGCCGGGGCACAGCAGAAAGATTTTGAGCCGGCAGGAGCAGCGGCGGCGCCTGCGGATTCAGCAGCCGGGGCGGAAGAAGATGATGATGACCACGTTTTTGCAAAAGACTCAGACACTGATATGCCGCATTCCGGATATCAGACGGCATTTTCGCGCAAAAGCAAAAGCCGGGCCCGACCATTTCTGATTTTTCTGCTTGTCCTTATCCTGCTGGCGGCTGTGGCGGCTGGCGGGATATACTATTTCGGCCTGCAGGACCGGATTCCCTTTCTGGGCGGCAGCCAGAGCGGCAGCCAGGGGGCCGGACCGGTTGCGGCCGAATCCGTGAGCGGGGAGGTGACTCTCTCCTCGGGCCCGGATTACCGCTTTATCACCAATGAATCCGCGGGCGAGCTCCTGGTGATAACAGGCAGCGTGGTCAACAGCTACGAGCATCCCCGCAATCTTATCAAGTTAAAGGCAGACCTCTATGATGCCCAGGGTGAGGTCATCCGGTCGCAGTCGAGCTATGCCGGCAATGTGATCCCGGATGAGCGGCTCAAAAAAGAAGGTCTCCGCCCCCTGCAGACAGAGCTTGCAAGTCGGCAGGAAGGCTCCGGTGCCGTAGTTTCGCCCGGCAAAAGTGTCCCCTTCATGGTATTGTTTGGCAACATGCCGGAAAATATGGAAGAATTTGTTGTAGAGGTGGTCTCTTCGAGCAGGGCTTGAACTGATGATTTTGCTTGACAAAGATTTTGCAAACCGTTAAAGAAAATGGTTTATTGCAGCAGCAAAGCGCTGCATGCCAGCTGGCGAAGGGCGCACAGTTATTGGATTTTTTCGCGGTCCTCACCTGCCATTAGCCATTTAATGGCTGTTTTTGCGAAACTGGCGATGTAGCTCAGATGGTCAGAGCATGCGGCTCATATCCGCAGCGTCCGGGGTTCAAATCCCTGCATCGCCACCAATTAAGCGCGCAAGCCTCTCTGCCGGTCCCCGGAGAGGCTTAACTGCTAAGGCAGACAGATTATGGCTCTAATCAAGACCGGCTTTGAAAATATCGTTGAGGAGCGGATCAAACAGGCCCAGAAGAACGGGGAGTTTGACAACCTCGAAGGAGCCGGCAAACCCCTGCCCGAGGAAGACCTGAGCCATGTTCCCGAAGAGCTGCGCCTGGCCTACAGAATCTTAAAAAACTCTGACTGCCTGCCCCCGGAACTTGAGCTGAAAAAGGAGATCCGGCAGACCGAGTCTCTGCTGGCGGGTATCACGGATGTGCAGGAGCGCTATAGCACGATGAAGAGACTTAACTACCTCATTATGAAATACAACATGCTGCGCACGGGCTCCGCCCGGTTCGAGATCCCCCAGCAGTATGAAAGCGCCCTGCTGGACCGGCTTTCCTCCAAAAAAAAATCGGATGATTCCGCCTGATCGCCTGCTTTTTCCGATTTTTTCCCGCCCATCGATTGGAGCCAGACAAAGGGACCAAAAACCATGTTCAAGCGAAAAAGCAGTGACAATCCTTTGGTAAGCAGCCTGTTTTTTGCGGGCCTTGTGCTGTTGTTTCACGTTGGCCTGCTGGCCGCCATTGGACTGGTGGTCCTGGTTTTCCGGGGCATTGTCAATTATTTCTTCTGGATTCTGCTGGGAGGCGGGCTGCTTGCGGCAGGGGCCCTATATCTGCTCTACCGTTACATGAAAAAGGAAAAAAGCGTGCTTGCCGATATTCTGCAGTCGCCCGAGTATAAGGACAGGCGGGTTGAGGTCAATTTTCTGGGCGGGCTGGCCTCCTTTAAAATCGGCAGCGAAGAAAGCTCCAGGCCGGCCATTGAAGACCGATCCGCCGAGGCCGCGCCCATGCTGGAAGATTCGGAAAGGATGCAGGTGCGGGAGCTCTCCGAGCTTGCAAGGCTCTTTGAGAAGGATCTTATAACCCTTGAGGAGTATGAAAAGGCCAAGAAAAAACTGCTTGACTCCGAAAACGGCTGACGGGTCGTAGCTGACCCGCTCCTGAGCCGGCAAAGGCCAAGAAAATGAACGATAAGTGGAAAAAAGTAACTGTAGCGCTGCTCTCCGGCGGCACTTCCTCGGAGCGCGAGATCTCCATCAAGGGCGGCGATCAGGTCTATGAAGCCCTGAACAAGAACATCTATCATGTGCTCCGCTATGACCCCGCCTGCGATCTTTGCAGGCTCTGCGAGGATGCAGCGGACATTGACCTGGCCCTGGTGGTGCTGCACGGGGAGAAAGGCGAAGACGGCACCGTGCAGGGATTTCTGGATCTTCTCCGCATTCCCTACCAGTGCTCCGGCCCTCTGGGCAGCGCGCTTGCCATGAACAAGCTTGCCTCCAAAAAGCTGTATGAGGCGGCCGGCATTCCAGTGCCCGCCTATCTGGGCGTAAAGAAGAGCGAGCCGCTGGATGTGGCGGGCTGGGTGGCCCGGCTTGGACTGCCCATGGTGATAAAACCCGCAGGCGGCGGCTCCAGCATCGGCATAAGCATCGCACGGGAGGAAAAAGCGGTGGAGAAGGCCCTGAAAACGGCTTTTTCCTATGATGATACTGCGCTGCTGGAGGAGTACATTGCCGGCACCGAGATTACAGGCGCGGTGATCGGCAACAACGCGCTGGAGGCTCTGCCCGTTGTGGAAATCGTGCCAGAGGACCATCACGAGTATTTTGACTTTACAGCCAAGTATACAGCCGGTGAAACCCGCGAAATCTGCCCGGCCCGCATCGGCGAGCCTCTGGCCCGCCAGGCCCGCCAGCTTGCCTGCCGGGCGCACGGGGCCCTTTTCTGTCAGGGCTACAGCCGTACGGACATGATTTTAAGCGGTGACACGATCTACGTGCTCGAGACCAACACCATTCCCGGCATGACACCGGCGAGCCTGCTGCCCCTGGCTGCGAAAGGCGCGGGGATGTCTTTTTCCCGGCTTCTGGACCGCCTGATCGAGCTCGGGCTTGCGCGCAACAAAGGAGACGACGCATGAAAATTCTGATTGTCGGCGGAGGCGGCAGAGAGCATGCCCTGGCCTGGAAAATCGCCAAGAGTCCGAAAGTGCGCAAAATTTACTGTGCCCCCGGCAACGCGGGGATTGCCGGCGTGGCCGAATGCGTGGATATCGGTGCCGAAGACATCGAATCCCTGGCGGCATTCGCCGCAGGGAAGAATGTGGATTTAACGGTGGTGGGACCGGAGGGACCGCTTTCGGCGGGCATTGTGGACCGGTTTGAGAAAAAAGGCCTGAAAATTTTCGGTCCGAACAAAAAGGCGGCGGAGCTGGAGGCCAGCAAGTCTTTTGCCAAGCGCCTGATGCAGCGCTACTCAATTCCCACCGCAAAGGGAAAGTCCTTTACCCGCTACAGCGCAGCCTGCGATTATGTCGGCAAAACAGCCCTGCCCTTGGTGGTAAAGGCCGACGGTCTTGCAGCAGGCAAGGGGGTTGTGGTCTGCAGGGACCGGGACGCGGCGCTTGAAGCCCTGGATTCCATAATGAACCGCAAAACTTTCGGCGAGGCCGGCAGAAAAGTGCTGATCGAGCAGTGCCTCTTCGGCGAGGAAGCCTCTTTTATTGCGCTCACGGACGGCGAAAACGTGCTGCCCCTTCCGGCTTCCCAGGATCACAAGGCGGTCTGCGACGGAGATGAGGGGCCGAATACCGGCGGCATGGGAGCTTATTCACCGCCTCCGCTGGTGGACCGCGCCATGCGGGACAAGATAATGAACGAGGTTATGGTGCCGGCGGGGCGGGCCATGGCAGCGGAGGGGCGTCCCTACAGGGGTGGGCTGTATGCCGGTCTCATGATCGATCGCGACAGGGTATACGTGGTTGAGTTTAATGCCCGCTTCGGCGCTTCCCGGTCGTCAATGCCGCGCTGGACGGCGACGAGATCGTGTATCACCACTACAGCGATATCGGCATTGCAGTGTCCTCC
>JAWOFF010000079.1:0-34977 GCA_046482325.1 Desulfosalsimonadaceae bacterium
TTGCCGAAAAGTATATTGATGTTCAGAAGTCGGAATTCAAGCGTCTTGGCGTGATGGGGCAGTGGGAGGACCCCTACTTAACTATGAATTACCGCTACGAGGCCACCATTGCCAAAAAATGCGCGGAATTCGCCCTGGACGGAAGCCTTTTCCGCAGCAAAAAACCGATATACTGGTGCTGCAGCTGCAAGACCGCCCTTGCAGAGGCGGAAATCGAATATGCAGATGAGACCTCCCCCTCGATTTTTGTTAAGTTTGCCCTGACTTCAGATATCAGCCGGGACGTGCCGGAGTTGGCGGGGAAATCCGTAAGCCTTGTGATATGGACCACAACCCCGTGGACCCTTCCGGCCAACCTTGCGGTGGCCCTGCACCCGGATTTTACATATTCCGCTGTGGAGATTTCCGGGGGTGATGTGTGGATCATGGCAAAGGATCTGGTGGAGTCCTGCATGAAGGATTTCGGCATAGAGAAATACAGCATGCTTGCAGATATCTCCCCCTCTGCACTCGAAGGACGCAACTGCCGGCATCCGCTTTTTGACCGGGAATCTCTCGTCATTCTGGGCGAGCACGTCACCCTGGAGGCGGGCACAGGATGTGTGCACACGGCTCCGGGACACGGCCGGGAAGACTTTGATATCGGAGGGAAATATGACCTGCCGGCCTTTTCTCCTGTGGATGCCGACGGCTGCTTTACAGAGGAAGCCGGGCAGTTTGCCGGGCGTTTTGTAACTGAAGCAGATGCAGAAATCATTGAGGCCCTGCAGGAAAAGGGAGCCCTCGTCCAGTCCCGGCGGATCAGCCATTCCTACCCACACTGCTGGCGCTGCAAGAAACCCGTGATTTTCCGGGCAACCCCGCAGTGGTTTATTTCCATGGACAAAACCGGCCTGCGCGGGAAGGCCTTAAAAGCAATTGATACAGTGAAGTGGATTCCTGCCTGGGGCAGAGACCGGATTTACCGGATGATCGCCAACCGGCCGGACTGGTGCGTATCCCGTCAGCGCAGCTGGGGGGTTCCCATAACCGTTTTCTATTGCAGCCGCTGCGGCAGCCTCTATATTGACCGCGAGACCATTGCCAACATATTTGATCTTTTCTGCCGGCACGGAGCTGACGTCTGGTTTGAAAACAGTGCCGATTTTTTTCTACCTGAAGGGGCGGCCTGTAAAGAGTGCGGCAGCACAGAGTTTAAAAAAGAGTCCGACATACTTGATGTCTGGTTTGATTCAGGAGTCAGCCATGCGGCAGTGCTGGAGCAGCGCGATAATCTCAGGTGGCCTGCGGATCTGTACCTCGAAGGCTCCGACCAGCACCGTGGGTGGTTCCACAGCTCGCTCTTGACAGCCGTGGGCACCAGAAACCAGGCCCCGTACCGCATGGTGCTCACCCACGGATTCGTGGTAGACGGAGAGGGCAAAAAAATGTCCAAATCCCAGGGCAATGTCATCGCTCCCAAAAAGGTGATTGACAAATACGGTGCTGAAATTCTGCGGCTCTGGGTGGCGGCCTCGGATTACAAGGATGATGTACGCATTTCCGAAGCCATCTTAAAGCAGCTAAGTGATGCCTATCGCCGCATCCGCAATACCTGCCGCTTCATCCTGGGCAACCTGAGTGATTTTGACCCCACCGCTCATCAGGTCGATCCCGGCTCCATGCCGGAGCTTGACCGCTATATGCTCCACAGCCTCCAGGAGCTTGTGGAAAAATGCACCAGCGCCTATCGGGATTTCGAGTTCCACGTGGTCTACCACAGCCTATACAATTACTGCAGCATGGATCTTTCCGCCTTTTACCTGGATATTTTAAAGGACCGGATCTACACCGCGCCAAAGGACTCGCTTGCCCGGCGGAGCGCACAGACCGTGATGCATGCCCTGATCTCTGCGCTTACCAAAATTATGGCACCGATTCTGCCATTTACAGCAGACGAGGTCTGGCAGTTTATTCCGGATGCCGCGGAAATCAATGGGCAGACAACTTTGGACACAGTACATCTGAGCGACTTTCCTGCTCCCGATCCCGGCCTGCGTGCTAATGAGCTGGCCGGGCGCTGGGAGAAGCTCCTGGAAGTCCGCGGCGAAGTGATGCGGGCTCTTGAGACGGCACGCTCGGATAAGACCATCGGGCATTCCCTGGATGCGGCTGTTTACCTGTATGCTGAAGGCGATCTGCTGGAATTTTTGCGCGGCTATGCTGATCAGCTTCGCTCCATTTTTATTGTCTCCCGCGCCGAGCTTCTGCCCTCTGCAGAAGCGGATGCCGGCTGCCTGCAAAGCGCACTGCAGGGTCTTTCGATCCGTGTAACACCTGCTCCAGGCGAAAAATGCCAGCGCTGCTGGGTATATGACACAAGCGTTGGCGAGGATTCCGGGTATCCCGGAATCTGCAGCCGCTGCAGGAAGGTCCTGGACCGGATTGCAGAGCAGGAAATTTCGGCGTGAAACCGCTCTTTGCAAAATATGCGCGGCTTCTGCTCATTGCCGGCCTGGTGCTGCTGGCCGATCAGGCGAGTAAACTGTGGATTATCCGTGCCCTGGATCCCGGCCGGGTGATAGAGATTATTCCCGGATTTTTCAATATCGTGCACGTACAGAACCCGGGCGGGGCCTTTGGTTTTATGGCCGGGTCCGGCCCCCGGTGGCGCGCGCTTTTTTTTGTTATTTTTACCATTGCTGCCCTGCTGATGATTCTGTATCTTTACAGATCCACGCCCTCCCGGCACAAGTGGTTGCTTACAGCTTTCTCCCTTATCGCAGGCGGGGCCCTGGGTAACCTGATAGATCGGCTGCGTCACGGAGAAGTCGTTGATTTTATTGATCTGTACGCAGGCAGCCTGCACTGGCCGGCCTTCAATGCAGCAGACAGCGCTATTACGGTGGGCATGGTTATTTTCGGCGTCTCGGTGGTGTGCAAAAAAACGCCGGTATAGACTTCCTGCCCTGACAAAAGGAGCGCAATGCATCCCGTTGTATTTCAAATAAACGAATTTGCTATTCACACATACGGTTTGTTCGTGGCCCTCGGAGTCCTTGCCGGTGTGTTTTTCGCCAAATTCGAAGCCCGCAGGACAGGGCTTGCGGAAGAAAAAATTCTGGACCTGTGCTTTTATATTATAATGGCGGCCATTGTCGCGTCCCGGATTTTTTATGTGGCAACCTTTCCTTCCCATTTTATTTCCCACCCGCTCGAGATTTTCATGATCTGGAAGGGCGGGCTGGTATTTTACGGAGGGTTTATCGGAGCGGTGGCTGCAGCTCTTCTTTATGTGCGCATCCAGCACCTTCCACTGGGAAAATGTGCGGATATTGCAGGGCTTTCGATTCCCCTGGGTCATTTTTTGGGACGCCTCGGCTGTTTTTTTGCCGGCTGCTGCTACGGAAAAGCCTGCGATCTTCCATGGGCTGTTACCTTTTCGCACCCCGAATCACTTGCGCCTCTTCATACGGCTATTCATCCCACCCAACTCTACCATTCCGCCGGGAATTTGGCCATTTTCCTGCTGCTTTTTTCCATGCGCCGAAAAAAACGTTTTGACGGTCAGATTTTCTGGCTCTACGTTTTGCTCTATGGCATCGTCCGCTCGGTGATAGAGGTTTTCCGCGGCGATGCCCGGGGCGGGATGATCCCGGGCAGCCTCTCTGTTTCTCAGGGAATCGGGCTCAGTCTGGCCGCGGTGGCGGCTTTTGTACTGCTTATTCTTTGGAAGCGAAAAAAGTCTCTGACTGATCATGACCGAAGTCAGCTATAAATCGTTTTCCAGGCATCTTCGGGAACTTCTTCCCGAAGATCTGCCGCAAGTCTACTTAATCCATGGAGATCCGTACCTGCGCGACAAAGCCTGCCGGGCCATCCTGGATACAATCGTGCCTGATCCAAGGGAGCAGGCGTCCTGTGTAGAATCGTTGGAACACACGGACCAGGCGCAAGTGGCCGAGGTTGTGGAGCAGTTAAACACCTTTTCTTTTTTCTCCTCGCGCAAGATCCTTGTTCTGCGAAACGCCGCTGTTTTCGGATCCGCCCCAAATCCCGGAGAAGCTGTAAACAAAATCAAAAAGGCCTGGGATGCAGGCAACAGCCCGAAAGCGGCGGATCTTTTTCTGCGGCTTCTCGGCCGGGCACATCTGGAGCCTGCCGATGCAGATGCAAAAACCTGTGCCGAAAAATTCATCCCCCAGGGCGAAAAAAGACAGGACCTGGGCTGGATGGAGGCGCTGGCCGCTTACTGCACCCGGCAGGGACTTTGCGTACCTCATGTTGCCGACGAGGCAACCCTTTTGCAAAACGCCGTAAACCGGGGGTTCCCTGACAAGCATCACCTGCTTCTTACAACGGAAACCGTGGATAAACGTAGAGGACTGTACAAGGCAATTGCGGCAAACGGCAGCGTCGTTGACTGCTCGGTTGCCGCCGGCAACCGGAAGAAAGACCGCGAGACCCGGCAGCAGATTTTTTCTGAACAGGCGCGCGAAATCCTTGCTGCCTCGGGAAAAAAAATAGCTTCCCAGGCGATTGAAGAGATATATGAGCTGATCGGCTTTGACCTTCAGGCTCTGGCAGGGGGGCTTGAAAAACTGATTCAATACACGGGTGCCAAAAAGGTCATTGAAGCGGCAGATGTCCGCAGCGTGCTCAGCAAAAGCCGCGAAGAACCGATCTATGCACTGACCGGCGCCGTATCGGAAAAAAATGCTCTGCGTGCGCTCAAGTTGTTGCAGGAACTGCTTGCTTCAGGATATCATTACCTGCAGATTCTTATGGCCGTTACCAACCAGGTCCGCAGGCTTTTATTGGCCAGGGGATTTATAGGCAGTTCCCCGGGAGCCTGCTGGCAGGAAAGGATGGACTATAACCGCTTTAGAGAAATTGTCATGCCGAAAATTGCCGAGTACGACGGTGCTCTTTTGGACCATATCAGCCAATGGCCGGTACCGGAAAGCGAGGCAGCGGGCAAAAAAAAGAAGAAGGCAGCTACAGAGCTTGTCATTGTCCGCCAGCCCAACAATCCCTTTCCGGTATACCAACTGTTTCGGCAGGCTTCAGGGTTCTGCGATGAGGAACTGCAGGCCGCGCTGCAAGACATCCATCAGGCGGATGTGGAGCTGAAGGCGAGCGGACGCTCTCCGGAACTGGTCCTGCAGCAGCTTTTGCTTTCAATCTGCAAAGGCCGTCGCAAGGCACAAGGCAGGAGGTAAACCCCGTGGGATTTCTACGCAAACAGGAAGAAAAGTTTGCCGCAAAACTTCTTGAGTGGCGCTACAAACAGCAGCAGATACCGATGCCTGCCAGGGAGAATTTAAACAAACAGGCCGCCCGCATAGTCACCGACGCCCATGAGATCGCCAAAAAGCGGGGAGGCAATGTCTGGTCCATTATAAAAGATATGATGTCGTCTTCAAACCGATAAGCAGAGCCGTGTCTTTTTATGAAGGCAGAACAATACAAAGAGTCTGCTCCGGCCGGCGGGGTTGCGGAATATATCCACTCGCTTTTAAATTCCCGGCGCATGCGGCAACAGGTGGTCTATCACCGGGAGATACCGTCAAAAGCAGCTGAGTTTGTATCCGGCAGAGAAGGCTTTGCCGGGGGCATGCAGCAGATATTGTCCGCTCTTGAGATTAATGCCCTTTATGCCCACCAGCAAAACGCCGTTGAGAAGATCCGAAACGGCCGTCATGTAGTAGTATCCACCCCCACTGCCAGCGGCAAAACCCTGGTCTACAACCTGCCCGTGATGGAGCGCATCCTGGCCAACCCGAACTCGCGTGCGCTCTATGTGTTTCCTCTCAAGGCCCTGGCACAGGATCAGCTGCGCACTTTCGAGGCCATGGCGCAGGCCGCCCCTGGAGCATGCGCGAGGGCCGCCATATATGACGGTGATACCACGGCATGGCATCGCAAAAAGATCCGCAGCAACCCCCCGAACGTACTGTTGACCAATCCGGAGATGCTGCATCTGGCACTTCTTTCCCATCATGACAAGTGGGCCCCTTTTTTTGCCGGGCTGGAAACCGTCGTAATAGACGAGGTCCATACCTACCGCGGAGTGATGGGCTCTCACATGGCGCAGATATTCCGGCGTTTTCGCCGGGTCAGCGAAGCCTATGGGAGTCTGCCCACCTTTGTATTCAGCTCGGCAACCATTGCCAATCCCGCAGAGCATTGCCGGGCGCTTACCGGCATGCCGGTAGAGACAGAATCCAGGAACACGGCGCCTCAGGGAAAGAGGCATTTCGTGTTTCTCAATCCGGCTGCGAGCCCGTCAAATGCTGCGATTATGCTGCTAAAAGCCGCACTCCACCGTGGTCTTCGCACTATTGTATATACCCAGTCCCGCAAGATGACGGAGTTGCTCTCTGTTTGGGCAGGCAGTCAAAGCGGCCAGTTTGCCGGGAAAATAAGCGCATACCGGGCGGGCTTTCTTCCCGGCCAGCGCCGCGAAATAGAGCAGAAGCTGGTTTCAGGGGAGCTTTTGGCGGTAATATCTACAAGCGCTCTGGAATTGGGAATTGATATCGGGGATCTGGATCTGTGCCTGCTGGTTGGATACCCCGGCACCGTCACGGCCACATGGCAGCGGGGCGGGCGCGTGGGACGCACCGGCACTGATTCCGCAGTGATTCTGATTGCCGGTGAAGACGCCCTGGATCAGTACATCATGCGGCATCCCCCGGTGTTTTTTGAAAAAACGCCGGAGTCCGCTGTAATTAATCCCTGTCACAGGGAAATTTTAAAACGGCACCTGACCTGTGCCGCCGCCGAATTGCCGCTGGAACTGGAAGAAGACTGGCTGCAGGAGAAGGCTGTGGCACGCGCCGC
This sequence comes from Desulfosalsimonadaceae bacterium, assembly GCA_046482325.1. GTDB lineage: Bacteria > Desulfobacterota > Desulfobacteria > Desulfobacterales > Desulfosalsimonadaceae > M55B175. Next base: position 6,826 of record JAWOFF010000079.1, read on the forward strand.
GGAAAAACTTAAGCAGCAGGGCAGCCTGCTGCAGAGCGCAGACGGAAAGTATTATTATTCCGCTCTCAAGACGCCTCACCGGTTTGTGGATCTCCGCGGCTCAGGCGAGCAGTTTACCATCATTGAGGACGGCTCAGGGGAGAATCTGGGCGATATCGACGCCTACAGGGCCTTCAGGGAGACCCATCCGGGCGCCATATATCTTCATATGGGCAGAACCTACCGGGTGGAAAAGCTCGATCCGGCAACCCACACCGTACTCGTGGCTCCTGCCAGGCCAACCTATTACACCCGGGTCCGGGCGGACAAACAGACCGAGATCCTTGAGGTATACGCGGAAAAGGCCGTGTACAATACCCGCATGTTCTACGGCCGGCTCAAGGTAACAGATCAGGTGACCGGATATGAAAAATGGCACCTGCATTCCAAAAAACGCATTAATATCATATCCCTGGATCTGCCGCCCCAGGTGTTTGAGACCGAAGGCATCTGGTTTACCGTGCCCCTGTCTGTACAGGAGCAGATCGAGACCCTGCAGATGCACTTCATGGGCGGCATCCATGCTGTTGAACACGCGGCCATCGGGATATTTCCCCTTCTGGTGTTGACGGATCGCAACGATTTGGGCGGAATTTCCATTCCCTTCCACCAGCAGGTCGGATCGGCCGCTGTGTTTATCTATGACGGCATACCCGGCGGCATAGGACTGACACGCCAGGCCTATGCGCGGGCCGAAGAGATGCTGGAGCATACCTGCCAGGTGATTGACGGCTGCGAATGCGAGGCAGGCTGTCCTGCATGCGTGCATTCCCCGAAATGCGGCTCCGGAAACCGCCCGATTGACAAGGCGGCCGCGCTGCAGATTTTAAAGACCCTCATATATGAAAAACCTTCTGAAGACGGTCATGCCGGCAGAGGCAGCGAAGTAAAATCAGCATGCGTAACCGGCATTTCCCGGCCGCCGGATCCGGGTGCAGGCCCCGCCCCTTTGGAAAAGGCAGAAGCCGATACGGAAAAAAGCTGCCGCTACGGGGTCCTTGACCTGGAGACACAGAGGTCAGCGGAAGAAGTGGGAGGCTGGCACAAGGCTGAACGGATGGGTATATCCTGCGTTGTGATCTATGATTCGTTCAACCGTGACTATCACGTCTATTATGAGGACGATATTGCGGCACTATTGAGTCATCTGACCCGGCTTGAGCTTGTCATAGGTTTTAATATAAAACGCTTCGACTACCTGGTGCTGAGCGGATACACGGATTTTGACACACGGCAGCTAAACACCCTGGATCTGCTCGAGGTGGTCTATCAACGGCTTGGCTATCGCCTGTCGCTCAATCACCTGGCAAAGGCAAGCCTGGGCATTGAAAAAAGCGGGGACGGCCTGCAGGCCCTGGAATGGTTCCGGCAGGGGCGGCTTGCGGAAATTGTCCGTTACTGCCGGGATGATGTGGAAATTACCAGGGACGTCTATTTGTTCGGCCGGCAAAACGGATACCTTCTTTTTCAAAACAAGGCGGGCAGCCTGGTGCGTCTGCCGGTGGACTGGTAGGACTGCGTGATGGATTTACGCCTTTATGCAAAAATCTGTTTTATCGCCCTTGTTCTCTCTGGATGCCATCTGTTTGGCAACTGCTGTCGGCTGCAGGCGGAAGAGGGGGCGCAGCGCTTTGGGCAGCCTTCTGTCCGGGCCGATCAACTCTTTGATTACGCCCGCCGCTGTTTTATGCAAGAGGACTATGAAAGCGCGGTTTATGAATTCAGGCGCTTTCTCCATTTTTTTCCTGATGAGCCGCGGGCGGATGCGGCAAACTTTTATATCAGCCGGAGCTATTTTCGGATGGAGCGGTATGAAAAAGCGCTTTCCGCTTACAGAAAGACCGCGCGGAAATACCCGGAATCCAAATACGCCACCCGCTCGCGCTTTGCCGTTGCCAGGTGCTATCAGCGCTTGAATGATCCTCAGGCGGCCAAGGAGGTTCTATACCAACTGATACGCAAAGCCGGGCAGCGAAGCGTCAGGGACAAGGCCCGCTACAGATTGGCCTGGATCTTTCTGGAAAAAGGAAACACAGGGCATGCAAGGTCCTGGCTTGCGCGGATAAGCCCGGCCGGCCGCCGCACGTATCCGGTGGACGAGCTTCTTGCGGAAATGGAGAAAACCGACACACTGGATCGCAAAAGCCCGGTTCTCGCGGGAATTTTCTCTATTATTCCGGGCGGCGGCTATCTTTACTGCGGCAGATATCAGGACGCGGCAGTGGCCTTTTTTGTTAACGCCGCATTAATGGGAGCTTCTTATGAAAGCTTCGAAAGTGACCTTGAAGTGCTGGGTTCCCTGCTTGCTCTGGTCGATCTGGGTTTTTATTCCGGCAGCATCTATGGCGGCATTTCAAGCGCCCATAAATATAACCGGGCGGAATACAGGCGTTTTATTGAAGAGGTAAAATCCCGCCACTTTTCCGCAGGTTTGATCCGGAGTCAGGGCAGCAAGGCGTTTGAACTCTCTTTTCACCTGCGCTTTTAGAAACGCTAGCGCACAAGTTGATTCATCTCAAATATCGGCAGGCAGATGGAGAGCACGATAAAGCCCACAATAAGCCCCATAAACAGGATAATGGCGGGCTCGAGAAGCGCTGTAAGCCCCAGAATTGTGTTCTCCACCTCGTTTTCATAAATGTCGGCCACCTTTGCCAGCATGTTTTCCAGCTCTCCGCTCTGCTCGCCAACCTGCACCATCTGGATGGCAATGTGGGGGAATATATCGGAGGCGGCAAGCGGGCGGGCCAGATTGTTGCCCTTTTCCACTTCTGCGGCGGCATAGGCAATGGCGTCCTCCACCAGGCGGTTGCCCACCACGTTTTTTACAATGTGCAGCGCTGTTAAAAGGGATACGCCGTTGTCCAGAAGCGTGCCGAGCGTGCGGGCAAAACGGCCGACAGCAAGTTTGCGGATCAATCCCCCCAGGCCGGGCAGTTTTAGCAGGAGCTGGTCTATCCGGTACCGGCCGGCCGCCGTCTTTTTTATGCGGGAAAACACGGCTACCGCAACCACGATGGCCAGAAGCAGTATCCACCAGCCGGTTTTCATGAATTCGCTGGCGGCTATCAAAAAGCGGGTAGGGGCGGGCAGTGTCTGGCCCATATCCGCAAATATGGCGGTAATGCTTGGCACAATATAGGTAAGCAGAACAAAAAGGACGATAACTCCTATAATGAACATGAGCACAGGATAGGCCATGGCCGAGCGTATCCGGCTGCTAAGGGCCTGTTGGCGTTCTGTGATGTCTGCAAGCCGCTGAAGGACCAGTTCCAGGGTTCCCGAGGACTCCCCGGATTTGACCATATTGATGTAGACATCTGAGAAGGTGTCAGGATAAAGGGCCAGGGCTTCCGCAAAGCTGCTGCCTTCCTCTATGGAATCCTTGATTTGGGAGAGGACCTGCTTGAAGGCTGTTGATGAAGCCTGGGGTACAAGCGTATAAATTGCTGATACCAGAGGAAAACCGGCCCCCAAAAGGGTTGCGAGCTGACGGGTCATCATTGCCAGCTCCGCCGGTTTGACCCGGGCGGTCAGGGAGTGCTGCAAAAGCGCGGAAAGCCGGCTTTCCTTCTTTCTTCCGCGTTCATAGACTTCTTTGATTGAAACCGGGTAAATGTTGGCGGAGCGCAGCTTCTGGCGGGCAGCGGTGATGCTGTCCGCATCAATGATATCGGAGACGGTTTTGCCTTTTACGTTTAAAGCGGTGTATTCGTATATTGGCATATGCGGTAATAAGAAGCCCGGATTGGAGGTTGTCCGAAAAAAGAGGACTGATTATAGGCCATAACGGCGGTTTTCTCAACCGCAATGTTTGTATTGACAAATACTTGCCAGACTTTATAGTTTGTTCGGTCACAGGATAATAGCATAACAAACAGAACGCGACGAAAAAAAACATAGGAAAGGAAGCCCCAATGCTTACGGTAGGATTTGTCGGCTGGCGGGGCATGGTCGGCTCCGTACTGCTGGAGCGCATGCTTGCGGAAAATGATTTTAACGGAATCTCGCCGGTTTTTTTCACCACCTCGCAGGTCGGGCAGAAGGGACCGGATATCGGCGGTGCAGCGGCACCGCTGAAGGATGCCCATGACCTGGATACCCTTGCAGAGATGGATGTGGTGCTGACTTGTCAGGGTGGGGACTACACAAAGGCTGTCTACGAAAAGCTCCGGTCTTCGGGTTGGAATGGTTACTGGGTGGATGCGGCATCCACTCTTCGCATGGCAGATGATAGTATAATCGTTCTGGACCCCGTTAACCGGGAGTTGATCGACAGGGCCCTGGAGCAGGGAGTGAAAAATTTTATCGGCGGCAACTGCACTGTCAGCCTGATGCTTATGGCCATTGGAGGGCTTTTCCGGCAGAACCTGGTGGAATGGATCACCTCCATGACCTATCAGGCCGCCTCAGGGGCGGGGGCCAAAAATATGCGGGAGCTGGTAAAACAAATGGCTGCAATTGGCACGGCGACACAGGAGCTGATAGCGGATCCCGCATCGGCAATCCAGGACATTGACCGCCGGGTGATTGATACCATGCGTAATCCTTCGTTCCCGGCGGAGAATTTTGCTGTTCCCCTGGCTGGCAGCGCGATTGCCTGGATAGACGCTGAGATGGAAAACGGTCAGTCCAGGGAGGAATGGAAAGGTTTCGCGGAAACCAACAAAATCCTGGGCCGAAAAGAGCCGCTCCCCATTGACGGCATCTGCGTGCGTATAGGGGCCATGCGATGCCACTGTCAGGCACTTACCATAAAGCTCGCAGGCCAGGTGCCGATCCGGGATGTGGAATCAATTATTTCCGCATCCAATGACTGGGTCCGGGTAGTTGCCAATACCAAGGAAGACACACTAAAGGAGCTGACCCCCGCTGCGGTTACCGGGGAGCTAACCGTGCCGGTGGGCCGCATCCGGAATTTAAATATGGGCCCCGAATACATAACCCTCTATACGGTTGGCGACCAGCTCCTGTGGGGGGCGGCGGAGCCAGTGCGCCGGATGCTTAATATTGTGCGGGAGTATCTGCAATAGAAGAGGCAGAAAAAAACCTGAGTGCGTTTTTCAGGATACCATTACCGCCAGAGTTAAGGTAAAAATCGCCGTATTGCCCAGTATATGAATCACGAGGGGAGCGGCAAGACTCTTTGAGCGTTCATAGGCAAGGCAGAATATAATGCCCCCGGCAATCCGGGTGAGAGAAAGACCCTGGCCAGTGCCGTGTGAGAGCACAAACAAAAGGGTGCTGCCGCCCACGGCAAGGAATATCCCCCATTTTCTCAGGAAGGAATACAACAGGCCGCGGTAGAGCAGTTCCTCTGCAGCCGGTCCGACTACGCCGCCCACAAGGAAAAACAATACAAGCTGCGGCACACCTTCCGGCATCCGGGTGCGCAGCAGAGAAAGGGGGTGCTCACCGAGAGCTAGCAGCAGGGCCCCTGCAGCACAGACAGCCGCGCCGAATCCAGCCGACCAGACAATGCCGGCGGAAATCCCCGGCAGGAGCCTGTCTCTTGCAAGACCGATTCCCGCCGGATTCTGCAGAAAAACCCGGCAAAGTACCGCAACCGCAACAATATCCATAATCCGGACAAAACCCGTTGCCAGCACGGGATCCACCGGAAGCCAGCGCGCACTGATTTCCAAGACCCCCACTGCAGCAAAAGCAGCAAGGATCAGCCTGAAGCCCGGCCGGGCTGCTGGGTCCATCCGAGTTCCTTTAAAGCATTATAGGCGTATAGCTGCACATACCAGTTGCCGGAAGATAGCATAAGCCTGCGGATAGGCGCAACTGCCGCCTTGTTCCCGTGGCGCCCCAGGCTGTGCAGAACTGCGCAGACCACGTTGGGGTGCGGATCCCCCAGCAGTTTTATAAGCGTTTTATATGCCTTGCTGCTGTTGCTGCCTCCAAGCGCCCGGGCCGCCCAGTAGCGAACCGCCGGCCTGGGACTTTTGCCCAGGCGAAACAATGCCTGCCCGAAGGGCTCTGTCCCTGTCCCGCCCTCTGCAATGAGCTTTGCCGCTTCCAGACGTCCGCCCGGAGCATGCGAGTGCAGAAGAGCCCGGATCCGCTCGGTATCTGAAGCGTTTTTTTCTGCCCGGCTGACGCTATACAAGGGCAGAGCCGCCGATGCTGCAAGGAAAAGGCAGATTAGCGCTGCTGCCGGTCGGGGTCCGCCGGGGCACGGAATATGCCGGAAAACAAGGAAAAATCCTTGAAATACTAGCAAATAAAGAAGCAAGGGCGCTGCAGTGACCAGGCTGATACGGCAGAAGCCGCGAAGAAACGCCATCTGATCAGTTTTTTCGGAAAATTTTTTCAGCACCGCTTCAGGAGAAGCGAGAAAACGGGCCGGGCTTGTCCGGACAGCAGGGTTTTTCTGTCTTGCCAGCACAAGCTCGCTGCCGCTTTGCCGAACCTGAAGGTCAACATCCTCTGCTTTTTCCGGAATCGGCAGATAATCCATCCGAAGCAGAGGCTTTTGCAGCCGCCCGGCCAGATCCGGGTCTTTTACCTGTATGCTGCTTGTCTTCAGCTGTTTTTGCAGCAGGCTTTTCAAGGCTTCCGCCGGATAGAGGGTATAGCTGTAATAAAAAGCATTCACGGCCCGGCCGGCAGGATTGCTTAGAAGAAGCCGATCCCGGATCTTTGTAAAAACGCCGGAATTGGCATTTGGGAGCCAGATGCAGACAATTAGCAGAAAGATGGCGCCATGAAAACAGAGCATTTTTACCGGGGTTTTTGTCTCATGCTGCCTTAGCCACTGGAGCCCGGCAGCCGCAACAAAAACCGGCACAAAAATAAATGGGGCTGTCAAAAAGAAGGGATATCCGGTCAGGCTGCAATGATGGATTCCGATTTCCCAAAGGATTAGAAAGGGCAGCAGGAGAACGGGGCGGCTGCCGGATAGCTGATGCCAGAGACAGACAAGAAGAAAGGCTGCAAAAACAAGGCCTGCGCCTGCGGTCAGGCAATAGAAGAGGGCGCCAAAAAAAGCAGGCGTCAGCCGGTCCAGGCCGGCCATGACCTCAGGGCCTGGAACCGTAAGATAGCCTGCTGCTGCAATGCTCTGCAGCCTATCGAGAAGGGCCAGGTTCGACCGGTAAACAAACAGGGCGAAGAAAATCTGTGAAACGATCAGCCCGGCGGCGATGATGACCGCAGGTGAGAGATGCTGCCTGAGATGCCGGTTCATGGAGAGTCTTCCGGAGTTATCCGCCGGCCGTACTCTGTTTGAGCAGCTCCGCCATGGCGCGTACGGCAAGGATGTAGCCGTCCGCGCCAAAGCCCGCGATCTGGCCTGTGGCTACATCCGAGAGCAGGGAGCGGCGGCGAAAGGCTTCCCTTTTATGAATATTGGAAAGATGGATTTCAATGACCGGAACGTCAAGCATGAGCACGGCATCCCGAATGGCGATGCTGGTGTGGGTGTATGCCGCCGGGTTGATGATCAATCCCCGGACGCTGCCGGCAGCCTTTTGAATGCAGGAAACAATTTCCCCCTCATAGTTTGACTGCATCGTCTCGGCGCTCATGCCCAGCTCCGAAGCCAGATCTACGATCTGACCATTGATGCAGGCAAGTGTACGGGAACCGTAGACTGCGGGCTCTCTGGTACCCAGCATGTTTAGGTTCGGGCCGTGGATGACAAGAATTTTGGAGTTCATAGCCTCTCTCCTGCCAGGCGTTTTAATTCCTGTATGGTCCGGGCGTAATCAGCGGTCTTGAAAATGGCGGAGCCCGCCACGAAAACATCGGCGCCGGCGGCGGAAATATCACTGATGGTTTCCCTTTTTACGCCGCCGTCTATTTGAATGGAGATGGAGCGGCCGCGCTCTTCTATCATGGATTTCACCCTCCCGATTTTGTCAAGCGTGCCGGCTATAAAGGACTGCCCGCCGAATCCGGGGTTTACACTCATCAGCAGCACGAAATCCAGGTATGGCAGTATCCATTCCAGGCTTTCGACCGGAGTGGCCGGATTTAAGACAGCACCGGCCCTGCATCCGGCGGTTCGGATAAGGTCAATGCTTCGGTGTAAGTGCGGGCAGGTTTCAACGTGCACGGATATAAGATCTGCACCCGCCTTTACGAATTCCGGAATGAACTGATCCGGATTCTCTATCATGAGGTGTACATCCAGGGGCAGACTGCTTGCCTGCCTGGCGGCCGCAACAACCATTGGCCCCATCGTAATGTTGGGAACAAAATGACCGTCCATGACGTCAACATGAATCCAGTCTGCGCCGGCTGTTTCCACAGAACGAATCTCCTCTGCCAGCCGGCCGAAATCAGCAGAGAGTATTGAGGGTGCGATCAATTTGTTCATCTGTAAACCTCGGTTTGGATTAATTGATCATTTTTGTATAAAAATACGGCGGCATCCGTATACCTGGGAACCATCACCCAGATTTTTTTTTCCGGTGCCATCAATTCGTTGTATATGGTGCTGGTAACGCCGAAGGCGCGCAACTCCAGACGGATGTGCTGCTTTAAAACCCCGGCGGGGAGCTGGTAGCGAAAGAGCAGATCCCGATCAGCGGCATCCGCATACTCTTTTTTATCAGAGGACCAGCGATTAATTGTGAGGTCAACTCCCTGTTCCGGGAGAATATAATAGCCGGATAGCGGGCTTTGTTCAATGATCAGATTGGACCCGATGTTGCTGCGGTGAACCGATTGCAATTTTCCCAGGCTCAAACCGCATTTCTCAAGCACTTTCATGGCTTTTTCCAATTGGAGACCTGAAATATCAGGCATCTTGCAGGAAGCAGGTCTTGGGCCCATGCTGATCAGCAGGTCAATCGCCTCTCCTTTTTCAACAGTGGCGCCGCCGCCCGGACTCTGGGCCACAATTTTATCCTTTTGCACCTCAGTGTGGTAAGTTCTGGCCGTGCTCCCCCGTTTCAGGCCGTTGTTTGCGAGAATGGTTTCCGCCCTCTGAAGGGCAATGCCCACCAGTTTCGGAGCGGAAAGGGTTTTCGGGCCTTTTGACAGAACCACCCGGACTTCCCGGCCCTTTTTGATAACAGTGCCTGGCTCAGGCTGCTGGGAGATAACCATATCCTTTGCCACTTCAGCGCTGAAGCGATTATCTTCCACCCGGGTATTGAGGCCCAGCTCGGATAAGAGCTCCAACGCATACACGGCTTCCCTGCCATTCAGGTTGGGCACGACAACGGTTTCTTCGCTCTCTATGACAAAGCTCAGCGTGAGATAAGCGCTTGCGCCGGCGATTGCAAAAAACACAGATAAAAGAATCATGAATTTGAAAATCGAGCGGGCCATTATTTTCGCCTCAACCGCGCGGCAAAAAAGCCGTCCGTATTATGCAGATGTGCAAAGCTGCGCAAAAATCCTTTTTCGTCCACAAGCTCTGCTGCACTTTCCGGGATTCCGCAAACATCTGTCACCATTGCAAAATCCGGATGTTTTTGCAAAAAGTTTTCCACTACTTCGTCGGTCTCCTCAGGCTCCATGGAGCATACAGCATACACCATCACCCCCCGGGGGGCGAGACGCGGGGCAAGCCAGTTCAGGCAGGCAAGCTGGCGCCCGGCGAAACGCTTCAGGGCCTTTTTTCCCGCCGCCCATTTGATATCCGGATTCCGCCGGATCACCCCGGTTGCCGAGCATGGGGCGTCAAGAAGGATCCGGTCAAAACCCTCAGGCAGATGGCGCCAGTCCGGCGCCTGCAGATCCAGGCAGAGGTTTTCTGTATTTCCGACTCCCAGCCGCTGCATCTCAGCATCCAGCTTCTGCAACTTTTCCGCATCCCTGTCCACAGCATAGATTTTGCCGGAGCCGGCCATTAGCTGGGCAATATGTCCGGTTTTGCCGCCCATTCCGGCACAGGCGTCCAGCACGCTTTCGCCCGGCTGCGGAAACAGAAGATGCGAGACAAGCTGTGCGGCCTCATCCTGCACCTGGAACCATCCGTCCGCAAAAGCCGGCAACTGAGCCACCGGCCTGTCCGGTCCGTAAAAGCAAAGGCCTTCGGGGGCGAACTGACTTGGATACACCTTTTCACAGGCGCTGGCAAGGACTTCCTGCAGGCGCTGACGGTCAGTCTTCAGGGTGTTGGTGCGAACGGTTAGCGGGGGAATCCGGTTCAGCGCTTCGCAGAGAGCAAGGGCTTCATCCATGCCGAAGCGGCGCACCCAGCGCAGAACCAGCCAGTCCGGGAAGGACTGGGAAATGGCCAGGGCGCGGACCGGCTCCCGGGGCAGCAGAGCCTCCATGTCCAGGGGCCGTCTGCGGAGCAGCCCTCTTAACAGGCCGTTTACGAAGCGGCTGGCCCTCAAAGAAACACTGCGTTTGGCCATTTCCACGGAGGTGTTGACAGCGGCGAAATCCGGCACCCGGTCCAGAAAAAGAATCTGGAAAATTCCGATGCGCAGAATGTTTTGCACCCGGGGGGCAATCTTTTGCTCCGGCGAGGCGGCGTGTTTTACTATGATCCAGTCAATAAGCCGCCGCCACCGGATAACCCCGTAGACAATTGCGTTTACCAGCCTTCGGTCGGCGAGGGAAAGCTCCTGCAGACGATCTGCGGATGCAGCCCCCATTACTGTATCCAGCAAATCCCTGCTGCTCTCCAGCCTGTTCAGGATATCCAGTGCGGCTTTGCGGGCTTTAATATTGGCGTCTCCGGCTTTCCCCATAAACAATCCGGCGCTTACTGCAGGCGTTCGCCCTCGGCAACGGGGGTTCCGCTAAGAAAATCCCGTATGGGCAACCGCTTGCCGGAGGCGCCCTGAAGTTCCAGGATGGAGAGTGCCTCTTCTCCTGTTGCCACGCGGAGTTCGCCTGAGAACCCGGCCATTACGGTTCCCGGAGGCACCCCGGGCTCTGCAGGCCGGATTTCGGCCTTAAAGATGTTTAAGCGTTTGTCCCTGTAAAAGGTGTGTGCCAGAGGCCAGGGATTCATGCCCCGGACTTTGCGCTCAATAACCGCAGCCGGCCGGCACCAGTCAATCCGACCGTCAGATTTTTTCAGAAGCGGTGCATGGCTGGCCTCAGCGTGATTCTGCGGCACAGGGCGCAGCTTCCCTTCCTGCATGGCCTTTATTGTGCGTCGGAGAACATCACCGCCCATGCCGGCCAGCCGGTCATGAAGCGTTCCTGCCGTATCGTGCGGTGCTATCTGCGTTTTTTCTGTTAACAGGATTTCACCTGTATCAAGACCCGCATCCATAAGCATGGTAGTGATCCCGGTTTCGGTTTCGCCGTTGATAATCGCCCAATGGATCGGCGCAGGGCCACGGTACTTGGGAAGCAGAGATGCATGGACATTGATGGCGCCATACGGCGGGATTTCCAGGATTTTTTCCGGCAGAATCCGACCGAAGGCCACAACAACCAGAATATCGGGCTTTTTTGCAGCTATAGCCTGGCAGATGGCTTCGGTTCCAATGCTTTCCGGCTGCCATATTTCGCATCCAAGCTCTTCGGCGGCGACCTTCACCGGGGGGGGCATCAGCTTTTTGCCCCTGCCCTTCGGGCGATCCGGCTGGGTGAGTACCACGGGCACGGACGTAACACTTGCGGCCAGCGCTTTCAGAGACGGCACCGCGAAATCCGGCGTGCCCATAAATATGGCGGTAAAGTTATTTTTCTCCACGCTTGAGCGCCTTTTTCCGCTTTTTTTTATATAACTCGCGCTTTAAGGCACTGATCCGGTCAATGAAAAGGATGCCGTGAAGATGATCAATTTCGTGCTGCAAAATCACTGAGAGCAGCCCGTCAGCCTCAAAGTGCACCGGATTGCCTTCCCCGTCCAGGCCTTCCACTGTTATCGTCTCCGCCCGCGTAACGTCCGAGCGGTAATCCGGTACGCTTAAACAGCCCTCGTTTTCCGAGACGGTCTCGCCCTCGCTGGAGAGGATCACCGGGTTGATCAGGGCGTTATATCCCCTTTTTTCCGGGTCCGCTTCCGGATCGTAAATAATAATGCTTTTGTCAATGCCCGCCTGAATGGCAGCCAGACCCACCCCGGGGGCCTCATACATGGTGTCTGCCATGTTTTCAATTATCTTCCGGATCGAGTCATCCACTGCTTCCACGGGCAGGGTTTGTTTTCTTAAAAACTCGTTCGGATAGGTAAGAATTTCAAGAACCATGAATACTTCCCTAATTGTTATACCGGAGTCCGGCACTAGAGGTCGGACAAAATCTCCCCGGCGCATTCAATATCTTTTCTGATTTGCTCAGATAATTCCTCAATGCCGGCAAATTTTTTTTCATCCCTGATCCGCCGTACAAAGTTGACCCTGATGGTTTCCCCATAGATGTTGTCCCGGAAATCAAACAGATGCACTTCCGCCGTAAACAGGTGATCGTCAAAAGTAGGTGCATACCCCATATTGGCAACCCCTTTGTATTTGTTTCCCCGCCACTGCACGGTAACCGCATAAACGCCGGTTTTGGGGCAGAGCTCATCAACGAGCTGGATATTGGCGGTGGGAAAGCCCAGCATGGGCCCCCCGCGCTGGCGGCCTGTGACAACTTTTCCCCGGATCTGATAATAGCGGCCAAGAAGGTGACGTGCTTCGTCAACCCGCCCCTCCATTACGATTTCGCGAATTCGGGTGCTGCTGATGCGATCGGCAATCTGGTGGGATACGGGTATCCAGTCTGCGACAAGCACCTCGATGCCGCTTGTTTCTTTGTGTTTTTCCAGAAGGAAAACGCTGCCTTCGCGGTTTTTGCCGAATTTATAATCTTTTCCGATAATAATGGCTTTCATGCCGATTTTATCGATAAGGATGTCCTCAATAAAAGTTTTGGCAGTGACCGCGGCAAACGACTGGGTGAAAGGGGTACAGATGAGCACGTCAATACCTGTTTGCTCAATCAGCTCCACCTTTTGTTCATACATGGTGATCAGCGGGGGAGCTCCGTTGCTGCTCAAAACCTTCATGGGATGGGGCTCGAAGGTAATGGCCACAGAAACCCCGCCAATGGCTTCCGCCTTTTCGATAACCTGATGCAGAATAGCCTGATGTCCTTTATGCACACCGTCGAAATTGCCGATCGTCACCACCGCATTCGTGTAGGGCTCCTTTATATCCTCCAGATCCGTAATCAGTTCCATACACAATCTATCCGCTTTATTTTGCATTATGCTCTTGACATTAGCCGTTAAACGTTATATATAAAAAAACTTACGTTAAATCAATGCCTGATTTAACGCGCAGTGCCGAAGTGGCGGAATTGGTAGACGCGCTAGGTTCAGGGTCTAGTGGGGATTGCCCCGTGGGAGTTCAAATCTCCCCTTCGGCACCATTTACAAAATATGCATGAATTTTGATCCGACAATCCGTGAAAGCCGCTGATGCACGTTTAGGAAATGCATCCGCGGCTTTTTTGTATCTTATGATATAATACGGACACCGGCCGGAAGTGCTCGGAAAAGGGTGTAACCCAAAAACAAAAAAGGGTTTAACCGAATCGGCTAAACCCCTGGATTTGCTGGCGCGCCCGGCAGGATTCGAACCTGCGACCTACGGATTCGTAGTCCGGCACTCTATCCAGCTGAGCTACGGGCGCTTAATCTGTGTTGTTATACGCGATTGATTCGGCAATGTCAACACCAAGTTTTATGGCTTTGCAAAAAGCGATTTATTCCGCTGGCACGGTATTTTTGCAGAAAGTAACGTAGAGCTATGGTCTATTTTATAAGGCCATTACCGGTAATGGCCTAAATAAAGGACATAGCCGGAGATTCCCTGGAAGTAACCCCGGGCCGCAGCCCGGGACCGAACCGGTCAGTAACTTCCAAGGTCGGCTGAAGGCACTAAGGCACTAAGGCACTAAGGCACTAAGGCACTAAGGCACTAAGTTAATGATATCGGGGGAAGCGGTTTCCGAGCGACATTTAGGGAATTTTGGGAGCGAGGCAACCGGCTTTTCCCGATACCATCTCAGGTATCAGTGGAAGGGCGTAATTCATGTACCGTGAGGTCTGGATGCAAAAAGCACTGGCCGAGGCGGAAAAGGCCTTTGCCGCGGATGAAGTTCCTGTTGGAGCCGTGCTTCTGGATGCATCCGGCAACCTGATCGCCTCTGCTCACAACCGGACGATCGGCCTCTGCGATGCCAGCGCGCATGCGGAGATTCTGGTTTTGCGCAGGGCGGGCCACAGCCTCGAAAATTATCGATTGCCTCATACGACTCTGTATGTCACTATTGAACCGTGTGTGATGTGTATGGGCGCTTTGATTCATGCCCGCGTGGAGCGCATTGTGTTTGGCGCCGAAGACCCGGGGTGGGGGGCTGCAGGTTCCGTTTATGATCTTGCAGCCGACAGGCGGTTCAATCATCATCCGGAGGTGGTAAAAGGTGTTCTGGAGCCCGCCTGCAGACAGCTCATGGTAGATTTTTTCAAACTGAAGCGGGGGATTTCGGCCGTGTCCGACAGATGCGGAAAACCGGAGTCCGGATAGCTGCACGCACAAGACGCGATAAGGAGAAAATCTTGGCAAATATCGTCATCGTGGGAACCCAGTGGGGGGATGAAGGCAAGGGAAAAATCGTTGATCTGCTCGCTGAGTATGCGGATGTGGTAGTGCGTTTTCAGGGAGGCAACAATGCCGGGCATACCATGGTTGTTGACGGAGAGCAGTTTATCAGTCACCTGGTGCCCTCCGGTATTCTGCAGGGAAAAACCTGCGTTATCGGCAACGGCATGGTGGTTGATCCGGAAGTGCTGATTTCCGAAATTGATTACCTGCAGGAAAAAGGCGTGGATGTCAGCCCGGAGAACATAAAAATCAGTGAAAAGGCCCACCTTATTATGCCCTATCACAAACAACTGGACATGGCACGGGAGAAAAAGGCCAGAGGCAAGGAAAAGATCGGCACTACCGGCCGCGGCATCGGCCCCTGTTACGAGGACAAGGCGTCGAGAAGGGGAATCCGGTTTGTGGATCTCCTGGATGCGCAGGTTTTTGCGGAAAAAACGACAAATGCGATTGAAGAAAAGAACTTTATCCTGAATCAGTATTATGGAGCAGAGGAGCTGTCAGCAGAGCAAATCCGTGAATCGTATGCTGTCTATCGGCAGCGGCTGGCTGCTTATGTTTCTGATGTGTCCGTTTTTATCAACCAGAGTGCAAAAGCGGGGAGGCAGGTTCTCTTTGAAGGCGCACAAGGCACCCATCTTGATATTGACCATGGCACCTATCCGTATGTGACCTCCTCGAGCACGGTTTCGGCGAACGCCTGTGCCGGGTCAGGAGTCGGTCCCAGGATGATAACCGATATTACGGGCATTGCCAAGGCATATACAACACGGGTCGGGCAGGGGCCTTTTCCCACGGAACTCTTTGACGAAACCGGCGAGCGCATCCAGGAAAAAGGCGCGGAGTTCGGCGCCACAACCGGACGCAGGCGCAGGTGCGGCTGGATTGATACGGTAATGGTGAAAAATGCAGCGCGTTTAAACAGCCTCACCGGCCTTGCCATTACCAAGCTTGACGTGCTTGGCGGATTTGATGAAATCAAGATCTGCACCGGCTATACATGCCGGGGCAAAAGCATTTCGGAATTTCCGGCCGATCTTAATCTGCTGGAAAAGTGCGAGCCCGTCTATGAGAGTCTTCCCGGCTGGAAAGAAGATATCTCCGGCATCCGCAGCTATGAAGAACTTCCGGAAAATACCAGAAACTATCTGCACCGGATTGAAGTACTTACAGAGACGCCGGTGACCCTCATATCTGTGGGACCGGCAAGAGATGAAACCATAATGCTTAAAAACGCCTTCGCCCAAGGCTCATAGGGATGCACTGCTTTTTTTGGGCACGGGCGGCAGGTTCTTCACGCCGCCTGTCTTGACATTCCCAGGCAGTCTGATTACAATAATTTTTAATTGACAGCGGATGAATTCTGCCCTAAAAATAGCGACCAAATGTCGGGACGTGGCTCAGTCTGGAAGAGCACAGCGTTCGGGACGCTGGAGTCGCAGGTTCAAATCCTGCCGTCCCGACCATATTGATTCCTCTCCTGTTTTTTATCCTCTGTCATCCTGCCGTCAATTATCCCTTTGGTCCATGAGGTTGCAGACCTCTTTCCATATAGGGCGTGTCCGGGAAGTTTTTATAAGCGGGAAAGCGCCCTTATATCAAATTGCATGAATCGGAGTTGACCGAAAAAAAGGAGGATTTTTTTATGCGTATTATCGCCAAAACCCTTGTGGCTTTCACCCTGGCCTTTGCCCTGGCTTTTCCCACCTTTGCAGCAGACAAAAAGGATTCCGGAGATAATTATGTTGCGGTTGTCAACGGGACCAAAATTCCCCGGGATCGCCTGGATCAGCAGCTTACAATGCTCAAGCAGCGTTTTGCCAGCCAGGGACAGCAGCTTGACGAAAAAAAGATGGCTGATATAAAAAACAGCGTTGTCCAGAATATGGTGGAAAAAGAGCTCCTTTACCAGAAAAGCAGCGAGCTTGGTATAAAGGTTGATAGTGAGCAGGTGCAGGAGCAGTTGGCGAGCTTTAAAAACCGGTTTAATGATGAAGCCCAGTACAAGCAGCGGCTGGCCAGTATGGGCTATACCGAGGATCAGCTTCGCCACGAGATTCAACAGAGCATGGCGATCCAGCAATTGATCGAGGAAGAGATCGCCTCAAAAATCGATATCACGGATGAAGACCTGAAGTCTTATTATGATAACAATTCCAAAGAATTTGAGAACCCGAAACAAGTAAAAGCCCGCCATATCCTTATTGAAACAGGCAAGGAGGCGGACGAAAAAGAAAAGCAGGCGGCCCGTAAAAAGATCGAGAAGATCCAGAAGCGCCTGGAAGGCGGGGAAAAGTTTTCCGAGCTGGCAAAAGAAAAATCCGACTGTCAAAGCAGTGAAAGCGGCGGAGAGCTTGGCTTCTTCAGTAAAGGTCAGATGGTGCCGCCCTTTGAAAAAGCGGCCTTTTCCACTGAGCCCGGCAGTGTAAGCGATATTGTGGAAACCCGCTTTGGCTACCATCTGATCAAGGTGGAAGACAAAAAGGCTGCATCCAAAGAAAGCTTTGACGATGTAAAGGACGATATCAAAGAGCAGATGCGGCAGCAAAAAATTCAGGAGAAACTGCCGGGGTATGTGGAAAACCTGAAGGAAAAGGCCGATATAGAAATCGACCTCCCTGAAGACGCTTAAGCAGTCAGAAGATTGCCCTGGTGCCAAGGCTTTAGAGGAGAGGATTAGGCAGATTATGGATTGTTTACCGTTTAGCCCGGAAGGAGTTATCGAACATGGCAAGAACCATAATTCGATCTACCGGCCGCTGTCTGCCGGACCGCGTCATAACCAATGAGGACCTGAGCCGGTGGATGGAGACCTCTGATGAATGGATTCAGCAGCGCACCGGCATTGAACAGCGGCGCTGGATTCCCGAAGAAGGGGAGACAGGGGCTTCTGATCTGGGACTGGAAGCCTCCAGGACCGCTCTGGAGCGCGCCGGGTGGAAGGCGGAAGATCTTGATCTGATTATTTTCGCCACATTGAGTCCGGACCTTTTCTTCCCCGGCTCAGGCTGCCTGTTGCAGCATAAACTCGGCCTCAAGTCCACGCCCGCCCTGGATATCCGGCAGCAATGCACGGGATTTTTGTACGGTATTGAAATCGCTGATGCCTATATCCGCAGCGGCCTGGCCCGAAGGGTGCTGCTGGTGGGCTCGGAAGTACACAGCACGGGACTGAATATATCCACCGCCGGCCGGGATGTTACAGTGATTTTTGGGGACGGGGCCGGCGCGGTCTGCCTGGAAGCCCTGGACACCGAAAAACAGGTCGGTATCCTCGCCTCCAGCCTTCATGCGCAGGGAGAGTACGCAGAGGCTTTGATGACGGAGCTTCCCGCCTCCCGCCAGAATCCCAGGATCACGGAAAAAGGGCTTCAGGAAGGGCGCCATTTTCCGACAATGGACGGATCCAGGATATTTAAGCTGGCGGTAAAGCGGCTGCCGGAAGTCACCTACGAAGCCCTGGAAAAAGCCGGACTTACAGTGGATGACGTGGACATGATTTTTCCGCACCAGGCCAACCTAAGGATCAACCAGTTCTATCAAAAGGCCATGGATCTGCCGGAGGAGAAGATGTTTAACAACATCCAGCGCTACGGCAATACAACCGCGGGCACAATCCCGATTTGTCTGGATGAGGCACTTGAACAGAACCTTCTGAAAGAAAACGCTACAGTAGTGTTCTCCGGCCTGGGTGCGGGTGTGACCTGGGGGGCTGTAATTTATCGCTTCCCGTAAAGAAAAAAGAATATGATGAGAATCCTTTATGAGTCCGTAAACAGCCGCTCCACATAGAATTTCTGAATCGGATCCAGGGATTCGGTCTCACGTTCTGGCTCCTGATTTTTTTTCGCGATTTCCCCGCGGATATCCGAGGCCATGGTTTTGCCCAGCTCAACGCCGAATTGGTCAAAAGGGTTGATGTCCCAGACAAAGGCTTCAAAGACGGTACGGGCTTCATAAAAGGAAAGCAGCCGGCCGATATTCTCCGGAGAGAGGTCATTTAGCAGGATTGTTGAAGACGGGCGGTTGCCGGGGAAGGAGCGGGCCGGACTGCCGCCCTCGCTTCCCAGGGCAAGGGCATGGGACTGGGCAATAAGGTTTGCCCACAGCTCCTGGTGATTGGTGACCCCTTTGGATGTGGCGGAATAGCCTTCATAATGGGGTCTGACCACTCCGATAAAATCCAGGGGAAAGGGCCTGCCCTGGTGGACGAGCTGGAAAAAGGAATGCTGCGCGTTGGTGCCTGGCTCGCCAAAAATAATAACTCCCGTATCCACGTCAACAGGCGCGCCCCTGGCCGTCACGGCCTTGCCGTTGCTTTCCATATAAAGCTGCTGGATATGCGGTGCAAAACGTGCCAGTGCCGAAGAGTACGGAATGATGCCCTGGGCAGGGTACCCCAAAAAGTTATTATTCCAGATTCCCGTCATTGCTGCAGTAAGCGGCGCATTTTCCTGCAGAGGAGCGTTTGCCGCGTGCTGATCCATTTCCTCCGCCCCGCGCAGGAGCCGTTCAAATCTGTCCCAACCCAGAAAGAGGCTTAAGGGTACGCCGCCTACAGCCGAGGTCGCGCTGAATCGGCCGCCGATGTAGTCAAACATATGGAAGGTGGCAAGAGCCGGATTGTTCGGGTCGTCTCCCGGGCTGTTCCTGCTGGTTACCGTAACCAGATGAGCTTCCGGTTTCAGTGCCTTCTCCTTCATGAACTGTTTGGCAAGGTTTGCGTTGGCCATAGTTTCGGTGGTGGTATAGCTTTTGGAAATCACAATCCAGAGGGTGCTCTCAGGTGCAATGCGGGCGGCAATGCGGCCGAAATTATCCACGTCGACATTGGAGAGAAAATGCAGGGCAATTCCTTTGTCAGCCAGGCCTTCCAGAGCGGTTGCAATAAACTCTGCACCCAGGTAAGAGCCGCCGATGCCGATTACCACAACGTCTTTAAAGGGCTGTCCCGTGGAGCCGCGTATTTCGCCTTTGTGGACCGCATTGGCAAATTCCTTCATCTGTTCGCGAACCATTTTGATCTCCGGGATCACGTCCCTGCCGTTGTCAAAAACAGGAGTGTCTGCAAATTGCCGCGCAGCGGTATGCAGCGCCGCCCGATCCTCGGTTTCATTAACATGCGCCCCTTTTGTCATCTCCCTGAATTTTTCAGGAAGGCCGCGCGATTGTGCCAGCTCAAAAAGATACTCCATTACCTGCTCATCAACGCGCTGGCGGGAATAGTCATAAAAAAGCCCGCCGCCGGAAACGGAAAATCGTTCCAGGCGGTTTTTCCGGGCTGTCAGCTGTTTTAGATGATACTCATGCAGCCCCATTTTCTCGGCACCCGCATCCAGTTTGCGCCATGCCGGCAGACGGCGTAGTTCCTGGTTTGTCATTTGTTGTTTCCTTTCAGTCTTTCAGTGCCTCAATAAGCTCTTCATACACCTGCTTTACCTGTTCGCCGGATACATGGCAGGCCCCGGCGGCCCGGTGGCCTCCGCCGCCGTAGCGGAGCATGAGTTCGCCGATATTGACCCCGGAGGTCTGTTTGATAATGGATTTGCCCACAGAAATGCTGACACGCTCACTGTCGCCATCATTGCGGATGAATACTGAAACATTGCAGTCCGGATAAAGGGCATAGATGATAAAGCGGTTGCCGGGATAAATAAATGGTTGTCCGCGGAAATCCATCACAATCACATTGGATACTTTGACCGACGAAGCCATGAGCTGCTCCTTATAGAGCTGTTCATAGGCGAAATATACCTTGACCCGCTCCATTACGTCAGGCACGGCCAGGATCTGCTGAATGGGCATCTGCAGGCAGTAACCTATAATGTCGAGTTTGAACTGCTCTTCGCCAATCCTGTAGCTGCCCCAGTCCTCAATTCCGGTGCGCTTGTCTATCAGAAAGTTTAACAGGGGCCATCCATCCGGGTGAAGTATTTCATCCTTTGTAAACTGCCCGGAATCCGCCTTGTCAACACCGTCCATCATTTCATCGAAAAATTCCGGAAACCTATTGCTTCCCCCATAGTAATTGTACACCACCCGTGCAGCCGAAGGAGCCTCCGGATCTATGATATGGCGGGAGTCCCGCTTGTTGCGAAGGGTCTCGGAGAGGTGGTGATCAATGGCCAGTGCAACGCCGGGGAGGTATGGCAGATTGGTGGTAATGTCGTTTTCTGTTACCGCAATTTCACCTGCCTGCATCTGGCTGGGATGATCAATCAACTGAATTTCGTCAATCAAATCCAGATATTTCAGCAAAACTGCACATATCAGTCCGTCCAGGTCGCCCCGGGTTAATAAGCGGTACTTGCAATTTGGATCCATGCGAAATATCCCCGAATCTAAATTATCCCTAAACCCTCCGGGATTTTCGATTTAGGTTATCAATAAAAAAATGAACTTAACAGAAAAGGGCCGTGCCGGCAAGCTAGGATTGTTTAACAACCTGATATATTAAATGTTTCAAAAATCTGTCTTGACATTTGACCGGCAATACTGCTTTAACGGGGAACAACTCCAGATTTCGTGTCTTTAAAATCAGGCCGCAACAGTCTGCCGCAAGAGGAAGCAATGGCGCAGCCCAGTAAGGATCAGAAAAAAGCGCTGCAAGAAAACGGAGTCCGTCTGCCGGTGCCGGAGTCTGTGGATATAGGCCCTGAAGTGGATCCGGACCGGATCAGCGGCCCGGATGTGACCATATATCCGGGCTGCCGGATATACGGGGCAGATACCTGTATTGCCGCCGGAGCGAAGATCGGGTTTGAAGCACCGGCCACGGTGGAGAACTGCCGGATTGGCCCGGACGTCTCGTTAAAAGGAGGATTTTTCAGCGGCGCTGTTTTTTTGAACGGCGCCTCCTGTGGCTCCTGCTCCCATGTCCGGGGCGGGACAATTCTGGAGGAAGGGGCATGCCTCGCCCACAGCGTCGGGATAAAACAAACTATTCTTTTTCCCCATGTCACCCTGGGAAGCCTGATTAATTTCTGCGACTGTCTCATGGCCGGGGGCACGGATGCCAAAAACCACAGCGAGGTGGGCAGCTCCTACATTCATTTCAACTACACGCCCCGGCAGGACAAGGCAACGGCCTCCCTGATAGGCGATGTACCGTACGGAGTTATGCTGGATAAGCCTCCTGTATTCCTGGGCGGGCAGGGGGGACTTGTCGGTCCCTGCCGGCTGGGCTATGGTGTCACTGTTGCCGCGGGCACCATCTGCCGAAAAGATGAGACAAGGTCCAACCGGCTGATTTTCGGCAGTTCGGGACAGGGCGGCAATATTGCCTACAAACCGGCGGCATACAGCAACGTAAAGCGGATACTGATGAACAACCTGATCTACATAGGCAATCTTCTGGCGCTTGGCCAGTGGTACAGGCACGTGCGCAGCCGGTTCATATCAGAGCGCTATCCGGGACTCCTTCATGAGGGGCTCGTAACTGTTCTGGATAAGGCGGTGGCTGAACGGATCAGGCGGCTGGACGATTTTATTGACAATCTTGGAGGAAAGGATAAAAGCGCCCTGACGGCAAAAAAGCTTGAAATCCGGGAAATCCTGGGCTCCTATCAGGGCCTGGAAGACATCTGTCCCAGAGAGATGCGAGCTGAGCGGTCCCGGTTTCTGGAAGGGCTGCAGCAGGATTTGCAGCAGGAAGCAAACCAGTTAAGCCCCTACCTGGGGACAATCAAATCCCTGGCTCCGTCTGTCAAGAACTGCGGCAGCCGGTGGCTGCAGACTGTTGTGGATCAGGTGGTGCAGGCTGTTCTCGATGTGGTGCCTGAATACGGCGAAAAGAAAGGAAGCTGAGTATGGCCGGGCTCTTTGGGACGGACGGAATTCGGGGGAAGGCCAATCAGTATCCAATGACGCCAGAGGTGGCTCTCCGGGCCGGACGCGCGCTTACAGGCGCAATCCGCAAAAACGGGGAAAAGCCCCGGGTGCTTATCGGCAGGGATACGCGCAACTCGGGTGACATGATAGCTTATGCCCTTGCCGCGGGAATCTGTTCCGGCGGCGGAGATGCCCATATCTGCGGTGTTCTTCCCACGCCGGCAGTCGCTTATTTGACGAACGCTGAATCCATGGACGCCGGAGTCGTGATATCCGCATCCCACAATCCCTTCGCTGACAACGGCATCAAATTCTTCAACGCCGAAGGGTTTAAGCTTTCCCGGCAGATGGAAGCCTTTCTGGAGCAAAAGATTCAACAGGCGCAGCCCGGCGGCGACAGCACAGAAGGGAGCCCGGCAGAGTATTTTGCGCTGCCGGAAAAAATCGGGGCCGTACAGCACCGTCCGGAGCTCTTCCATACCTACTTGGATTTTCTTATTCGCCAGATGCCTTCCGCCGGTTTTCTGGAAGGACTTAAGGTCGTGCTTGACTGCTCCAACGGGGCTGCCTGGCAGGCGGCCCCGAAAGTATTCCGCACCCTGGGCGCAGAAGTCGAAACCATTTGCGCGGAACCTGACGGCCGCAACATCAATCAGGGCTGCGGCTCCCAGGATACCGCGCTTCTGCAGAAAAAGGTGGTCGAGGCGCGGGCCTGCCTCGGCCTGGCATTTGACGGTGATGGAGACCGGCTGATTGCTGTTGATGAGAACGGCGGCTGCGTGAGCGGCGATCAGATCCTCGCCGTATGCGCCAGGCACTTGAAAAACAGCGGAAAACTTGCCAACAACCGCGTGGTCAGCACGGTGATGAGTAATGTGGGTTTTCACAAAGCCATGGAGGAGCTGGGCATTGAACTCGTGATCACGGACGTTGGCGACCGGTATGTTCTGGAGCAGATGACGGAGCAGGGGGCTGTGATAGGCGGCGAGGACTCAGGGCACATGATCTTTCTGGACAGCCATACCTCGGGTGACGGCATTCTTACCGGGCTGCGGCTGATACAGGTAATGCGTGAAACGAAACTTCCCCTCTCGAGCCTGGCCTCTGTCATGCAGACATATCCACAGGTGCTCATGAATGTCAGGATCGCAGAAAAAATCGATGTCATGGAAATCCCGGAAATAAAAGAGACGATCTCAAGGGTTGAGGACAGGCTTGGCAGCCGGGGAAGGGTACTGGTCCGGTATTCCGGCACACAGCCCTTATGCCGGGTCATGGTGGAGGGGCCGGATGCGGAGACCACCCGTAGCTGCTGCACAGAAATTGTGGAGGTGATCCGCCGGAAAATCGGTGCAAATTAAAGGCAGAGACGGCCGCCCGCGAAAATACGGGGCGGCCGCCGGATCGGGCTATTCTCTGCCGCCCATGATATAGAGCAGCATCAAAAACAGATTTATAAAATCCAGATAGAGCGATAGCGCCCCCATTATAGCACCCTTGCGCATAACTCCGGCTTCCAGGTCATCCGGCTGTGTCATGGCCATATGCTTTAATTTCTGGGTGTCATAGGCGGTAAGACCTACAAACACCAGGACGCCGATGTAGCTTATAATTGCGGTCAGTGCCGAGCTTTGGATGATCAGATTTACAAGGGACGCGACAATGATGCCGATAAGCCCCATGAACATAAAGCTGCCCAGGGATGTGAGATCGCGTTTGGTAACAAACCCGAATACGCTGCAAGCAACAAAAGTGGCCGCACAGACAAACAGGGTGGATGTAATGGTGGCGGTCGTGTATGCAATAAATATAAAGGAGAGGGTTACCCCGTTTAAAGCGGAGTAAATAACAAAAAGGGCCGTGGCAGTCGAGGCCCGGAGCTTTTGAATCCGTGCACTGAGATAGAACACCATCCCCAGTTCGGCAGCTATAAGTCCGAAGAAAATCAGGGGGTTGGTCCGTATCAGGTTTACCATGCTCCCGGTGTTGCCGACGTAAAACGCTATCAGTCCGGTAAGGCCCAGACCGATGGCCATCCAGTTGTAGACACTTCGGATAAAGCTGTTGACCTGCACCTGCGTGCGGGCACCGGCGGTTGTACGGGCGGTTTCAATGTTGGCCATAGAGCTGTTTTCCTCCTGCAATAAAAGTCTTGTTCCATGTACTCGCTGAAATGAATTGTTCTGCTCTGAATAATAACACAGAAACCTACTTTTGCAAGGCATTGTCAAAGCCTGAAAAAAAGCTGATAAAAACAGTTTCCGGCCAATGAAATACACGCAGCTCTATCAGCATTTAAAAGAGGCCGCAGAAAAACTCGATATAGCAGTATCCGAGCAGAATCTGCGCGCAACCGGCGTGAATGCAAAAAGCGGCCTCTGCAAAATCAAAGGCCGGCAGGTATTTATTATGGATAAAAACCTGCCGGTGCGGCAAAAAACTGAAGTTCTTGCAGACTGCCTTCGCAGCATGTCACTGGAAGATACCTACCTGATCCCTGCCGTCCGCAGCTACCTGGAGCGCGGCTAAAGAAAAAAGAAGAGGTCGAAGCAGCCGCAGCCCCTGTATTTTTGGCTTGCGAGAAAAGTTTACATAATATATCTTATCAGACGTTATAAATCCAGTACAAAAAATCGGGGCCGGAAACCGGAAAAATGATGCTCTCGTAAAAAGTCAGTTTGGGATGGCAAAGTAAAAAGTTTAAGCCCCGGCTAAAGATCCGATTGAATGATGGGCAAAACTATGCTAGTTTTTTAAGCTTACAAGGACGGGCCATTAAAACACCTGCTGCCGCTTCCCTGTGAAAGACGGCAGTCCACCCGCGCTCCGGTAATATATATGGCTACTGCTGCTAAAAAAATCTATACTGTCAGCGAGCTGACAAAAAAAATTAAAGCACTGCTTGAAGAAACGTATCCATTTATATGGATACAGGGAGAAATTTCCAACTTCAAGATGCCTGCTTCCGGCCATTATTACTTTACTTTAAAGGATGCTGACGCCCAGATCAGCGCGGTCATGTTCCGGGGCCAGAACAAAAAGCTCCGGTTTTTTCCTGAAGACGGCATGAGCATAACCGGATACGGCCGGGTAAGCGTCTATTCCCCCCGCGGAGCCTATCAGATCATTCTGGAATACCTGGAGCCCTCGGGAGCAGGCGCGCTGCAGGCAGCTTTTGAGCAGCTCAAAGCCCGGCTTTCCGAAGAAGGCCTTTTCGACGCAGCTTATAAAAAACCTCTGCCCCTTCTGCCGCAGAAAATTGCCCTTATAACTTCAGCTACAGGGGCTGTTGTCCACGACATGGTAAGGGTGATGCAGCGCCGTTATCCCAACATCCGGCTTGAAATTCTGCCCGTATCCGTGCAGGGCGATCAGGCAATTCCGGATATTGTATCTGCCATAAACCTGCTCAACCGGAGAAACGACGCCGATTTTGCCATACTGGCCCGCGGAGGCGGCTCGCTTGAGGATCTATGGGCCTTTAATGCCGAAGAGGTTGCCCGGGCCGTATTTGACTCCGCCGTTGCCATAGTGTCCGCGGTGGGCCATGAAACCGATTACACGATTGCCGATTTCGTTGCCGATCTTCGGGCCCCCACTCCCTCTGCTGCAGCGGAAATTGTAGTTCCGGTAAAAGCGGAACTTGAAAACCGGCGCGCCCAGCTAAGCCGCCAGCTTGCAGCGGGAGCATACAGACTGATCGACGACAGGCGGCGGCGTGTCCGAGAGCTTACCGACCGGCTGGTGCACCCCGGGCGGCGGATGGATGATCTTAGGCTCCGCCTTGACGAGCTTTCGGGACGGCTGCAGGCAGCGCTTCAGAGGCAGATCGGGATGGAGAAAGAACGGCTTGCATGGCGCACGCAAAGGCTGCATGCAAACAGTCCCGCAATCCTTTTACAGACACGCAGGCAGCACCTGGATCAACTCGGCGAACGGCTCTGCTCCGCGGCTAAATCGGTTGTTCGAACAAGGGCCATGCAGGCGGAGGCATTAAATGCGCGTTTAAACGCCCTGAATCCGGCTGCCGTACTGCAGCGGGGCTACAGCATTGCCCGCCGGCAGTCCGACAAGACCATTATAAGGGATGCGGCGGAGGTGGAGACAGGCGAGATCCTGGAGATTCTCCTTGCCAGGGGCAGACTTACCAGTTGCGTGAAAGGAAGACAGGAAGATGGCCAGGAAGACCTTTGAAGAAGCCATGGGCCAGCTGGAAAAAATTGTGCAGGAACTCGAATCCGGTGATCTGGCCCTGGAGAAGGCGCTCAAAAAATTTGAAGAAGGCGTGCGGCTTTCCAGATTCTGCTTTGACAAGCTTGAAGAAACCGAACAAAAAATCACGGTGCTGACCTCTGATGAGTCCGGCAATATCAGGCAAGCGCCTTTTGGGGACGACGCCGGACAAGGCGGAGAACAATAAAAGGCTGCGCGGTATTACGGATGGATTTCCCAGGCTATCTTGAAAAAAAACGCGGGCTGGTCAACCAGTGGCTTGCATCCTTTATTGAAGAGCGGCTCCATAACGGCCGGAGACTCTGCCGGGCCATGACCTATTCCCTGATGGCCGACGGCAAACGCCTGCGCCCTGTTCTGTGCATGGCCGCCGCCGAGGCTGTGGGAGCCCCGGAAGACGACCATGTAACCTCCTGCGGAGGCGCCCTGGAAATGATCCACACCTATTCCCTGATCCATGACGACCTTCCGGCAATGGATGATGACGCCCTGCGCCGCGGCAAGGCAACCTGCCATGTGCACTTTGACGAGGCAACCGCCATACTGGCCGGAGACGCCCTGCTAAGCCTTGCGTTCCAGGTTTTAACAGAGATCAGCCTTGAGAAGCCGGCAGGGATCTCCGCCATGCACAGGATTGCAAAAGCCTGCGGTTACGATGGCATGATCGAGGGCCAGATGCGCGATATGGAAGCAGAGGGAGCACCCGGTGAAGTGGCATCGCTGCGCGACATGCACCAGTTTAAGACCGGCGCCCTGATCGGGGCCGCAGCGGTTTCAGGGGCCATTCTGGGCGGGGGGAGCGATGCGCAGATCCGGGCCTTGTCCGAATATGCCGGCCATATCGGTCTCGCCTTCCAGGTGGCCGATGACATCTTAAATGTAGAGGGCGATCCCGAAACGATGGGAAAGGCCGCGGGCACGGACAAGGACCGGGACAAGGCCACCTATCCCGGATTGATGGGCATTGCCGCCTCCAGGCAATACAGCCGGGAGCTTGCAAACAATGCCTTGCAAGCCCTCTCGGTTTTTGATAGCAAAGCAGAACCGCTGCGGGCCCTTGCCGACTATGTTATCGAGCGCCGGCGATAATTTTTTACCCTTTGTAAGGCAAAAGAAATTGAGCATACTCGAAACCGTCAATTCCCCTTCTGATCTGAAAAGAATCTCCCGCGACGAGCTGCCGAAGCTGGCCCGGGAAATCCGCAGGGTAATCGTGGACGTGGTTTCCCAAACAGGAGGGCATCTGGCCTCCAATCTCGGGGTTGTGGAGCTGACCATCGCCCTGCATTATGTGTTTGACCTGCCGCAGGACAAAATTATATGGGACGTGGGCCATCAGTCCTATACACACAAACTGCTCACCGGCCGCAGGGAGAGCTTTTCCACCCTCAGGCAGCACCAGGGGATCGCAGGCTTTCCCAGGATGAGCGAGAGCGTCTATGACGCCTTCTCCACCGGCCACAGCAGCACCTCCATTTCATCGGGGCTTGGCATAGTGGCCGGAAAGCGCCTGAAACAGGAGTCC
>JAWOFF010000122.1:0-16225 GCA_046482325.1 Desulfosalsimonadaceae bacterium
GGCGTCACCCCCTTTAAATCCGCCGGCATGGCCAAATTCATGAAAAACAAGGTCCCCGGCATGGACGTTCCCGATGATGTTGTCAAACGCATGGCCGACAAGCCCAAGGATAAGCAGGCGCAGGAGGGCATTGATATTTGTGTGGAAAGCATCGAACGCTTAAAATCCATCGAAGGTGTGCGCGGATTTCATATCATGGCCATAGAATGGGAACAAAAGGTCCCGGAGATCGTGGAACGCGCAGGACTTTCCCCGCGGCCGAAAATGGATTGATTCCACAGCACAGATCCCGTATAATAAACTCATGTTCTGCGTTGAGCTGCCCGTTTACCGACATCTGGGACGAAAAGGAGGGAAACTGATGTCTGAGGAAAAAAGAATTCTTGTCGTTGATGATGAGCCTGATTTTGTCTCGATTGTGAAAAAAAACCTGGAAAAAGCCGGCTTTGCCGTGGAAGTTGCCTATGACGGCATAGAAGGCATAAACAAGGTGAAAGAAAACCCGCCGGATGCTATTGTTCTGGATGTCATGATGCCGGAAAAAGACGGCTACAAAGTCTGCTCCGAGCTGAAAAAAGATAAACAGTATGCGGATATCCCGATTCTTCTGCTGACCGCGGTTGCAGATCACGTATCCTCCACCCGCTATTCCCATTATGACGGCATGAGCACAGAAGCAGACGATTATCTGCCCAAGCCGGCATCGGCAGACGATATTCTCGAGTCCATAAAAAGCCTGTTGAGTATGGACTGACGCTAAAAGCGCCCAAAAACCAACCCCCCACATGAACGCCTGTTGTAGGGGGTTGTTTCCGCTTGATTTTATTGCTGGCCGCTGGGGCAAAGCTGCATTTACGCGATGCGCCGTAGTTCCGGCGGCTGCAGCTTCAATACCAATCCCAGGCAGCCGATGTCCAGTCCCAGCCAAGCTCCCCATCCGGTATTCTGCCTCATCAGCGATGAACGGGTTTTTGCATTCCGCTCAACCGCTGTATTCCGGCATATCATCGACAAAATGCAGATTCCGGCAAGCTACGTTCCTTTTCAGGTGGAGGCAAAGCAGCTCGGCCATGCGATAGCCAGCCTCAGGGTGCTCCACATAGCAGGGGCCAACGTGGCCGTGCCTTATAAAGAGGCTGTCATTCCCTATATGGACGCTTTGTCCGAGAGCGCCAATATCATCGGCGCTGTAAACACCATCGCCATCAAAAACAATCAGGCAAAGGGCTATAATACCAATGCTATAGGCATCATGGATGCTCTGGAGGATGCTGGATTCGCACCAGCCGGAAAAACAGCCCTGATCCTGGGAGCAGGCGGAGCGGCAAAGGCGGTTGCCTTTGTGCTCCAATGGCTGAAGGCGGAAAGGATCTATATCGCAGGCAGAAACCGGGACAGGGCGGCCAGCGTTGCCTCCAGATCAGGCGGCGTCCCCCTCTCATTCGGCGATCTGGCGGATGCTCCGATGCAGGCAGAACTCCTCGTCAATGCCACAAGCATCTCCAGTGCGGCAGAATCGCCGGAGATGGACAAATTCAGCCGGGATTTCACCGTTGACGGATGCGAGTTGGTTTTTGACTTAAACTACGGCCGTGAGCCAAACATCTGGCAGGCTCTTGCCCGGGACCGGGACATTGCCTTTATGGACGGGCTCTCCCCTCTGGTCCACCACGCCAGAAACAGTCTGGCCCTGTGGACGTCAAGGGAGATCAACGCTGCAGATATAGCCGGCGCGATAAACGCTAAGAATCCGTATCTTCTCCTGCACCGCCCTCCAAAGGCAGACGGACCGTGAAGACGGAGCCCTGCCCCGGCTGGCTTTCCAATTCGATGGATCCGCCCATGTTATCCACCAGCCCCTTGACAATGGGCAGGCCAAGGCCGGTCCCGGTAATATGGCGGGTATTTTCATCCTTTACCCGGTAGAAGCGTTCGAAAATTTTCTCCTGATGTCTTTGTTCTATACCAAAACCCGTGTCCGCAACCGCTACCAGGATCTGCTGTTCTTTGCGCTCAACAGACACCGTAATCTGACCGCCTTCCGGGGTGTAATTGATGGCATTGCTCACCAGATTGCCGAAAACGCTCTCCAGCGCGGCCGGATCAGCGATTATTTCCGCAACAGGCCCTCCGCATCCATACAGAAAAAGCTCCTGGCCCTTTGATGCTGCCCTGCTTCCCAGAAAATCAACTATGCTTGAGAGAAGATCAGCAATCTCAACCTGCTTGAGGTTTTCCGTCAAGGCCCCGGCCTCAATCCGCGACAAATCCAGAAGATCTCCAATCAGGGAAATCAATGCATTTGTTTTGTCCTTGGCCCGCTCAATCAGATCCGAGTCCACCTCAGGCTCCTGTCCCTCTGAGGTCATGTCTTTTAAAACAGTGGCCAGCTGTTCATGAATGGTTGAAAGCGGCGAGCGAAGCTCATGGGAGACCTTGGCAACAAATTCGGATTTTAACTGATCCAGCATTTTGAGACTGGTGATGTTGGTAAGGGTCACAACCGCCCCGATCCGTTCGCCTTTTTCATTCCGCACAGGCTGGCCCCGGGCAAGCAGATACTTGTTGCCGGATACGGTAAGCTCATAAGTGGGCGCCTCCCCCTCCTCTCCCCCTTCGGAGCTGGAAAGGGTCCTTACAAAATCGCAGAACCCGCTGTCAGCTACACAGGCTTCAATCGCGCTGCCGGGGCCGGGGTCCCCGGAGAGCTCCAGGCTGTTTAGCAGCGCGGGATTCTTTAAAACAATTTCGCCGTTGGTGTTGGTAACCACCACGCCGATGGGAAGGGACTCAATAATGGTGCGGGTACGGCTTTTCTCGCGATCCAGATCCACCAGCGTCCGCTCCCGCTCCTCCTGCAGCTTCTGCGCTTCCCTGGAAAGCCGGATTTTTTCCAGAGCCCGGTTTACCACGATTTTGAGATGATCAGGTTCAAAGGGCTTGGGGATAAAATCATAAGCGCCCTGCTTCATAGCACTGATTGCGGTTTCAATGGTGGCATATCCGGTAATAATGATGACCACTATGGCCTCATCGATCTCCCGAATCCGATCGTGGAGCTCCATTCCGTCCATGCCGGGCATCTTTAAATCCAGAATCGCAATAGTCACAGGCTCCTTTTCCAGAATGGCAAGAGCCTTCTCGCCGTCCGGCGCGGTGAGCACCCGGCAGCCCATCCGGGCCAGGACCCGCTCCACACCGTCGCGTATGCTGCGCTCATCATCTACAACAAGAATGCTTGATTGTTCCGCCTGATCAGCCAATTCTATCATCCTCCCAAGCGGCCGGCTCCATTGCCGGCAGTTCAATATGAAAAGTGGTCCCCTCGCCGACTTTGCTGTCTGCGCGTATGGTGCCGCCATGGCTTTCCACAATGCCGTAGACCATGCTGAGCCCCAGGCCCGTGCCCTTTCCCTGCTCCTTGGTGGTAAAGAAAGGCTCAAAAATATGGGGCAGCACCTCTTCGGCAATCCCTTCACCCGTATCTGCAACCTCTATGCAAACGACTCGGTTCTCGGCCGAGTACCCCGTTTTTATGCGCATTGTACCTGCGCCCCCAAGGGCATCTGCAGAATTCAGGATCAGGTTCATAAACACATGGTTCAGCTGCTGGGCATCGCCGTGTATCCAGGGAAGGTTTGCGCCCAGATCCTTGTGGATTTCGATGTTGTGAAAAATGGACTGGTTCTCCAGCAGAAACAGGGTGCGTGAGATAATCTCATTGACATCCTGGGGTTTCATGTCCTGGTTGGTCTGGCGCGCAAACTCGAGCAGCTCCTTGACGGTTTCCTTGGCACGCTCCGCGTCATCGAGCACACGCTCCAGATCCTCCACAGCCGCGTCCGGCAGCTCGTATTCGTCCATCACCAGCCGCACGTACAAAATTATCCCGCTCAGGGGGTTATTCAGTTGATGGGCCACTCCGGCCGCCATTTTTCCAAGGGAAGCCATCTTCTCGGACTGCAGCAGCTGCACCTGGGTTTTTTCCAGCTCTTTCTGCATCCGGATCTCCTCCCGGCGATCATGGAAGAAACCGATAGTTGCCGCAGTCTTGCCCTCCGCATCATAGACGGTGGAGGCATTTAAACTGATGGGGATGAGCTCCCCGTTTTTGTGTTTGCCGTCAATATGATAGGATTTTAACTTGCCGACTCCTCCGTATTCCTCGCTCAGCAGCATCCGCATCACCTCGCGGGCCCCGTCGCCCGGATACACGTCGCGGATGCTGATCTCATTTAGCGCCTCCTCCAGCGTATACCCCAGGATCTGTTCAGCAGCCTGATTGAAAATAAGGATTCTGCCGGTGGGATCCGAGGAAATGACCGCATCCACCGCACTGTTTAAAAGATTTCGGAGAAACGCACTGGACTGTTGTTCCCGGTCTTCCATCTCTTTCAGGGTAGGCAAATCAAAATCAAGCACCACAAGAGCTTCGATTTCCCCCTTCCCCTCCCGGACCGGATAGGCATAAAGACAAAGCATCTCTTCAGGACCTGTGGCACCGTCCCACTGGTTGTAGCGAATAGAGGCTTTGCCGGTGCGCATGACTTCACCGGCCGGGCAGATGGGACAGGGGCTGCTGCGTCCAGTCAGTGTCTCGTAACAAGGCCTGCCCACGGGGTTTGCGGAGCTGCTTTTGATGGCAACGGCGTTTGCAGCAAGGACCTTGTAATTGGTGGAGATGACCACAACCTTGCGCTTGAAGGCATCAATGGCGTTTAACAGAAAAGCTTTTTCCTGCTCCGTGCGACTGGCACTCATAGATCCACCTGATCGGCTGGTGAGATTAAAGGAAGTTATTCAAATATTTCAAAATTACCTTATGTAACAGCGTTAGTCAAGAAGAACCCTGTCCACCGAAACCCAGTGCATATTTATGTTGCAAGGGCTTTTGCTGGCATGATATCCCGAATGACATCACTTGCAGCACTGCATGCAGTTAATACGGACAGATTTCATGACCAGATTTTGCCTCGCATTGTATAATCTGGGATGGCAGATCGCTCTGCCGATTCTCGGAAAAAACCCCCGCTTAAAGGAAGGATATGCGGACCGCATCCTGCAGGGCAGGCCCTGCAGGCCGGCAGACATATGGATCCAGGCGGCATCAGCGGGAGAAGCTTATCTGGCGGCCTCGCTGACCCGGGCGCTTGCCTTTCGCAGCCATATCAGAATCCTGTTGAGCACCAATACCCGCCAGGGGATGGATATTCTGGAAAAAGAAACAGCTTCCTGCTGCAACGACCCCGTAGCAGCCTCCATTTCCCTGCGTTTCTTCCCTTTTGACAAGCCATCGCTAATGAAAAATGCTGTAGAACAGCTCGCGCCCCGGGTTATGGTACTTCTGGAAACAGAATTGTGGCCCGGGCTTTTATCCGCTCTGCGCAGCCACAACTGCCGGATTTTGATTCTCAATGCCCGGATGACGCCGCGCAGTTTAAAACGCTACCAGATGTTTCCGGGCCTGTGGAACCGCCTGGCACCTGACCGGGTGCTTGCTGTATCCAGAGAGGATGCAGCCCGTTATAACAAGCTTTTTGGCGATAAAACCGCCGGGGTGATGCCCAACATCAAATTTGACCGGCTCCGGTTGGAAAACAGCAGCCGGAATGCAGGTCAAGGCGGAAATCTCCCGGTCACCCTGCCGCAGGACACCCCTTTTCTTGTTCTGGGGTCCATACGGGAAGAGGAGGAGGCATTGGCCGAAAAAATGTTTCGCAGGATCAAAGCCCGCTTTCCGGCTCTTGTAACAGGACTTTTTCCCCGGCACTTACACCGCTTGGGCGCCTGGCAGCAGCGGCTGGACAGAATCGGCGTCCAATGGGTGCTTCGCTCCCGGCTTGGTAGCCGGCCGGCCACCCCGGGAATGGTTGTGCTTTGGGACCGGTTTGGAGAATTAAACGCAGGCTATGCCCATGCCACAGCGGTTTTTATAGGCGGCAGCCTCGCACCGCTTGGCGGACAGAATTTTCTCGAACCCCTGATGTATGGGGTGGTGCCGGTTATCGGGCCATCCTGGGAAAATTTTGCGTGGGTTGGCCGGCGGATTCTCTCCCGCGGCCTTGTCTGCAGAACCCGCAACTGGCGGGAAGCCGCGGACCGGCTAATCCGGCAGATAGAGGCCCCCCCTTCCCCTGAAGAGGTCAGAGAGGCTGCAGACGCATATATAAAAACGCATCAGGGCGGCACTAGTCAGGCCTGCCGCTTAATTTTTGACATGCTGGACGACGACTGAAAAATGCCAAAAAAAACCCCATGCTACGGAATCATCCCGGCCAGGTACGACTCCAGCCGTTTTCCGGGCAAACCCCTTGCGGCAATTGCGGGCAAACCCATGTTCTGGCATGTATACAGCCGGGCGCAAAGCTGCCCTGACATAGACGCCGTATACCTGGCAACCGATGATGAGCGTATCGCAGAGGAGGCCCGGCGTCTGGAGGTGCCGCTCATAACTACCCGCAGCGATCATCCGAGCGGCACGGACCGGGTATTTGAAGCAGCTTCCCGCTTAAAACTCGGAGAACGGGACGTAGTGGTAAACATCCAGGGGGACGAGCCCGTACTCAACCCCCTGATGTTAGGGGAGCTGATCCGTCCCTTCGCCGACCCGGAAATCGCCGTCACCACACCTGTACGGCGGATCGACCCGGAAAGTGCCCGGGATCAGAACCGGGTAAAAGTGGTGTTTTCCCAGGGGGGGCGGGCTCTGTATTTTTCCCGTGCAATGATCCCCCATCCCAGAGAGCCGGGAGAGGCAAGTTTTTATATGCACATCGGAATGTATGCTTTCCGCATGGCTGCCCTGCAAAAATTCGTCTCCCTGCCTCCGGGCCGCCTGGAGAACATTGAAAAACTGGAGCAGCTTAGACTTTTGGAAAACAATATTCCCATTTATACAGTCATCACCGAATACGAGAGCCTGAGCGTGGACCGGCCCGAGGACCTGGACGCAGTGCTGCGCCATCTCGGAGCCCCGCAAACACAAAAACCGGATAAACTCTGAAGGAGCCAGGAAACAGTGACCCCTGTCAATGAATTTTTCAACAACCGCAAAATCCGCAAACTTTTTCTCAAGCTCAGATATCCTTTATTTCTTGCTGCTCTGCTGCTTGTGCTCACCCGGCTTGATCCGCGCTGGTTTCTGCCCGGGCTGCTTGTCTCGGTGTTGGGAGAGCTTTTTCAGGTATGGTGCTTTGCCACTATCAAGACACAAAAAAAGCTCACCCGGGAAGGACCCTACATGTTCATGCGCAACCCCATGTACATCGGACGGTTCTTTCTGCTCTTCGGTATGCTGATGATGACGGGAAACCCTTGGATACCGGGCGTTTTTGTCCTGCTCTACTATTTCTACATGACCAACCGGGTCCGCCGGGAGGAAGAGAAGCTGCAGCAGATTTTCGGAGCCGATTATGACGCCTATTGCCAGAGCGTGAACCGCTACCTGCCCACTCTGTCCGCCTTCCGTCCGGAAAAATTAACCGCCGTCTCATGGGAAAGCTTTTTTCAAAACAACGCGCATTGGAACATGCTGCTGGTTATCGGCTGTTACATAATACTTTTTATCGCAACTTTTGTGCGCCCCCCGGCATAGATTCCAAAAACCCGGAAATTACTTTTCCCCGTATCTTCTGCGGGCTTTGCGCATGCCTAAAGGATAGCCGCGGAGCACCCAGAAGCGCCTTCTTCTGTTGATGGCAGCAAGCCGGGCCCGACGCCCGGCGTCCAGGGTCTGGGGCTGCTTGCGCTGCCAAAGCTTGTATACCCCGGATATATCAACCTCCTTTAACAAAAGGTGCAGCCCTTTCGGCACCCGGTCCAGACAAAGGCAGGATTGAAAGTCCAGCAGAGCAGGCCGGCCGTTTTCGGTCACCAGCACATTTCTGCTGTTGCGAATATCGAGATGCACCATGCGGCGCTCATGCATTTGCTGCACCAAGACCTCCAGCCGGAAAAAAAAATCCGAATTCAGCACCTTCGTTGAAACCTCCCGCAGGATGCAACCCGGGATATACCTATAGCATAAGGCATAGTCATCCAGAATAAAGGGGTCTGTCGGTATGCCGCTTATGCCTCGCAATCGGTAAAGCGCACGGTATTCCCTGCGGACTAAAAAGCGCCCCCAGACCTGCCGCACAAGCGGCGGACAAGGGGAAAAGTCCTTTATCACCCACTCATTGCCCTGCTGCCGGTACAGGTAGAGATCAGCATTGCCCCACCTGCCACCGGACAGCACCCGGCAGGGATTATTCTCAATATCCTCTCGCGTAAACGGCCTTACCATTGCCAAAACCTTTCCCAAAAAAAACTTAAAGGGGCCGGCCGAGCCTGCACCCTAAAAAATTAAAAAACGCATGTTGCTCTGCACCCAGATCCGGGCGGATGCCTATAACCGCAAGGGGGACGGGCAGGCGCCTCCAGGTCCGGATACGGGGATAGTCTTTCTGTGTAGTCACAATCCAGTCCGCCCCGGCAGACGCCGCCTGCTCTGCTATGTAATCCAGATCTGCCTTACGATACCGGTAATGATCCGGATATGTTATAAAGTCTGCTACATGACCGGACATCGCAGCCACCATCTGTTGAAATTCCCTGTTTCCGGCAATTCCGGAGAAGCCGAAGACTCTTGCGGTCTCAAGAAAGCTGAAATCATGGGCAAAGCCGGGAGAATAAAGCTTCAGCGAATCGCTTTGCCCTCGCTCTGCCACACCGTAAAGCCGGGGGCGATGGATGGAGCGGAAAACAGGGACTCCGGCCGCCTTTTTGCAGACAGCTGCAACAGCCGCCGGATCCGCGTTCTCCATCCTGGTAAGGATGACGGCATCGGCCCGCTTAAGAGCACTCATCGGTTCCCGCAGCGGTCCCCTGGGAAGCAGGTGGCCGTTTCCAAATCCGGTGGCTCCGTCGATCAGCAGCAAATCAACATCCCGATGCAGCCGGCGATGCTGGAAGCCGTCATCGAGAATAACAACATCCGGAGAAAAGCGCCTGACCGCCATCATTCCCGCACGAACCCGATCCGCGCCGACAAGAAAAGCTACGCCACGCAGCTCGGAGGCCATCATAAAAGGTTCATCCCCTGCCTGATCGGGCCCCGCCAGAATCTTTCGGCCGTCCGATACAATGCCCCCGCCTCGCTCCATCTTTGCCT
The DNA here is from genome assembly GCA_046482325.1 of Desulfosalsimonadaceae bacterium. Taxonomy (GTDB): domain Bacteria; phylum Desulfobacterota; class Desulfobacteria; order Desulfobacterales; family Desulfosalsimonadaceae; genus M55B175. The sequence continues at coordinate 9,152 of JAWOFF010000122.1, forward strand.
TGTACCCCCTGCTGATCACCGCAGGGCGCAGCCCGCGGGAAAGAAGCACCTGTGCCAGATACAGGGTCATGGGCGTCTTTCCGGATCCGCCGACTGCCAGGTTACCCACAGAGATTACGCTGCAGGGCAGGCGCCGCGGTCGGCGCGTTCCCTTTGCATATTGCTGCTCCCGGGCTTTTACGACCTTTGCATAACACCGGGAAAGCATGTAAAGCCCCTTTTCTGAAAACCCCTTGCTGCAAGACTCCGGACTTTTTATAATTTTTTCAACATTCCGCATAAAATCGCCGGGCCGTTTGTTTCGTTTCGGGCTATTCAAGATGCACCACCATCAAACCGGCTGTACAGAAAAATACCAGGTTTGCCATCCAGGCAGAAAAAACCGGAGGCAGTATGCCCCCGTATCCGAGCGAGAGGCAAAGACTGTAGAGCGACCAGTAAATAAAGGCCACCACAATGCCATAGGCAAAACTGACCGCCATACCTTCCCGGGTTCGCCCCCTCAGTGCCAGTGCGGCGCCGAACATGCTCATAATCAGGCAAATGGCAGGAAACGCGATCTTTGCATGCAGATCCACCTTATAGCGGGTGGCGTCATAGCCGTCGCGCTCAACTTTAGCGATGTAGCTGCGCAGCCGGGAAAAGCTCATTTCCTCTGCCGAGCGGGCGATCTTTTGCAGATCAGCAGGCGCCAGCGCCAATTCAACCGTTTTTTGGTCAAAATACTGCGTCTGAGGTGCTTTTTTCGGATCTGTCAGCTCCTGCACCATGACGGAAAACATTATCCACTCTTCGTTCTTATACACGCCCTTCTGCGCATCCAGCCGACGCTTGAGATGAAAGCCGTCATCAAAAAACAGGGTGCTTACCCCGTAAATGGCCCCCTCGTCGGGATGATAATATTGAATATGAGTAACAGCCTGCTGATGCTTGAGCCATATGTTGGACTCCCGCGATGTCATCACCTGCCGGCCGCCGGCATTTTTATCTGTCATCTGGTGCGCGCGCATGGTGGCAACCGGCACCACCACCTCGGAGAACACAAAGAGCGCAGCGCTTATAAGCAGCCCGATCAGCAGAATTGGCACAAGAAGATACTGCAGGCTCACGCCGGAGCTTTTCAGTGCCAGGATCTCGTTGTTTCGGCTCATGATGCCGAAAGTCACCAGAACCCCCAAAAGAACTGCTACCGGAGTAATCTGGGAGATGATCAGGGGCACCTTGTAACCGAAAAAGCAGAGCATTTCCAGGGGATTCAGTCCCGTCTCCAGAAGATTGTCTATTCTTCCGAACACGTCCATGCAAAGGTAGATTACTATCACCATGAACAGGACAATGGCGAAAAACTTAAAAAAAAGGACAGTTATATAGCGATAAATAATTGACATAAAATATGCGTCACACGGCTACAACCGGCCCGGTTGCCTTCTTTGGGTAAAAATCCGGGCCAGCGCGCGAAAACCCTTGCCCGCTGCCTGCAACACCCATACCGGCCGATCGTTGGAGGCCTTTACAAGAAGATAGATTCCCGCGCCGCCCATTATCAGATTGGGGGCCCACATACCGGCCGACGGCGGACAGAGCCCGGACTCGGCCAGGACCATCCCGCCGGAGAGCAGCAGATAATACAGAAAAAATGCAAAAAGGCCTATACCCAGGCCGGCGGAACGCCGGTTGGAGGCCGAGCGGACCCCCAGGGGGACGGCAAGTACGGCAAGGGCCAGACCGGCAAAGGGAATGGCAAATTTTTTATGCAGCTCCAGCAGCAGGGAATAATAATGAGGGGAGGATTTTTTCGTCTTCTCAATGGCCCCGGTCAATTCCCCATAGCTCATCTCCTTCTCATCGGGAGCCCCCTCCTGCATGTCAGAGACCGCATTTTTGAGATCCAGATGCAGGTCATAGGTATCAAAGCGGATGGTATGGGCTGAGCGGCTGTCCAGGTCCACCTGATTAATGGTGCCGTTGTAGAGCCGCAGCACAAAGCTGTATTTTTCATCGCTTTCGAATATATTGCCCCTGGGCGCCACCACTGTACTGCTGATGCCTGCCTGGCGCTGATCCTCGATGAACACGTCCCTGAGCCTGCCCTCTCTTGGATTTATCTGCTTTACATAAAACGTTACCCCCTCGAAGCTGTCATTAAACTGCTTTTCCCGGAGCCCCACATTGAAGCTGGACTGAGCCACATCCAAAGCCAGCATTCTGTATGCGCTTGCTCCCCAGGGCAAGCCGTAGACGGCCATGAAAACGGCAAGCGCGGTGCAGACACAGCCGAAACAAAGCACGGGGGGCAGCAGTTGGTACAGGCTGACCCCGCCGGCTTTTAAAGCGGTTATTTCACTGTCTCCCCCCATACGAATAAAGGTGAGCAGAACGCTCATCATCACGGACATTGGAATTATATAGACCAGAAAATAAGGCATGGAATAGAGCAGCATCAGCACAAAAGTAAAGCCGCTTACCTGGTAATTGACAATCATGTCCGTGATGTCAAGAATCCGGTGCATCAAAAAAACGAATGAGAAAAACACCAGATTGATCAGAAAGGGCGGGAGCAGCTCCCGAAACAAGTAGCGATGAATAATGGCATTGATTTTCATTGCGGGCTTCAGCCTTCCGGCGCCTCCCGGGCCGAAAACCAGAGGCGGTTATCGCTGAACTGCATATTATAAAGGTTATAGTACTCTCCCTTGCTGGCCATTAATTCCTCATGCGTACCCTGCTCGGCGATACGGCCCCTAGCCAGTACAATAATGCGGTGCGCATAATCAATGGTGGAGAGGCGATGAGCGATAATAAAGGATGTGCGGCCGACCATCAGATTCTCCAGCGCTTTCTGAACCAGGCGTTCGGACTCGGTGTCCAGTGCCGCCGTTGCCTCATCCAGGATCAAAATGGGCGCATCCCGCAGGAGGGCGCGAGCTATGCAAATCCGCTGCTTCTCCCCGCCGGAAAGCCTGCTTCCCAGCTCCCCGATATTGGTATCCATACCCTTTGGCAGCCCTTTTATAAAATTGAGAATATAGGCTGCATCAGCAGCCTTTTCAATATCCGCCAAAAAGGTCTCGGGGCTGCCATAGGCAATATTGTTACCGATTGTATCGTTGAAAAGAATCGGTTCCTGAGTAACTACAGCGATCTCGCGGCGCAGGTTGGCCACGCTTATACGGCGTATATCAATGCCGTCGATCTTGACAGCTCCGGAGCTTACCTCATAAAAACGCGGGATCAGATTGACAAGCGTTGTCTTGCCCCCGCCGCTGGCGCCCACAATGGCAAGAATTTCTCCGGGGGAGACGCTTAAGCAGACATCGTCGAGCACCGGCTCGCCTGATTCATAGGCAAAAGAGACGTTTTCAAAATCGATCCTGTGCTGCCTTCGCGGCAGAGGCTCCGGATCGGTTGGATCCTGGATATCGGAGCGGGTTTCGAGAATGTCGAAAATCCTGTCTGCAGCGGAAAGGCCCCGCTGTACCGTAGTGTTTAACTTGCTGAGCTTCTTTACCGGGTTATAAAGCATCATCACCGCAGTCATAAAAGAAAAAAAGGTGCCCGGCGTGGAGGTGCCGTTTATTACGCCATGGCCGCCGTACCAGATAACAAGGGCCACACCGACTCCTCCCATGACCTCCATTACCGGCGAAGTCAGCGCCCGTGCACGAAATGATTTGACTTCGAAGCGGAACACGTACCGGTTTTTATCGAAAAACCGCTGCTTCTCATGCTGCTCCATTCCGAAGGCCTTTACAATCTTATTGCCTGAGAAGGTCTCGTGGAGAAAGGAGTTTAAGTTGGACATGTATTCCTGGCTCCGGGTGGAATACCGCCGCACCCGACGGCCGAATTCCACCACCGGAAAAAAGGCAACCGGCAGAACAAACACAGCAATCAGCGCAAGCTTCCAGTCCCGGTAAAATATTACCACGAGCAGGCCGAGAATGGTAAATACCTCCATTAATGCGCCGGTTATCGCCCGCGACACCATATTTTTAATGATATTGACATCATAGGTGATCCGCGACATGAGACCGCCGGTTTTCCGGGCCTGAAAAAAGGTGAGCGGCAGATCGCTGATGCGGTCATAAAGGTTGTTGCGAAGCCGGAAAATCACGGTTTCGCCTATGTACTGCATCAAAAATTCCTGGCCGTACCTGCCGGCGCCGCGCAGAAAGTAGATCACTATGATAAGCATCGGCATGAGCTTTAGCATGAATTCGTTTTTATTCAAAAACACGTCATCCAAAACCGGCTTTACGATAAAAGCGGTGGCGGATGTGGTGCCTGCCACAACTATCATGCAGACAACAGCCAGCAGCAGCTTGCCCCACTGGTCCCGGATATAGGCAAACAACTGCTGATTGCGTTTTTTGACAATTTCTTTACGGAATTTTTCCATGGCTGCGTCATCTTGTACCGATTCGGTGCGGCGGTTATTGAAGCATCCTGCAGGCAATGGCGGCGCACCGGTCTGCAGCACCGGGACTGCCCAGACGGCGGCGCACATCTGAAAGGGCCCGCCGGATTTCGCTCAGGCGCTCCGGATCCTGCAACAGCGAAACAGCCTCGCGGGCAATGCTTGCGGGACTGGCCGCATCCTGGACCAGCTCCGGCACAATGCGCCGGCCTGCAATAATATTGACAAGGCCTATATGCTCCACACTCACCAGCGCACGGCCCAAGTGATAGCTCACAGGCGATACCCGGTAGATAACAATCATGGGCACTCCGAATATGGCTGTCTCCAGGGTAACGGTTCCGGATGCGGCAAGAATCAGGGTGCTTGTTGCAAAAACATCCTGTACCGGCCCGTCGGCCAGTTCCATACAACCCCTTTTCAGGTAAGGCCGCGCCAGATCATTTACCCATTGACGATCAATTCCCGGTGCCACGGAAATTCGAAAACGAACACCGGAAACTGCCGCCTGTATCCGGATGGCTGCAGCAAGCATCACCGGCAGATTTTTTGCAATCTCCCCGGCCCTGGAGCCCGGCATTATCCCCACCACTATCTCCTGCGCCGGCGGAGCCGGCATCTGCTGCGCCGGATCCTGGTAATAATCCATCAGGGGGTGGCCGACAAAGATTGCCGCCACATCCCGGCTGCGGTAATACTCTTCCTCAAACGGCAGGATCACCGCCATCTGATCCACATACCGCCGTATCTTTGCAATCCTGCCGGAACGCCAGGCCCAGATCTGGGGACTGATGTAATAGAGCACCGGCAGTCCCCTTTTTTTGGCGAGCTTTGCAATATGGAGGTTAAAGTCCGGGAAATCGATCAGCACCACAAGATCCGGCTGCAGGCGGTCCAAAGCACGTTTGACCGCTGATACAGCAGACAGAACGCGGGGGATCTTGGCTGCCACCTCGGTTATGCCAACCACCGAAAGCTGGTGAAGATCCATGAGAAGGCTAACGCCTGCAGCCTGCAGGCGTTCGCCACCGATGCCGCAGAAAAAGAGCCCCTCCTGCCGCTCCTGCATGGCCCGCACCAAGTGAGCGCCGTGGAAATCCCCGGAAGTTTCGCCGGCAATTATCACAATGGATTTGGACGGTTCTGCATCTGCCATGAAAACTAGTCCACAAACCAGCGGCTGGATTCCCTGATCTGGCGGGTAATGCTCAAAGCCATCTGCAGCGCTTCCCGCCCCATTTGCCCTGTAACCTCGGGCACGCTCCGCTCGATGCAGGCCTGCAGAAAAGAACGAATTTCCTCTTTTAAGGCATCTCCCTGTGCAAACTGATGCTCCCGGATCTGCATGCCCGGAACCGGGGAATTCTCGTTATCCTCTCCGGGCCTTATATGCATGATTGAACGATTGGCAAAATCTACAGAAATATAGCCGTCTTTTTGAAACAAGCGAATCTTGCGCTCGCTTTTGTTGGAAATCCTGCTGGCCGTAACATTGGCGACTGCACCATTGGCGAATTCCAGATGGGCATTGGCGATATCCACGTGCCCGGAGACCACGGGAGCTCCCATGGCATGGGAATAGGCAACCTCAGATTTTACAAAAGTCAAAATAATATCAATATCATGAATCATGAGGTCGAGCACAACGCTGACATCGGTCCCCCGCGGCTGGTAAAGGCTCAAACGGTTGGATTCAATGAAAATGGGGTTGGCAATAATATCTTTTACTGCCTTTACCGCCGGGTTGAAGCGTTCCAGGTGTCCAACCTGCAGGACAAGCCCTTGTCTTTCGGCAATGCCTACCAGCCGATCCGCCTCCTCCAGGGTTGCTGTGATCGGCTTTTCCACCAGCACATCCACGCCGTTTTCCAGAAAGGCACGGGCAATTTGATAATGCTCAGGCGTGGGGACGGCTATGCTTACGGCATCCACCAGCCCTATCAGGCCGCGGTAGTCGGAAAACGCACGCCCACCGTTTTTTTCGGCTACGGAGGCAGCACGTCGGTCATCCAAATCCACAACACCCACAAGCTCGGCCAGCTCGGAGGCGGCATATTTTTCTGCGTGAAATTTGCCCAGATGACCCACGCCGACCACACCGGCACGAATTGTTTTCATAAAGTATCCTTATTATTTTGCCTGCCGCCTTATTGCTCATCACCGCCGCTTGCCGCCACTATCGATATGTTGTATCGATCAGCCAGCCGAACCATCTCCGGGCCGTCAAAAACCAGCGATTTCCCGGCTTCAATAACCAGCACAGAAGCGCCGGATTCGTGCATGACTTCAATGGTTTCTCTGCCGACCGCGGGCACATCAAAACGGAAATCCTGTGTGGGCTTGCAGACTTTTACCACCACTGCAGCCCCCTTACCCAGCGCGCCGCCCCTGCGGACGGTGCTGTCCGTGCCATCCACAGCCTCCACCGCCGTTACCGATCCGTTGGAGACAACAACGCACTGCCCGATATCGAGCCTGCCGATGGCTTTGGCCATTTCCCAGCCCAGCTTGATATCGAGCTCTTCCTCCCTGGTAGGCCGGCGCCGGGTCCAGCAGCCCTGCCGGGCCAGCAGCTCGGGAAGCAGGAAAGTGGAGGGGCGGATGCGGATGCCCTCACCCTCCAATGCTCCGGCAAATGCCCGCAGCACCTTATCATC
>JAWOFF010000143.1:0-7960 GCA_046482325.1 Desulfosalsimonadaceae bacterium
CACCAGGGGAGGAAAGGGCATCTGAAAATAGCCGGCTCTTCCGGTTTTACCAATAGTGAATATACCCATAAAACAGTTGCTGCCAGGGCCGTGGACAGTTAAACCGCTCGATCCATCGATTCCAGTGGTAAGCGGCCGGGTGTGCTTAATTTCTCCCCATGGCGCCGGGGCTCCTCTTCGAGGCGGGCAAACCATTGACGTTTTTCACCGGGGCGAAAGACAGCTCCTTCCCTCTTCCGCCCTGATCGTTGCCCTTTAAACATTTGCCTTGGATACGAGTGGAAATTCCGGGCCGTAACCACAACGAGATGCAAAAACAGAGCTACCGGTCCTAACTGATCCTGATGTCCACGTGAATATCATTGGCAAGGTTTTCCATTTTCTTTTCCAGCTTTCCATGGGAAATTGAGTCGGGAAGCCGTGCCGTGATTTCCATGCTGTACATGGCGGTGCCGGTGTTGGGCAGGTGTTTTTTTCTGGATCGCAGGGTTTCTATATTGATACGGTTTTCGGCCAGAAGTCTGCTCACTTTGTACACTATGCCCGCCTGGTCGATGCCGTCCACCTTGATGGTGCACAGATCATCGCCGTTTTTTTCCTCACTTCTCTGGAACTCCAGCGGCCTTATGAACGCAGAGATGTTTTTCTCCCGTTCCAGCCGCTTGCACTCCGTGGAGAGTTTTTCCTGAAGATTGTCACCGGTACCGCTGAGCAGCAGGATAAGGGTGAACTCGTCAGCAAGCCTGCCCATGTTGGAATCTTCCAGCCTGCATTTGTTTTCAAAAATAAGCTCGGAAATCTCGGCAACAATGCCGGGTCTGTCCTTGCCAAAAGCGGTCATGATAAATTGGTTTTTCAAAACGCCTCCTTTATGTCTGCCCCGTAACTTTCCCCTGGGTCAAACCATTGAAATCGGCCCGGCAGCCGCCGAAAAACGTCGCCACTCAGAAATTAGAAACGTGTTGGCGCCAGGCAGAAATCGAGATGAACACTTACCGACAAGGGAAAGAATCAGGGGGGATTTTACTGGTGCCGGAGGCGAGACTTGAACTCGCAAGGGCACAAGGCCCGGAGGATTTTGAGTCCTCTGCGTCTACCAATTCCACCACTCCGGCACGTTACGGCAAGTTTTCGGGGACAGATTTGAAATCTGTCCCGCATTTTTGGACTAAAAATAACCAACTTACGGGGAAAATGCAAGGATGATTTGCGGAAGCATCCCTTTGCCTGTCGATCCCTGCCTACAGTATTATCCCGTTTCCCTTCTTTTTGATCAGCTCACGCTTTAAATTCCACAACTTCGGCGTTAAAGACACGTGGTAGATATGAGGATTGACCAGTCGTTTTACGCCCGGATCAAGCCTGTCCAGGTCATGGTCGCGCTTTTTTCGAATATCTTCAATGGGCGGTGTTTCATAGACCAGATTTCCGTCCCTGACAATGTCAACCAGCAGGGGCTCGATCCATCCTATGCCGTTTCTGCCGATGATGCGCCATGTTTCTCGGTCCGTAGGATGATGCAGTTCCAGAGGGTCCATCTGTTCGGGGTCTTCGTCCTGCAACCCCAGAAGATCTGCAGTGGCGTGATTCCTGCCGTTGTAGACACGCCAGACATGCTTGAATCCGGGGTTGATTATTTTCTCCGGTGTTTCCGAGAGCTTTAACGCCGGGATCCAATTCCCGTTTTTTTCCACCGCGGTAAGCTTATACACCCCGTCAAGAGCGCCCTGTCCCCTGGAAGTAACCAGCCGTGTGCCAACCCCGTAAGCAAGACGTTTTATTATATTATCTGCGTCCACTCCGTACCTGCCAGCCTCTTCGCGGATCTGGCTGATGATCTGCCAGACCACCATTTCATCGAGCTGGTTGCTGAGCAAAATCGTCGTATCCTCGAATCCTGCGTCATTTAACATTTTTGCCGCCTGGATGGCAAGATGAGCCAAATCCCCGGAATCCAGGCGGATGCCCACCGGCTTGTGCCCATTTTTGCGCAGTTCCTCAAACACCTTAATCGCGTTTGGAACCCCGCTTTCCAGGGTATTGATGGTATCTACCAGCAAAATACAGTCGTCCGGGTATATGTCGGCATAGGCCCGGAAAGCTGCCAACTCCCCTTCACCCAAGGCCATGAACGCCTGGATCATGCTGTGGGCATGGGTTCCCTTGGGCGGATAACCCAGGGCACAGGACATTCCGGCATTTGAAGAAAAATCCGCACCACCTATCAGAGCAGCCCTGGTGGCGGCATTTCCACCGCGGTCCTGGGCTCTTCTTAATCCGAACTCAATCATCAGGCGCCTGCACCCGGCCTCGCGCACCCGCGCCGCCTTGGTGGCTATCAGGGTCTGGAAGTTAAGCCTGTTTAAAAGGGAAGTTTCCATGATCTGGGCCATTGCAAGAGGCCCCTGGATCACTGTAAGCGGCACATCCGGATGCACCACCCTGCCTTCGGGTACTGCCTGCACGGTAAAGCCTTCCATGGGTGCCTGTCCGGCAAGCCATTTCAGAAAATCGTCTGCAAACATTTGTTCTCCGTTTGCGCGTTTCTGGCTGCGCAAACAGTCGATTTCCTCATTGGCAAAGCGCGCCGAACGCATCCAGTCCAAAAACCATTCCAATCCGGCATTTATACAGTATCCGGCCTGATGAGAACCGTAGTCCGGGTATTTGCGGAAAAAATGCTCGAAATGCACATTCATCTCGTGCATGCCCATGCGATAAAAAAGCTGGGCCATGGTCAGCTCGTACATATCAGTATATAGCATGCCTTCTGCAAGGCTATGCTGTCTGAAATTCATGCCACTATCTCCAGCATTTTCCTTGTTTCAACCCGTTGCCTGCAGCAGAGGCCGCAAATCTTCTTCTGTAACCGGCCCATGTCTTAAAATCTTCGGCGGCTCGCAGGTCACATCCAATATAGTGGAGCCTGTGCCCGGCTCCAGGGTTCCAGCATCGAGCACCAGGTCCACTGCTTCTTTCACGGCTCTCGTGATGTCCCTTATTCGTCTTCCGCCGGGATCCCCGGACAGATTGGCGCTGGTGGCCGTAATTGCGCTGCCCGTTGCTTCAGCCAGGGCTGCAGCAGCGGGATGTGCAGGCAGTCGAATGGCCACTGTTCCGGTCCCTGCGGTCAATATCCCAGGCACGCCTGTTTTTGCACGAAGCACCAGCGTGATTCCTCCCGGCCAGAAACGATCCATTATCCTTTCAGCAGTATCGGAAATATCTTCCACAAAGCCGTCAAGCACCTGCCTGTCGGAAATCAATATGGAAACCGGGTTGGCGGGCGCCCGCTTCTTGACCTCGAAAACCCTCTTTACAGCCCCTGGGTTTTGCGCATCAACTCCCAGGCCGTAAAGGCTTCTTGTGGGATAAATCACCAGTCCGCCGGCTGCGATAATGTCTGCTGCCCTTCTTATAATCTCCTGCTCCGGGCCAAGGGGATCAATCTGTTCAATCCGCGGTTTATCCTTCAAGGCTCCTTGCCTTTTTGTTGACCTCGTCTGCCATGGCCTCCTTGTAGGCCTCCAGGTGCTTTTCCAGGTCCGGGTCAGATAAAGCCAGGATCTGAACCGCTGTAACCGCCGCGTTCTTTGCTCCAGGCTTTCCCACAGCCATAGTGGCCACCGGCACCCCGGGCGGCATCTGCACTGTGGATAAAAGGGCATCAAACCCGCTCAGGGAGGAAGAATCAATGGGTACGCCAAGAATCGGAAGAGTTGTATGAGCCGCCATGGCTCCTGCCAGATGAGCTGCATGTCCCGCACCTGCTATAATAACCTTTATTCCCCTTTTGCGGGCGCTCGCGGCAAACTCGCCCGCCCGCGCCGGGGTTCTGTGGGCAGAGGCCACAGTCATTTCATAGGAAACATTAAACTGTTTAAGAATTTCGGCCGCAGCCATCATAACTGAAAAATCCGAATCGCTGCCCATGATTATTCCCACTGAAGGAGCCGCTTCTTTTCGCTTAAGGGCCTTTTTTCCTATATCAGTGCGGTGGTGTTCTCCCTGCCAGGAAATTTTGCCGGCAGCTTCATAGGCCCGGGACACGGCCTTTTCTATATCATCGCCAAGGGCTGTCACTCCCAGAACGCGGCCGCCGCTTGTGACAATAGAGTTGTTTTTATGAGACGTGCCGGCATGAAATACCTCCACATCCTTCATCCGCTTAACGTTATTTACGCCCTTTATCTCCATACCCTTTGAATAGGAACCGGGATAGCCTTTTGCGGCCATGACCACGCAGACTGCGGGCCGCGAATCAACATCTATCCTGCAGTTTTCAAGGCCGCCTTCCACAACCGCCTTCATCACGGGAACAATATCAGACCTGGTACGCATCAAAAGAGGCTGGGCCTCGGGGTCGCCGAACCTGCAGTTAAACTCCACCACCCGGATCCGGTCTCTTTCGATCATCAGCCCTGCATATAAAACCCCCCTGTAGGGCCGCCCCTCTGCTGCCAGGCCCCGTACCGCGGGCTGCATAACCTGGTCCATGATCTTTTTGCGCATCACCGCATCTGCAACCGGTGCGGGCGAATATGCCCCCATGCCACCGGTGTTGGGGCCTTTGTCACTGTCATAGACAGGCTTATGATCCTGGGATGCGGGAAGCGGAAGCACGGTCTTGCCGTCAGTAAACGCAATAAAAGAAGCTTCCTCGCCTGAGAGACACTCCTCAATGACCACAGTCCTGCCGGCCTCGCCTAATTCTTCATCTACCATCATGCGCTGCAGGATCTCGACTGCCTGCTTCCGGGTCCTGCACACGGAGACTCCCTTGCCCGCGGCCAGGCCGTCTGCCTTGACCACTACGGGGAGTTTTTCTTTTTCCACGTACCTGCACGCAGCATCAAAATCGGTAAAGACCCTCCCCCTGGCAGTGGGAATATTATATTTCTCCATCAGCAGCTTTGCATACGACTTGCTGGCCTCTATGGCGGCTGCCGCAGCCGAAGGGCCGAACACGCAAAGCCCGGCGGCCTCGAAAACGTCCACGATTCCTGCAGCCAGCGGGTCTTCCGGACCGACAACGGTCATGTCTATGTTTTTTTCAGATGCAAATGCCGCCAGTTCTTCGGTGCGGTCAGCGGAAATATTTACACATTCGGCTGTTTCCGCGATCCCGGCATTCCCCGGCGCACAATAAATTTTTTCTACTTCCGGGCTCTTTGCGATCTTCCAGGCAAGGGCGTGTTCTCTGCCCCCGCCTCCGACAATTAGAATCTTCATGACTATCTGCTCTCCCTGACAAAAGACGGATTCTTCTTTGAAGTCGATTTTCCCGGAAAAGAGCCCTTTTCCAGAGCCAGCTCTATGAGACGATCTATCAGCTGTGCGTAAGTCATCCCCGCGGTTTTTGCCGCCAGCGGCAGCAGGCTTACCGGGGTCATTCCGGGTATGGTGTTGGTTTCAAGAACACGGATGCGGCCGTCGCTGATAAGCATGTCGGTCCTGCTGCAGCCGCTGCAGAACAGGGCCCGGTGGGCGGTTTTTGCCAGCTCCTGTGCGGTTTCCGCCAGATCCTCGTCAATGCGGGCCGGGCAAATCTCATCGGTTTCTCCTGCCCGGTACTTGGCATCGTAATCGAAAAACTCGTGCTCACCCTTTGGCACGATTTCTATGACAGGCAGGGCTTCGAGTTCATCGTTTCCCAATACACCACCGGTAATTTCCGTACCTTCCAGGTATTCTTCGAAAATCGCGGTATCGTCGCATGCAAATGCGGTCGCCAGGCCATCTTCGAATTCCCTGGCAGACCTGACAATACTCAAGCCAAGACTTGAGCCGCCGCTTGCAGGCTTGATTACCAGGGGCAGACCCAGCCGGTCGATAACTCCGGAGGTATCCACGTATTGGCCTCGGCTGCAGCTTGCATATTTCGGTACCGGGATGCCGGCCTTTTCGTAGAAAAACTTGGACACCAGCTTGTTCATGGCTATTGCGCTGCCCAGCACGCCGGTGCTCTGGTAAGGTATTCCCAGCAGGTCCAGCATTCCCTGCATTGTTCCATCCTCACCTGGAACGCCGTGAAGGATAACAAGGGCTACATCTATTTTCCCGGAATCTGCTGCCAAACGGGCCAGGTCGGTACCAGGATCGTAGCACGTGACCGTGTACCTGGACTTATCAAGCGCTTCATAAACCTGATCCCCGCCTTTTGACGAGATTTCACGCTCTCCGGAGGTTCCTCCGGACAGCAAAGCCACGTTTGTTTTTTTCATATCAGAGGTTCAATGTTCAAGGTTCAAGGTCAGTACCCGCCGGGCAGCCTGTGTTTTGCATGCACATATTCGTCCCGGGTGATAACTTCGTCTTTGTTTTCAGGCAGGAGGCTGTCGCCTGTTAAGGCGATTCTTTTTCCCCGCCGGGCGACAGGCGATCCACCACCTTGTGCTCGTACTGCTGGGGGATTTCCAGGGCAGCTGATCCGCCGCGCATAATGTTGAACTTCATGATCAGGTAATTGAGCTTCTTTAAAGTTCGGTATTTCAGGGATTCATCCTCCATGCTGGCGAGCAGATTCTCGGTGCGGACAATTTCATTTTTCAATTCGATTTCCGGAGGAAGGCAGTCGGCGTTTTTCAGGATTTTATAGGCAAGGCGAAGCTCCTGCGGAATCCGGCTTAAGTCCTCATGTTCAAGCGGTTTTCCCGCGCCTTTCAGGTTGTTGAATTCCCCTCTGCGCTGGGCGGCCAGGATACGCTCTTCCACGATTTTTTCAAATCCCGTAAGTATCATCACAAACCTTTTGATTCACGGGGCTTTTTAGACTTTGAAAAATTTACCTGGAAGCTTGTTTGGTGGCGATGCAGGGATTCGAACCCCGGACGCTGCGGATATGAGCCGCATGCTCTGACCGACTGAGCTACATCGCCATATAAGTTTTCCTCGGAAACCATTTTAAAAAAATGGATCTATACCAGCCGGCCCCTGTCAAGTCAAGGCAAAAACAAGGCGACGTTTACTCAGCTTTTTTCGATGACAGCACCTCAACTGTAAGGCTTTCCATATTTGGCGGCAGGTTCGAAAATACAACCATGTATGGCAGGCTCTGGCCTGGTCGAACACCGGCGTTGGCTCCTCCTTCTCCCTTCATGCGGGCAAGCCGTTCGTTGATGCTTTCCATGTCAAGAGTTTTCAACTGGCTATCCTCGAATGTGTTGCCGCTGTATGCTGCAGCCCTGCCAATCCGGTTGCCATTTCCATCAATCAGGTTGGCCCGGACCAGTATATGTCTGCGTGAGTGGTCGTACCTGTTGGTAACTGTACCCGAAACCACCAGAAGCCTGCCTTCCTGCTCATTTTCAACAATCCGGTAATCCGGAGAAGACACGGCAATGCGCATTTTTCCGGATTCTTCTGCAGAATGCTGTCCAAAACCCGGTATTTCCTGGCCGGTAAAATACAGGTATGCCCCGCCACCTATCATAAGCAGGACGACCAGCGCAGCAAGCCAGGCAAAAATCCTCTTTCCCCGCCCCCGCCTTTTTGTAGGAAATTGGCCTCCAGCCTGATACGAAAGCTCTTCGAGAGCCTCTTTTTCATCCGCCTCTGCGGTTGCCCCCATACCAAATCCGGCTTCTCCGGGAGAAAATGGTTCTCCGGGCATCTCTTCTTCTTCGGCCACCTCAAGATCATAGATCTTGCTTTCCTCCCGCTCCATTGAGAAATCCTCACCGGCCCGGTCTTCTTCCATGCCTTCATCAGGCAGGGTAGAAAGATCGATATCAAATTCCTCTTCGTCAGGGCCGGCAGACCCGGTTTCAGGCTCTCTTTCCAGGTCCAGGCTGAACTCGCCGGTATCTTCGGTATCTTCCCGGCCGTTGCCCTGCGTTTCTTCGAGGAATTCTTCCATATCTGTCAAATCCAACTCCTCGAAATCCCCGGATTCCTCCTGGTCCGGGGATGCCTCCTCGGCCTGATCAGCCTCCGGTTCCTGCAGAGTCTCGAAATCAAG
>JAWOFF010000024.1:0-12598 GCA_046482325.1 Desulfosalsimonadaceae bacterium
CATAGTTTTCATGCACACTGCCGGCCAGTGAATTCTCTATGGGTATAATGCCGAACTGGACGGTGCCCTCCTTTACTGCTGCAAAAATTGTCTTGAATGTGTCCGCAGGCACGGGCGTTACCCGGGAGCCGAAGTACTGGGTGCAGGCCTTGTAGCTGTTGCTTCCGATTTCGCCAAGAAAAGCAGCCCTCTGCTCCCTGCCGGAATCCGCCGCCTCTAGTTTTCCCAGGGCCCGGGCCTTGTCCAGGTAGTCGAAGTCGAGCTGTCTTCCGACAACCGGGGCGATCACGTAGATGTCACGCATGAGACGGCCGAACTGTTTGGGATAGAGGCTCTGGGCGCCGTCCGATAGCGCCCGGTCAGGATCGTTATGCACCTCGATCATCAAACCGTCAGCACCTGCCGCCACGGCGGCCCGGGACATGGGGCTGACTTTTTCGCGGCTTCCGGTGGCATGGCTGGGATCGATTATTACCGGCAGGTGGGTGAGTTTCTTTATGACCGGGATCGCCGAAAGATCCAGAGTGTTTCTGGTATAGGGTTCAAATGTCCGGATGCCGCGTTCGCACAGAATTACATCCTCGTTTCCCTCTGAGAGAATATATTCCGCCGACATCAGCCATTCCTCTATTGTGGCTGCAAGGCCCCGCTTGAGAAGCACCGGTCGGCCGAGGCGGCCCACGCATTTTAAAAGATCAAAGTTTTGCATATTCCGCGCCCCGACCTGCACTACATCCACGTATTTCATGACAAGATCGGCCTGGGCGGGCGTTGTGATCTCCGTTACCACCCGGAGCCCGAATCGTTCGCGCACCTCTGCCAGTATTTTCAGCCCCTCCTCGCCAAGGCCCTGGAAGGAGTAGGGCGAGGTCCGGGGCTTGAAAGCTCCGCCCCGGAAGAGCACGCCTCCGTATTTTTTTACATCTCCGGCAATTGCCAGAGCCTGTTTCCGGCTTTCAACGGCGCAGGGGCCGGCAATTACGGAGATTCGTTCTCCTCCGATCTCCACGCTTCCGACCGGGACGCGTGTGTCCTGCGGGTGCATCTGGCGGCTGACCAGTTTGAAAGCCGTGGTAATGGGAACCACCCGTTCCACTCCGGGAAGGGAGCGGAAATCGTCGGCTTCGCAGCCGGTGCCGCCGGCCACTCCGATAACGGATTGGCCGGCGTCCGTTATTTCCCGGTAAATGGCGCCCCCCTCTCGAAGCACAGCCAGGATCCGGTTTTTCTGCTCCGGCGTAATTACGGCTTGCAGTACAATGAGCATGATAGGCCTCCTTGTTTGATTTTTTTGCCTGAAATAAAAAAAGCCCCGGGAAACCTCCCGGGGCTTGCTTGCAAAAAAAGGCCCCGGTTGGACAGTTTGTCTGTCCAACCGGGGCCTTATGTCTGATTTTCTGGGCTTATGCCGCCGGATGGACGCTTCTAAAACCAAAAAAGAAGCGGCCGCCGGCAAATACCTTAGATTGTAGTTCTTGTTCGGATACCATTTGCTATATCTTAATATACGTTTATGTTTAATCATACTTATGATGGATTTCCATGCATGTCAAGCTTTTTGCGAAAACTTTTCGGGAAGAACTCCTGATTTTCCAGGGCGAAGGCCTGGCCCTGTCCGAACCGGGGAAAACAGAACAGGCACTATAGACGAGAGGGACTGCAACGGAAACCGAGAGCAAAGAAAGGAGATAAACCGATGAAACTGTATGTAATCGGAGGAGTCGCAGGCGGGGCAACAGCGGCCGCGCGTGCGCGCCGACTGAACGAGGAAGCGGAAATTGTTGTTTTTGAGCGCGGCGAATATATTTCTTTTGCCAATTGTGGTCTTCCTTACCATATCGGAGAGGTGATCAAGGATCGAGCGGATCTCCTGGTAACAACAGCCGATAATTTCGGCAAGCGCTACAATGTGGACATCCGGCTTTTTACAGAGGTAACAGCCATTGACACGAAAAACAGGCAGGTTCATGCGAAAAACCTAAAGACGGGAGAGACCTACAGTGAAGGCTATGACAAGATCATACTCTCGCCGGGCGCGGAGCCGGTGCGGCCGCCCCTGCCCGGAATTGATTCGGATAAGATCTTTACCCTTCGCAACATTCCGGACACGGATCGGATAAAATCCTTTGTCGACAGCAAGGCTCCCACTTCTGCAGTCGTTGTCGGCGGGGGCTTTATCGGTCTTGAAGTGGCGGAAAACCTGGTTTTCCGGGGCTTGCGTCCCACTTTGATTGAAAAAATGGAGCAGGTTATGCCTGTGATGGACTATGAAATGGCTGGGTTTATGCATTCCCATCTCAGGGAGAAGGGGGTGAACCTGATTCTTGGCGATGGTATCGCCTCCTTTGAGGAAAAAGACGGCGGCCTGATTGTTCACACGGAAAAAGGAGAAACTGTGGCTGCCGACATGGCGGTGCTTTCCATAGGCGTAAAGCCCGAATGCCATCTGGCCCGTGATGCGGGCCTTGAAATCGGGGAGTTGGGCGGCATCCGGGTGGACGATACCATGCAGACCTCGGATCCCAACGTTTATGCAGTGGGCGACGCGGTGGAAGTAAAGGATTTTGGCAGCGGCCATTCCACGATGACCCCGCTTGCCGGGCCCGCCAACAAGCAGGGGCGCATTGCCGCAGACAACGTCATGGGCCGGCGCTCCAACTTTCGGGGTACCATAGGGACCTCGGTGGTGAAACTTTTTGATCAGACCGTGGCCTCCGCCGGCGCCGGCGAGAAGACCCTGCAGCGCCGCGGCATTCCCTATTATGTCTCTTACAGCCATTCCGGCTCCCATGCCTCTTATTACCCCGGGGCTGAAATGATGGCCGTGAAACTGCTGTTCTCGCCCGGCAGCGGAAAGATCCTGGGTGCGCAGATTGTAGGCGGCGAAGGCGTTGACAAGCGCATAGATGTGCTGGCAACCGCCATTCATGGCTCAATGACGGTTTTCCAGCTTGAGGAACTGGAACTTGCTTATGCCCCGCCCTACGGTTCCGCCAAAGATCCGGTCAATATGGCCGGCTTTGTGGCCGCCAACCTGATGAAGGGCGATGTCAAAAAGGTGGACTGGAACCAGTACAACGATCTGGACCCTGAAACAGATGTGCTTCTGGACGTGAGGGACAAGGATGAGCTTGAGGAAAGCGGTGAAATTCCGGGTGCACTAAATATTCCGGTAAATGAGCTGCGCAACAGGCTGCCGGAGCTGGATAAGAGCAAGCGCTACATACCCTTCTGCGCCATTGGCCTGAGGGGCTATATCGCCTACCGCATGATGAAGCAGCACGGATTTCATGTCAGGAATTTAAACGGCGGCTATAAGACCCTTATGGGGGCAAAGGATAAGATCATGTAGAGATCTTTGCAGTAGCCGATTGGCGCGTCCGGCAAAAGGAATTATACTAGAAGAGCGGTTTTTGCCGCGGACTATACAACGACCCGATAATTTCAGGAGGTTTGATATGGCGGAGGTAACATTCAAGGGACAAGCAGTCCACACATCCGGCGAACTGCCGGCAATCGGTGATCCGGCGCCGGACTTTCTGCTGACCGGGACCGACTTTTCCGACCTCAGCCTCTCGGGGCTGAAGCGGAAAAACCTGGTTCTCAATATCTTTATCAGCGTTGAAACCCCGGTTTGCGCCGAATCGGTCAGGCGGTTCAATAATGCCGTGACCAGGTATGAAAATACGGAGATCCTGTGTATCTCCCGGGATCTCCCCTTTGCCCATGCCCGGTTCAATACCGACGAGGGTCTGGAGAACGTAATATCGCTCTCCGAACTCCGGAATCTGGATTTCGGCCGGGATTACGGATTGCGCATCCTCGATGGGCCGATGGCCGGGCTTCTGGCAAGGGCCGTGGTGATTGTGGATTCGGAGGGGAAGATCGCCTATACTCAGCTTGTGAGCGAAATCGGCCGGGAGCCGGACTATGAGGACGCCCTGCAGTGTCTCTCCGATCAAAAGAAGCAGGCGCAGCCGGAAGCCTCCCCCGGGTCCGCGGAAGGTCCGGAGGCCTGCACCAAAGCCCCCGAGTTTCCAGAGCATCAGCGTTTTTCGGATAAGGATGATGCCTGTGACGACGGGCGCAGCGGAAAAATTTAACTGCAAGGGGCGGGAGGAAACAATGGTAGTGGATGTCAGTATATTGGTAGGCGGCGAGGCAGGACAGGGCATTCAGACCGTGGGCGATCTGCTGAGCCGCGCCTGCCTGAAATCCGGACTCCATCTGATGGCCATCAATGATTTCGAGTCCAGAATACGGGGCGGTCACAGTTTTTTCCAGATCCGGATAAGCGATCAGCCTGTAGGCTCTCCCGATTATCCCGTTCATCTGATTGTCGCCCTGAACCAGGAAACAGTGGATCTGCATGAGCACGAGCTTGCAGAAGGCGGGCTGATTGTGCTGGACGGCGAGGAAACGGACCAGGACAGCCGGGTCCGGGCCATCCCCATTACACGGATGGCGGAAGAGGCGGGCGGCCGGATCATGGCCAATACGGCTGCTGCAGGTGTATGCCTTGCCCTTTGCGGAGCGCCGTTTGAGCCCCTCAGGGAAGTGCTTGGTGAGCGTTTTTCCCGGGCGGATGCCAAAGTTCTGGAAAACAACCTGCAGGCCGCAGAAGCCGGCTTCAGGGCCGCAAATGATATGGCCTTCAGTTGGAGCTTTCAGTGGCCCATGGACGGAGAGAAGGGTGTGCTTAGAGCCGGCGCGCGGGCGCTTGCACTGGGGGCTTTGGCTGCGGACTGCCGGCTCGCCGCTTTTTATCCCATGTCTCCCTCGACAGGCATAATGGCAAACCTGGCTGAGTTTTCGGATTCTGCTCCTCTGGTGGTGGAGCAGGCAGAGGATGAAATTGCGGCCGTCAATATGGTAATCGGCGCTTCTTTTGCCGGGGTCCGGGCGTTAACCGCGACTTCAGGCGGCGGATTCTGTCTGATGACAGAAGGTCTGGGACTTGCGGGTATAACGGAGACGCCGCTTGTCATTATCAATGCGCAGCGGCCCGGCCCTGCAACCGGCCTTCCCACCAGGACGGCGCAGGCGGACCTGTTGTTTGTGATCCGCGCAGCCCAGGACGAGTTTCCCAGGTTCGTATTTGCGCCGGCCTCCGCGGATGATGCTTTTGGGATGGTTATCCGCGCTTTTGATCTGGCCTGGAAATACCAGGTGCCGGCAATTATTCTTGTGGACCAGTTTTTTACGGATTCTATTACGGTCAGCGCCGGGGCTTTCGAGGCACCGGAGACGATCCGGCGCTATGTGATAGGGGACGCTGACATGGCCGACCCCGAGGCATATAAGCGCTACGCCTATACGAAATCCGGGGTGTCGCCGCGCTCACTTCCCTGCATGGGAAAAGCGCTTGTAGGTGTAAGCGGCAATGAGCACCGCGAAGACGGGCATATAAGCGAGAAGGCAGCCGACCGAACCGCTATGATGGAAAAGCGCTTTGCCAAGACCCCGTATATGCTGGAGGAGATGCGGCCGCCGGAGGGGTGCCACGCTGGCAGCGGAAATCTTCTGGTGGGCTGGGGCTCATCATTTGGCGCGATAAGGGAAGCGGCGGATTTTTTGCGTGAAGAAGGCCATGACGTAGGGTGCCTGCATTTCTCCGACCTGTGGCCCTTTCCTTGTGAAGCGGCGCGGTCGGCAATAGAGAACAAAGAGGTTTTTACGGTCGAGCAGAATGCCACGGGCCAGTTCCGGGATCTGCTCCGCGGGCAAACAGGCATTCAGGCTGCCGGCAGCATTTTGAAGTATGACGGCAGACCTTTGTTTGCACGCGAAATTGCAGCGCAGTGGAAAAAGCTTATGGGATACAGCCATGGTTGATGTTCAAGCCTATCAGTGTGATTTTGAGAACAAATGGTGTCCGGGTTGCGGCAACTTCATGATTCTTGAGGCCATGAAGGAGGCCCTGGCCGGGCTGGAGCTGTTGCCGGAGAAGGTGCTGCTGGTCTCCGGCATCGGACAGGCGGCCAAAACCCCGCATTTTATGAAGTGCAATTTTTTCCATGGTCTCCACGGCCGCGCACTTCCTGTTGCCACCGGGGCCAAACTGGCCAATCATGAGTTAACCATCCTGGTAAACTCCGGAGACGGAGACTGCTACGGAGAAGGCGGCAATCATTTTTTAAGCGCCATTCGCAGAAATATTGACCTGACTCTGATTGTGCATAACAACAAGGTCTATGGGCTGACCAAGGGTCAGGCCTCGCCTACTTCGGACCCGGGTTTTATAACCGGAATTCAGCGCGGCGGGGTGATTTCCGGGAGCTTTCCCCCACTGGCAGTGGCCCTGTCTATGGGTGCCGGCTTTGTGGCCCGGGGATTTTCCGGAAACAGGCAAAACCTGAGCCGGATTCTGCAGCGAGCCATCCGCTACAAGGGCTTTAGCCTGGTGGATGTGCTTCAGCCCTGTGTTTCCTTTAATCATGTCAATACTTTTGCCTGGTATAAAAAAAGGGTCAGGGATCTTTTTGATACGGACTACGACCCCGCCGACAGGGATTTGGCAATGAAAACGGCCCAGCAGTGGGGCGATGAGATTCCCATTGGAATTCTATACGAGCAGCCGGGGGCGTCCTTCACAGATAAGCTGCCCCAGCTGGCCGGGGGTCCCCTTGTCAGCCGGCCCCGGGAGCCTGGCCGTGTGCGGCAAATAATGGAAATATTGTAGTGAAAGGAGAACACCCGTATGGCAAAAAAAATTCTGATCGCTTTTGATGAATCCGAGAACTCCAAGCGGGCAGTTGAGTTTGTCGGCGCAAGCTTCTCTGCTGAGTCCAGGGTGAAGCTGTTTAACGTGCTCTTGGATACCGAGGCCCTGTGCGCCATGGAAAGCCCTGAACTTACCCCCTATTTTAAGGCCGAGCAGAGCGCTTTCTGCACGCTTGAGGACAAAAAAAAGCAGGTTGTCAGCCAAGCTATGGAGCAGGCCCGGCAGGCCCTTGTCAATGCGGGCTTTGAGACGAAAAATGTGGAGGCCAAAATAATTGTGCGGAAGAAGGGAGTGGCCCGCGATATAATCCGGGAGGCGGCAGACGGCGGCTTTGACCTCATCGTTTTGGGCAAGCAGGGGCTTTCCGGCTTCAAGGAGTTTTTTCTGGGCAGCGTGCCCCAGAAAGTGCTTTACGGGGCAAAAGAGGTTTCCGTGCTGCTGGTGGACTAGTCTTTTTTTCTTCGGTTCCGCCGGTTTCGGCGGTTTCAGGAAAGGAATATTCTCATGTATGTTCTGGTTACAGGAAGTTCAGGATTTGTTGGAAGCTCTCTTGTCCCTGCGCTTCTGGACCGAGGCTTTGAAGTGAGCGGGGTTGACAGGCATCCCGGAAAAGCCTCAGGCAGCCGGTCGGGCTATAGGTTTATCGAGGCGGACATCTCCCGGCCCGGCAGTTGGCAGAAAGCTGTCAAAGAGGCGGATGCGGTAATCAACCTGGCGGGCGTGAACATATTCCGCCGCTGGAGCGAAGAGACCAAAAAAGCCATCTATGAAAGCCGGATACTGACGGCCCGCAACGTGGTAGAGGCCCTGTCCGGGGAGCGGGCAGCCGTTTTGATAAACACATCTGCCGTCGGCTTTTATGGCCCCAGGGGCGATGAAGCAGTGGATGAGTCCGCTTCCGCCGGAGACGATTTTCTGGCCCGCCTGGCTGTTGACTGGGAGCACGAGGCCAGGCAGGCGGAAAACAAAGGTGCCCGCGTGGTGCTGGCCCGCTTTGGGATTATTCTGGACAAAAGCGGCGGGGCGCTTGCCTCCATGCTTCCGGCTTTTCGGATGTTTATGGGCGGCCCCCTGGGAAGCGGCAGGCAGTGGTTTTCCTGGATTCATCTGAAGGATCTGGTGGCAGCCCATATTTTCGTTATTGAAAACCCGGAAATCTCAGGCCCGGTTAATTTTACCGCTCCGGAGCCGGTCAGAAACCGGGATTTTGTCCGAACTCTGGGGCAGATCCTGGGGCGCCCGGCCTTTTTAAGAGTGCCCGGCTTTGTCATGCGTATTGCGGTCGGCGAGCTGGCTGATGTGCTCGTCAAGGGTCAGCGGGTGTATCCGGCAAAGCTTGAAAAAGCTGGCTTTTCCTTTTCCTGTCCAAAGCTTGATCAGGCCCT
Organism: Desulfosalsimonadaceae bacterium; assembly: GCA_046482325.1. Classification (GTDB taxonomy): domain Bacteria; phylum Desulfobacterota; class Desulfobacteria; order Desulfobacterales; family Desulfosalsimonadaceae; genus M55B175. The sequence goes on from JAWOFF010000024.1 coordinate 8,110, forward strand.
TCGGGCTTCTCTGCAGGGGTATTGAAAAAGGCCAGGGGTCTTGAGTTGTTTGAAAATCCGGAAACAGTATGGAGATTGTATCCAATATGGCAAAAAAAATTTTTTCCGTGCCAAATATCAGCTGCGACCATTGTGTACACACGATCCGCAACGAGTTAAAGGAAATCGGCGGCGTCAACCTCATGGATGGGGATGTGGACAAAAAGCAGATCTCCGTGGAATACGAGGAGCCGGCCACTGAAGAAAAGATCCGGGAGAAGCTGAAAGAAATCAACTACCCGGCGGAGTAAGCGGATATGGCCCATCAGCAGTTGCGTCTGCCGGTTACGGGCATGACCTGTGCCAACTGCGCAGCAAACATTGAACGCAGCGTCCGCAAGCTCCAGGGCATCGAGGAGGCGAATGTGAATTTCGCCTCTGAAGAGCTGACAGTGAAAGTAGATGATAAGTCCGCCGGGGCTGCAGATGTTGTAGGACAGGTGGAGAAAGCGGGCTACGGGGTGACTTCCGCCAGCGCAGAGCTTGCGCTTACGGGCATGACCTGTGCCAACTGTGCGGCCACCATTGAACGCGTGCTCAAGCAAAAGGTGCCGGGGGTGATTTCCGCCTCCGTGAATTTTGCGGCGGAAAAGGCGCAGGTTTCTTATCTGCCGGCTGCCACCGATGTTGACCAGATGGTGGCAGCCGTTGAGAAGGCCGGATACGGCGCAGTGCCGGTCGAGGCGGAGACCTCCGCGGACAGCGGGGAGGCGGCGCGGGCCGCCGAGGTACGGGACCAGGCCCGCAAATTTGCGGTGGGGCTCCTGTTTACAGCCCCGCTTTTTGTTCTCTCCATGGGCCGCGACATGGGGCTTTTTGGCAGCTGGGCCCAGGCGGCCGCGGTGGATTGGCTGTTTCTGCTTCTGGCCACGCCGGTGCAGTTCTACACCGGATGGGACTATTATACGGGCGGCTTTCGCAGCCTGCGCAACAAAAGCGCCAATATGGATGTCCTGGTGGCCATGGGGTCCTCTGTGGCCTATTTCTACTCCCTTGCCGTGCTTTTGTTCCCCACGCTGGGGGCGCACGTATATTTTGAAACCGCGGCCGTCATTATTACGCTGGTCAAACTGGGAAAGCTTCTTGAGGTACGGGCCAAACGCAAAACCGGCGGCGCCATTCGCAAACTTCTGGATTTGCGCCCGGATACCGCGTCTGTGGTCCGCGACGGAGAAGAAACCCACATCCCGGTGGAGCAGGTAAAGCCCGGGGATCTGCTGGTGGTTCGGCCCGGCGGGCGGATACCGGTAGACGGCGAGATACAAAGCGGAAGCTCTTCCGTGGATGAATCCATGCTTACCGGCGAGCCCATGCCGGTGGACAAGAGCCCCGGGGACTCCGTAACCGGCGGTACCATCAACAAAGACGGCATCCTGCGTTTCGAGGCCACCCGGGTGGGGAGCGACACCGCGCTCGCCCGCATCGTGCAGCTTGTACAGGCGGCCCAGGGAAGCAAGGCGCCGATCCAGGCTGTAGCCGACCGCGTAGCCGCCTGGTTCGTGCCTGCGGTCATCGCGGCTGCGCTGGTGACATTTATTGTATGGCTGCTTTTGACGGCAGCCTTTGTCCCTTCCATGATCCGGCTGGTGGCGGTTCTTGTTATTGCCTGCCCCTGCGCCCTGGGGCTTGCAACGCCAACCGCCATGATGGCCGGCATGGGCAAGGCTGCGGAGAACGGGGTTCTTTTTAAAAGCAGCGAAACCCTGGAGACCGCAGCCGCACTCAAGACCCTGGTTTTTGATAAAACCGGCACCCTGACCCGGGGCGAGCCGGTGGTCTTTGATATTTTGCCGACAGAGGGCGGGGCGGCATCCGGGGAAGAGCTCCTGCGGATTGCGGCCTCCCTTGAGGAGGGCTCGGAGCACCCGGTTGCCAGAGCGGTCACAGCGGCTGCAGATGCCAAGTCCCTCGGGCGTTTGAATGCTGATCAGTTCAGCGCATATGGCGGATCCGGCGTTGAGGCTGTGATAAACGGCGCAGTATTTGCCGCCGGTCGCCCGGATTGGCTTAAAAACCGGGGCGCTGATCTGACGCATGCGCAAACCGATATCAGCTCCATCCAGGAAAAAGGGCAAACGGTTATTGGTGTTGTCCGGGAGGGCGTGCTTCTCGGCTTGATTTCTGTGGGTGATGAATTAAAACCCGATTCCGGTGAGGCGGTTGCTGAGTTGCATCGTCTGGGGTTTACGGTGATTATGCTGACCGGTGATAATCCGGCTACAGCTCATGCTATTGCCCGGCAGGCAGGCATTGACGATGTGATTGCCGATGTGCGGCCGGAGGAGAAGGCATCCCAAGTGCGGGCACTGCAAACACCACGCAGGCGGATCGGCATGGTGGGAGACGGCATTAACGATGCTCCCGCCCTGGCTCAGGCAGATGTGGGTTTTGCCATTGGCTCCGGCACGGATGTAGCCATTGAAGCGGCAGGCGTCATTTTAAGCAGATCAAGCGTCTCCGGCGTGCCGCTGGCTTTGCGGCTTTGCCGCCGCACCATGCGTACTGTTCGGCAGAACCTGTTCTGGGCTTTCTGCTACAATGTGGTGTTGATTCCAGTGGCGGCGGGCATACTTATGCCTTTCGCCTGGGCGCCGCCGGTTATGCAGCAGCTGCACCCCATGCTGGCCGCCCTGGCCATGTCGCTTAGCAGCATTTCGGTGGTCAGCAACAGCCTGCTGCTCTACAAATGGAGAGACGTCTGAGGCGTGCCGGCTGTCTTTTTGAATCTTAAACCTAAAGCGAGCGTTTCAAGTTTTTTTAAGCTAAAAACGGCTTAATTATCTTCACGACGGAGGAAAGGCATGAATATAGACAAGCTCATTTTCCGGATGGCCGGGATTGTCATTCTTATCAGTCTTCTGCTGGCAGTTGTGCACAGCTACTGGTGGCTGCTTTTGATTGCCCTGGTGGGCGCCAATCTTACGCAGGCCTCTTTTACCGGATTCTGCCCCATGGCGCGGATTCTGAAGTTTTTTGGCATAAAGCCGGGAGCGGCTTTTGAGTAAGCCCCTGCAGCAGCCCCCGGATGATCTGCATGACAGGCTGGAAGCCTGCTACCGCCTGTACAACAGGAGGCGTTATGTCCATCCGGATCCACTGGAATTTCTCTACTCCTATCAAAGGCCGGAAGATCGGGAAATTGCGGGCCTTATTGCCGCCTCCCTGGCCTATGGGCGGGTAGGGCAGATTTTAAAAAGCGTATCTGTGGTTTTAAGCCGCATGGGCCCTTCGCCGCGGGCGTATCTGGAGGGCTGCGGCCCTGAACGGCTCCGGCGGGATATGGAAGGTTTTGTGCATCGTTTCGCGGGCGAGCACCAAATGGCAGCACTTCTTTGGGCTGTCAGGGAGGTGCTTCTGGGCTACGGATCGCTTGAGCAGTGTTTCCGGATGCATCTGGAGGAATGCGGCAACAGCATGCATCCGGCCCTCTGCCGTTTTTCCGCGGATCTGCGCAGAGCCGGGCAGTGGGGCGGCCCCGGCCACCTTGTGGCCTGCCCGGAAAAAGGCTCTGCCTGTAAGCGGATTCACCTGTTTCTTCGCTGGATGGTCAGAAAAGACCGAGTGGATCCAGGCGGATGGGAAGGAGTTTCTCCGGCCCTGCTTATCGTTCCGCTGGATACGCACATGTTCCGCATGTGCAAAAGCCTGGGGCTTACCGTCCGCAGGCAGGCGGACATGAAGGCGGCAGCGGAAATCACAGGGGCTTTCCGGCAGTTTTCTCCCCGGGACCCGGTGAAATACGATTTTGTTCTGACCCGTTTCGGTATCCGGAAAGACCTTTCCGGATCCGAGGCACAAATTTTTGCCTGATCCGGTTTTTGCCTGATCCGGTTTTTTTTCGCCCCTGATTTTCTGTTGACGAGCCGGAACTTCAGTGCTAAAAAAATGGGATAATTTCAGGAAAGCAGCTGTGGGGATGTAGCTCAGATGGGAGAGCGCGGCGTTCGCAACGCCGAGGTCAGGGGTTCGATCCCCCTCATCTCCACCACCCGGTATCCTCAGCGATCTTCCCCATCAACTCCCTCACAGCCCGCTCAAGTTGCCGGAACTCTTGATCCTTCAGAAACACCCCCACGCCCGTGGGGAAGACGAGCCGAGCAAAGCCGATAAGATCAAGGCCACGGAAACACCCCCACGCCCGTGGGGAAGACTTTCTCCGAAAATATCTGCGGGTGCGCTTTGGAGAAACACCCCCACGCCCGTGGGGAAGACCCGGATGTGGGCAAATGCGTATCCGAATCCGGAGAAACACCCCCACGCCCGTGGGGAAGACTATGCTTGCCGTCCGAGCCGCGCCGTGGTGAGGGAAACACCCCCACGCCCGTGGGGAAGACGAAGTGTTCCGACAGGAACAGGGTTTGGGAATAGAAACACCCCCACGCCCGTGGGGAAGACAGAGCGTTTACTTGCCATATCCTCCGCACCGAGGAAACACCCCCACGCCCGTGGG